>CAZKTS010000066.1:0-18499 GCA_964555735.1 uncultured Bifidobacteriaceae bacterium
GGCAGCCCCTCGAGCTGCTTCGCGGTCTCCAGGGACCGAGCGGCGTCGCCGACGGTGGTGCCGGTGAGCTTGCCCACGAGGTGTGCTGGGGAGCGCTGCCCCGCGCCCGTGCATGAGGTGGTCTCGGCGACGCGCTGGGCGAGGCGGCCCCTCATCGCCGCGCACATCGCCTCCATCGCCGCGACCGAGCGCAACGCCCGCTGGGCCTGCTTCGTGTCCAGGCGCGGCACGTCGACACCCGCGAAGAGGGTGCTCAGCGCGCTCCTCGCCTTGGCGATGTCGCTCGGCCACGTCTCCATGACCCCACGAAACCACGGGGGTGTGACAGTCCCGATCCCGCGCGAAACCGCAGGTCAGAGCATTGTCACACCCCGATGCGATCGTCAGGGCATGCGAATCGACTGTGACGAGTGCGTGATGCAGCACACCATCAGCTGCGAGGACTGCCTGGTGTCGTTCGTGGTCAGCCGGGAGCCGGGTGATGCCGTCGTGCTGGACCTCGACGAGGAGCGGGCGCTCCGGGCGTTCGCCGACCAGGGCCTCGTCCCGGGCCTCTTGCACCTGGCCCGGGACCAGTAGGCCTCGGTGGGGGCGGGGAGCGGTCCCACGGCCAGACTCCCGGGGTGCCGCTCCACGTCCGCAAGCCGTCGGCGTCGGTCGTCCAGCGGCTGCTGCTGCGTACGCGCGACGAACCGTTCTCCTACCCGGAGGTCGGGGCGACGGAGGCCGAGCGGCTCCCGCGCGGCTACGCCCACGCGACCTGGAGCGAGGAGCTCGGCACGGGCGACGCGGTGTACGAGGCCGCGGTCGAGGCGCTCCGGTCGTGGCGCATGTTCGACCTCGGCTGGGTGCGGCTCCACGGTGCGGTCCGACCGCCGGCGGTGGGTGACGCGGTCGCCCCGATCGCGCACCGGCTCGGGCTCTGGTCGCTGAACGTCGCCCGGGTGGTCTACGTCGTCGACGGCGCGGACGAGTGCGGCTTCGCGTACGGCACGCTCGCGGCGCACGCCGAGCGGGGCGAAGAGCGCTTCGAGGTCGCCCGGCGGTCCGACGGCTCGGTGGTCTACCGGATGCGGGTGTTCTCCCGCCCGCAGGCGTGGTGGGCTCGGCTCGGCGGTCGCTACGTCGTCCGCCAGCAGCAGCGCTTCCGCGAGGAGTCCGGCGCCGCCATGAAGCGAGCCGTCACCGCCGCGGTCTGACACCGGCGCGTCGCGCTCGGCTCGGGTGTCGCCGTCAGTCGGTTCCGTGCGCGGGTCCTCGAAGAACCCTTTACCCTCGACGTGCTTGAAGATCGTGCACCGTGTGTCGGCGAACTTGACGCGAGCCGAACGAGCTGAGCTCGATCGGTTGGGTGTGCTGCGCGCCGGCGAGACCACGCCGCTCGCTGGTGCGGAAGGGTCGGCACTCACGACCTTCGAGATCGACGAGGCGGATGCAGAGTGGCCCGAGGTCGAGCGATGGATCCGTGAGCGGAACGCCGTCGACTTCGTGCGAACGGCATTCTCGGCGGACGAGATCGACGAGGCCGCGTGGCTGGCGTTGACGCCCGATTGGCAGTGGGGCTACCCGCAGCCCGACCCCGACAATTTCGGATACCTGCAGGCCACCTACGACCAGCGTGCGACCTGCGCGGCATGCGGCGTCGGGCTCCGGCAGCGTGCACCGTTCCGCATGCGATCGGAGCCGAAGTGGGGACGCCGGAGCGTCCTCCAGCTGAACTGGGTCTTCGGCGAGTTCTTCGTGAGGCCCGACGTCTGGCGCGAGCCCATCCGAGAGTTCGGCGTCGAGGCGATGCCGGTCCTGACCGAACGTGGAGACGTCGAGTTGGTGACCGTCGTGCAGCTCCGGGTCCTGGCGACGATCGCGGTCGACGTGCATGATCGCCCTTCCGAACGCTGCACCACGTGTGGCGTTGAGAAGTGGCGACCGTGGACGCGGGGGTTCTTTCCGAGCCTCGCAGAGACACCAGAAACCCCGATCGTCAGGACGACGCAGTGGTTCGGCGCTGGCGCCAGCGCGTTCCAGTACGTGCTCGTGTCGCAAGCCTTGCGGCGGGCGCTCGTCGATGCCGCCGTTCGTGGGGTGTCGTATGCGCCGGTAGCGCCCTGAGGAGATCCGAACCGTCCTGGAGCGGGGTTAGTCCTTCGCCTCGGCGCGCAGGGCGGCGACGGTGCACTGCTCCTTCGGGCGGTGCGCGAACGGGTCGTACTGGTAGATGCGCATCGCGTTCTCGGACGTGATCTTCGCCGCCTCGTCGTCGGGCACGCCGTCGAGCTGCTTGGCGAGCACCTCGGGCGAGTTCGGCCACGTCGAGTCGGAGTGCGGGTAGTCGCACTCCCACGTGATGTTGTCGATGCCGATGCGGTGCCGGTCCTCGACGCCGGCGCGGTCGCTGATGAAGCAGAACGAGAAGTGGTCGAGCGCAACCTGGCTCGGCAGCTGGTCGCCGAAGTCCTGGCCGGTCCAGAAGCGGTGCTGCTGGTACGTGTAGTCGATGCGCTCGAGCCAGTAGGGCACCCAGCCCGTGCCGCCCTCGGACAGCGCGAACTTCAGGTTCGGGAACCGGCGCAGCACGTCGGACCAGATGAGGTCGGTCGCGGCGTGCATCGTGTTGAGGGGCGTGAGGGTGATCATCACGTCGATCGGAGCGCCCTCCTCGAGCGCGAGCGTCGTCGACGAGGAGCCGATGTGCAGGCAGATCACCGTGCCCTCGTCCTCGCACGCCTGGAAGAAGGGGTCCCAGTGGCCGCCGAAGATGTGCGGCCAGCCCAGCTTCGCGGGGTTCTCGGAGAACGTGACCGCGTGACAGCCCTTCTTCGCGACGCGTCGCACCTCGTCGGCCATGAGCTGCGGGTCCCAGATCGGGGGGATCGACAGCGGGATGAAGCGGCCGGGATAGGTGCCGCACCACTCGTCGATGTGCCAGTCGTTGTAGGCGCGGAGCAGGTTGAGCCCGACGTCGAGATCCTTGGAGCGTGAGAAGAGCTGGCCGCAGAACTGGACGAAGCTCGGGAAGCACATCGAGCCGAGCACCCCGTTGCGGTTCATGTCGGCGACGCGCTCGTGGATGTCCCAGCAGCCCTTGCGGATGCCGGCAAGCGACGTGGGTTCGATCCCGTACTCCTCGGGTGGCTTGCCCGCGACCGCGTTGAGGCCGATGTTGGGGATCTCGCCACCCTCGTACGTCCAGACGTCGGTGCCGTCGTCCTTGTGCACGAACTTCGGGGCGTACTCCTTCCACTTCTCCGGGAGGTGCGCGTCGAAGAGGGTGGGCGGCTCGACCACGTGGTCGTCCACGCTCACGAGGATGAGGTCGTCGGCGTTCGGCATCGGTGTTCCCCCTCGGGCCGCGGGCCCGGCAGTTCCCTGACGTCGGTGTCAGCCTACGCGGCGGACGGCACGGCACGAAACCTCCGGTCCCTGACCGGGGTCTGACAACGGCGGGTGCCACCGCGGCACCGCCACGACAGGGGGAAGACACACCCAATGGCAGCACCCATCACCAAGAAGGGCACCGGCTGGATCGGCTTCGCCGGCATCGTCCTGATCATCGCCGGGTTCTTCGACATCATCTCGGGCCTGTGGGCCCTCGACAACAAGGACCGGGCCGTCAACGAGATCCTCTACGAGTCGAACCTCGAGACGTGGGGCTGGATCTACCTCATCGTCGGGATCGTCATCGTCATCGCCGGGTTCGGCGTCTTCCAGCGGGCCCAGTGGGCGCGCTGGGTCGGCATCCTGGCGGCGATGATCGGCATCGTCGTCGAGTTCTTCTGGATGTTCGCCACGCCGGGGCGCTCGCTCGTCTACATCGTGATCGCGGGCATGGTGATCTACGCGCTCACGGTCTACGGCGACAAGGAGACCGTCTGACGTCGGGGTGACGTCCGTCGGTCGTCGGGTCACCCGACGGCCGGCGGGCGTCGTCCCCGTTCGGTCCGCCGGACCGACGCGTGTCGAGTGGCTAGCCTGCGGCCCGTGAACGACCTCGACGCACTCAACCTCGGTCTCCTCATCGTCCGCGTGGCCCTCGGCGCGATGCTCTTCGCCCACGGGTGGCGCCACCTCCAGTCCCTCCGGTCGGGTCCGGGCATGGCGAACTGGTTCGAGAGCCTCGGCCTGAAGAACGGGCCGCTCCAGGCGATGACCGTCACGTACACCGAGCTCGCGGCCGGCGCCGCGCTCGTCGTGGGCTTCCTCACGCCGGCGGCCTACGGCGGCATGGCGTCGATCCTCTTCGTGGCGATGGTCACGAACCACTGGAAGAACGGGTTCTTCCTGAACAGCCAGAAAGAGGGCTGGGAGTACGTCGGCATCGTCGGCGCGGTGGCGGTCGGTCTCTCGGCGGTCGGGCCGGGTGAGTGGTCGCTCGACGACGCGTTCGGCTTCCACTTCCCGTTCGACCCGGGCACCGGGCTCCTGATCGGGTTCCTCCTCGGCGTGGTGGGGACGGTCGGCTTCCTCGCCACCTTCTGGCGCCCGAAGTCGGTCGCGAAGGACGCGTGACGCCGCGGTGACCGACGCGCTCGACGCGTCCGCGGAGACGCCCGACGCGCTCGACGAGGCCCTCTCACCCGAACAGGTCGAGGCGCACCAGCATCGTGCCCACAAGGTCGGGCACGTCGTCTACGGCGGGATCATCGCGGTCACCCTGATCGCGGCGGCCGATGACGCCGCCGACTCGATCGACCTGCTGCGGATCCTCGTCGCGACCGGCGTCGTGCTCTGGCTCGCGCACTCGTTCGCGGCGGCGATGGGGCACGCGATCAGCAGGCACCAGCACCTGCACCCCGACTCGGTGCGCGCGTGCATGGTGGAGAACTCCGCACTGCTGCTTGGTTTCCTGATCCCGCTCCCGGCCATCGCCATCGGCCTGTTCCACTCCGTCGACGACGCGCGTGCGGCCGACGCCGCGATCGTCATCTCGCTGGTGGCGCTGTTCGGGATCGGGATCGTGCTGGGCCGCCAGGCTCGCATGCGCTGGCACGCGGCGACGGTGTCGGCGCTCGTCTACCCGCTGCTGGGCGGGGCAGTCATCGCGCTGGAAGTGGCCGTCGCGCACTGAGCCGCGCCACCAGGAGCGGCAGCACCTCGCGCCAATCGCCGACGATCCCGATGTCGGCGCTGGTGAAGACCAGGGCTTCGGGATCGGTGTTCACCGCGAGGATCGTGGCGGCCGAGCGGACGCCGACCATGTGGTTGAACTTCCCGCCGAGCCCGAGCGCGACATAGAGGTGGGGCGCGATCGTGCGGCCGGTGATGCCGAGCTGGCGGGCGCGTGGCATCCATCCGTTGTCGGTGACCTTGCGGGTGGCCGCGAGCTCCGCGCCCAGCGCTTCGCAGAGCGGCTCGAGCAGGGGATAGTCGTCGGGCTCCACGCCCTGCCCCACGCCGACGACGGCGTGCGCCTCGGCGAGAGTGTCGAGATCGTCGTCGCGGGTGCGCGCGAGGACGGTGACGCGACCACGTCGTTGGACCGCGACCTCGTGTGCGACCGCGACCGCCCCGACGCGGGGCGCGAGCGTGGGGAGGATGGCGGCGCGGACGGTGGCCATCTGCACCGGCGAGGTGGCGGTGATGGCGGCGACGAGCTGGCCGCCGAAGGCCGGCTTCCACGCCACGAGGCGGCCGTCGGCGACCTCGAGATCGACGGCGTCGCCGGTGAGGCCGGCACCGAGCGCGGCCGCAGTGCGCGAGGAGACCTCGCGTCCCCAGGCGGTGCTCGGTGCGAGCACCGCCCACGGCTCGGCGTCGCGCGCCCAGGTCGTGAGCACGGCGCTCACGTCTTCTTCCACGAGGTCGTCGCCGAGGAGCAGGACCGCGTCGGCGCCCCAGGACGCGAGGACGTGGGCATCGGTGACGTCCGCGCTGACGGCGACGACGTGCCCGTCGATCGCGCCCGCGAGCTCTGCGGCTCGACCGAGGAGCTCGCGCGTCACGTGGGCCCGACCCGGCTCCGCGAGCACCGCGACGGCCGGGCCGTCGGCGCCGCGGGCCGGCGGTACCGAGCCGGTCTCCGCGCGCGGGTCGGCGGGGGCATCGAGCGCATCGCGTGCCGCGAGCAGCTCCACCGCGTGCTCGACCTGCTCGGTGAGCGGGCCGGCGAGGACGATGCGATCGCGCGCGACCTCGTGCACCCGGACCGGGCCGACGGAGGTGGGGCTCCCGGCGGCGCCCCACGGTCCGTCGCCGAGCTCGGCGGCGGTGACGGTGCGGATCGACGACGAGGGGACCAGCTCCCGCTCGGCGGGATCGACCTTGCACGGATCGATCAAGCGCTCGGCGGCCGAGATCACGGCGGGCACGGGGATCTCGGCCTGCACCCACCCGTCGTCGTGCTCGCAACGCAGGTGCAGGACGTCGCCCTTCATGCTCAGGTAGCGCACCCCGGTGGCGAACGGCAGGTCGAGGAGCTCGGCGAGCTCGGGTCCGACCTGCCCGGTGTCGGCG
Organism: uncultured Bifidobacteriaceae bacterium; assembly: GCA_964555735.1. Taxonomy (GTDB): domain Bacteria; phylum Actinomycetota; class Acidimicrobiia; order IMCC26256; family PALSA-555; genus CAZKTS01. Next base: position 6,451 of record CAZKTS010000066.1, read on the forward strand.
TCGACGGAGTTGCGCCCGAGGATCACAAGGTCGAAGGGCGTTCCGAGTCGGAGGCACGCCGCGAGGGCCCGCGCGGTGGCGAGCGTGTCGGAGCCGGCGAACGCAGGATCCGAGATGAGGATGCCGTCGGTCGACACGTTGTTCTGCGTGCCCCACGCGATCGCCTCGCGGAGCACGTCTTCGGCGCTCGGCGGCCCGAGCGTCACCGCGGTGACGGTGCCGTCGCCCACCGCGGCCGCGAGCTCGACGGCTTGGCTCACCGCGCGCCGGCAGTAGGGGTTCATCTCGAGATCGAGACCGGCGCGACGAAGCCGTCCGTCGGCGCCCAGCTCCATCTCCTCGAACGCCGGGATCTGCTTGACGAGAGCGGCGATGCGCATGGTGGGGGCAGGTTACCGACCCGCTCCCACCACTACTCTCCTCCGCGGAAGTGACCCGAGAGGAGTGCACGTGCGAGAGGCAGTGATCGTCGACACCTTGCGGACCGCGATCGGCAAGCGGAAGGGCGCGCTGTCGGGCTGGCACCCGACGGACCTCCTCGGCTTCGCGTTGCGGTCGCTCCTCGAGCGCAACGACGTCGATCCGGCCTCGATCGATGACGTCGTCGGCGGCTGTGTGTCGCAGGCGGGCGAGCAAGGGTGCAACGTCACGCGAAACGCGTGGGTCGCTGCGGGCCTCCCGGCGCACGTGCCGGCGACGAGCGTCGATCGCCAGTGCGGATCGTCGCAGCAGTCGATGCACTTCGTCGCCCAGGGTGTCATGGCCGGCGCGTACGACATCGGCATCGCGTGTGGGGTCGAGTCGATGACTCGCGCTCCGATGTCGAGCAACGCGCGCGGTGGGATCGGTCCCTTCTCGCCCGCGTTCCTCGATGCGTGCAACGGCGTCCTCGGCATCCAGTTCTGGGTCGCGCAGGTCCTCGCCGACAAGTTCGGGGTCACCCGGGAGGAGATGGACGAGTTCTCGCTTCAGAGCCAGCAGCGGGCCCACGCCAACACCGAGAACGGCCACTTCGCCCGGGAGATCCTCCCGGTGCCGATCCGCGACGAGGACGGGGTCGAGACCGGTGAGGTCCTGAGCACCGACGAGGGCATCCGGCCGTCGACGACCCTGGAAGGCCTCGCCGCGCTGAAGCCGGCGTGGGAGTCCGACGACCAGCCGGCGCCCGACATCACCGCCGGCAACGCGTCGCAGATGAGTGACGGGGCATCGGCCATGCTGATCGCCGAGCGGGCGACGGCCGAGCGGCTCGGCCTGCCGATCCGAGCGCGCTTCGCGCACTTCGCCGTCGGTGCCGACGATCCCGTGCTCGTGCTGTCGGCACCCAATCCGGTGACCCGCAAGCTCCTCGACCGCAGCGGCATGAAGATCGACGACTTCGACGTCATGGAGTGCAACGAGGCGTTCGCGGCGATCGCGCTGATGTGGGCGAAGGAGTTCCAGCCCGACCCGGAGAAGTACAACCCGCGCGGCGGCGCCATCGCCATCGGCCACCCCCTCGGTGCGAGCGGTGTGCGCATCGCCACCACCATGCTCAACCACCTCGAGGCCACCGGGGGCCGCTACGGGTTCCAGACGATGTGCGAGGGCGGCGGTCAGGCGAACGCCACCGTCATCGAACGGCTCGGCTGAGCGACCGTGCTCACGCTCCAGGCCGGCGCCGCGAGCGTCACGATCGACGAGCTCGGCGGCGGGCGGATCGAGCGACTCGTCGTCGACGGGCTCTCGCTGCTCGTGCCACCCGAGGTCGACGACCGCAACCACGGTGCGTTCCCGATGGCCCCGTTCGCCGGCCGCGTACGCGACGGCAAGCTGTCGTTCGGCGGCGCCGAGTACCAGCTTCCGTGCAACAAGCCTCCGCACGCCATCCACGGCTACGTACGCGATCTGCGGTGGCAGGTCGCGCAGTCCTCGAGCGACGCCGCGGTGCTCGGCGTCGCCCTGGGTGACCCGTGGCCCTTCGGGGGTCGTGTCGTGCAGCGGTTCGAGCTGACCCCCCAGGCGTTGGCGCTCACGATGGAGGTGCACGCGGCCGACCGCCCGATGCCCGCATCGTGCGGTTGGCACCCGTGGTGGCAGCGCGAGCTCGAGCGCGGGGAGGCCCTCGAGGTCGAGCTGCACGCCGACTCGATGTACAAGAAGGACGACGACGGGATCCCCACCGGCGAGCTCGGTCCGGTGCAGCCGCCGCCGTGGGACGACTGCTTCACCGATCTCGGTACCCCCGTCGCGGTGCTCCGGTGGCCGGATGCGGCGACGGTCCGACTGGAGTCCGACTGCCCGTGCGTCGTCGTCTACACCGAGCCCGAGCACGCCGAGTGCGTGGAGCCGCAGTCGGGTCCGCCGGACGAGCTCAACCTGTCTCCCGTCGTCGTGACCCCGGACCAGCCACTCATCGTCCACGCGACGTTGGCCTGGACGTTGCACGGCAGGGCCTAGCCTGAAGGCGTGGCCGCGCCGAGCGAACGCACCCCGCTGCCCGCGCAGCTCGACGGCCTGATCGACGACGTCGCCCGACTCGCCGCCGCGGTGGCCGGACGCGTCGCTTCCTCGCTCGGCGTGGTCGCGCTCGGTGCTGCCGCGGGCGGCCTGGTGATCTGGGCGACGCTCGGCACCGCGCTCATCGACGAAGGCGGCAACCGCACGTGGGGTTCGCTGGTGCTCGCCATCGCGTGCGTCATCCCGGTTGCCCTGGTGCTCATCAACCGGCACCGCCTGCGGGTGCTCTCGACGCGCGCCGGCGAGCTCGCCGACGACCTGCGCGGGCTGCTCGCCTCCTTGCAGGATCAGGCCGCGGCAGTCGGACGCCTCACGAAGCTGCGGAGCGAGCTCTCGGAGCGTCGGCTGGGGATGCGGGGCCTCGTCGATGTCGGCCGCGCCGTGCGCCGGTGGCGTCGCGCGGGCAAGGACACCGGCGAGCGCTCGACCGCGCTCGTGGAGACGTTCGGGCTCGTGGGGATCACCGGCATCGGCGTGTGCTTCATGTCGCTGGTCGTGTTGGCGGTCGCGGTGCCGATCGCGCTGGTTGCCGCGGCGACGGTGTGGGCGACGTGACGCCGGCCTCGACGACCGTCCTCGACGATGACGCACTGCACGCCCTCGACGCCTACTGGCGCGCGGCCAACTACCTCACGGTCGGGCAGATCTACCTGGCCGACAACCCGCTGCTCGAGGAGCCGCTCCGGCCGGAGCACATCAAGCCCCGGCTGCTCGGCCACTGGGGCACGTCCCCCGGCCTGAGCCTCGTGTGGACCCACCTGGACCGCATCATCCGCGAGCGTGACTCCGACGTCATCTACATCGCCGGGCCGGGTCACGGCGGCCCGGCGATCCTCGCCAACGTGTGGCTCGAGGGCACCTACAGCGAGATCTATCCCGACATCACGCGCGACGCCGACGGCATGCGCCGCTTCTTCCGTCAGTTCTCGACGCCGGGCGGCGTCCCGAGCCACGTCAGCGTGCCGACGCCGGGATCCATCCACGAAGGCGGCGAGCTCGGGTACGCACTGGTGCACGCGTTCGGTGCCGCGTTCGACAACCCCGAGCTCGTCGTCGCGTGCGTCATCGGCGACGGCGAGGCCGAGACCGGACCGCTGTCGGGTTCCTGGCAGGGCATCGACTTCCTGAACCCGGCGCGCGACGGCGCCGTCCTCCCGATCCTGCACCTCAACGGCTACAAGATCTCCGGCCCGACCGTCTTCGGTCGCGCGAGCAACGCGGCGATCGAGTCGATCCTCGGTGGCTACGGCTGGGAACCGCTCGTGGTCGAGGGCGACGACCCGCCCACGGTGCACCGCGCCCTCGCGGCGACCATGGACCACGCGTTCGACCGGATCCGCGACCTCCAGGCGCACGCGCGCACCCACGGCGTCAAGGGTCGCGTCCGGTGGCCGGCGATCGTGCTGCGCACTCCCAAGGGCTGGACCGGTCCGAAGGTGGTCGACGGCGAGCAGGTGGAGGGCACGTTCCGTGCGCACCAGGTGCCGCTCGCGAACGTCCGCGACAACCCGGAGCACCTGGCGATGCTCGAGGCGTGGATGCGCTCGTACCGGCCGGAGGAGCTCTTCGACGGCCGCGGGCGGCCGATCGACGCGGTCGTTGCGCAGGCGCCGTCCGGCACACGTCGCATGGGTGCCAACCCGAATGCCAACGGTGGACTCGTGCTGCGCGACCTCGACCTCCCGCTGTTCAGTGAGTACGCGTTGGCGGTCGAGGAGCGCGGAGCCGAGCTGCACGAGTCGACGCGCCAGCTCGGCGAGATGCTGCGCGACGTCTACACGCGCAACGGGGATCGCTTCCGCCTGTTCTGTCCCGACGAGACGAACTCCAACCGGCTCGGCGCGGTGTTCGAGGTGGAGAACCGCTGCCTGCTCGAGCCGTCGTCTGCGGCCGACGACCACATCTCGCCCGACGGACGCGTGATGGAGATCCTCAGCGAGCACAACTGCCAGGGCTGGCTCGAGGGCTACCTGCTCACCGGCCGCCACGGTCTGTTCGCCACCTACGAGGCGTTCGCGATGGTCTCCGCGTCGATGACGGTGCAGCACACGAAGTGGCTCGAGGCCGCGAGCGACCTCTCGTGGCGCGCGCCGGTGGCGTCGCTCAACGTGCTCCTCACCTCCACCTGCTGGCGCAACGACCACAACGGGTTCAGCCACCAGGGCCCGGGGCTCATCGACACCATCGTCACCAAGCGGGGCAACGTGGCGCGGATCTACTTCCCGCCCGACGCCAACTGCCTGCTCTCGGTCGCCGACCACTGCTTCCGCAACCGCGACTGCGTCAACCTCGTGGTCATCGACAAGCAGCCCCAGCCGCAGTGGCTGCCGATGGAGGAGGCCGCGCTGCACTGCGCCGCCGGTGCATCGATCTGGGAGTGGGCCGGTTCGCAGCGGCCCGGCGCGGAGCCCGACGTCGTGCTCGCGTCCGCGGGCGACATCCCGACGCTCGAGCTGCTCGCTGCGGCCGACATGCTGCGGGAGCTCGTGCCGACGCTCGACTTCCGGGTAGTGAACGTCGTGGACCTCATGACGCTGTTCCTGCCCGACGTGCATCCCCACGGCATGGACGGCGGGCGGTTCCTCGACCTCTTCACCGCCGACACCGACGTCGTGTTCGCCTTCCACGGGTATCCGAGCGCGATGCACCACGTCATCCACGGACGGCCCGAGCCGGGCCGGTTCCACGTGCGCGGCTACGAGGAGGAGGGCACCACCACGACGCCCTTCGACATGGTGGTGCGCAACGGGATGAGCCGCTACCACCTCGCGCTCGAGGCGATCCGCCGGGCTCGGCGCAAGCCCGTCGGTGCCGAGAGCCTCGTCACGCACTGCAACGCGAAGCTCAAGGAGCACCGCGGCTACGTCGTGCAGCACCTGGAGGACATGCCGGAGGTGAGGGACTGGCGCTGGACGCCGCGATGAGCGAGCTGCGCGTCCTCTGCGTCAACACCGGCTCGTCGTCGGTGAAGTGTGCGGTGTTCGACGTCGCCGCGAGCGAGGAGCGCGAGGTCGTCCGCGCAGCGGTCGAGGGCATCGGTGGCGACGGTCCGGCCGACCACCGCACCGCGCTCGAGCAGGCGTTCGAGCAGCTGGGGGACGCCGGGTCGACGGTGGGCGCGGCAGGGCACCGGGTCGTCCACGGCGGCCCCGATCACGTCGAGCCGGCGCGGGTCGACGACGCACTGCTGGCGGACCTGCGGGCCGCGGTGGCGCTGGCGCCACTGCACCTGCCGCCGTCGATCAGCGGGATCGAGTCCGTTGCCGCGCGGCTGCCCGCGCTGCCGCAGGTGGCGTGCTTCGACACCGCGTTCCACCGCACGCTGCCGGAGCGCGCCTGGCGCTTGGCGCTGCCGCGCGACCTCGCCGACGCCGGGATCCGCAAGTACGGGTTCCACGGGCTGTCCTACGAGTACGTCGTGAGCTCGCTCGGCGCTGACACGCTCGGGCGCGCGGTCGTCGCCCACCTCGGGAACGGCGCGAGCGTGACCGCGGTGGTCGACGGGCACTCGGTCGACACGTCGATGGGGCTGACGCCGACCGGCGGCATCCCGATGAGCACCCGGAGCGGGGATCTCGACCCCGGCGTGCTGCTGTGGCTGCTGCGCGAGCGCGGTGCAGATGTCGAGGCCCTCGAGCAGGTGGTCGACGAGCGCGGCGGGCTGCGGGGCCTCTCCGGGGGCACCGCATCGATGCGCGACCTCCTCGACGCGCGGGCGTCCGATGCGGCGGCCGCCGTCGCGGTCGAGGTGTTCTGCTACCGCGTCCGGCTCCAGGTGGGCGCCTACGCGGCCGCCCTGGGTGGTCTCGATTCGCTCGTCTTCACGGCCGGGATCGGCGAGCGCAGCGCCGCGGTGCGAGCCGAGATCTGCGAGGGGCTCGAGCACCTCGGCGTCGTCGTCGACCCGAGCCGCAACGATCGGGACGCCGACGTGATCAGCGCCGACGGCGCGGCGTGCACGGTGCGGGTCGTGCGCACCGACGAGGACCGCATGGTCGCCCGCCACACGAGGGCCGTCCTCGCGGGCTGAGCTCACTCGCCGGATCGGGGAGCCGGATCAGGGAGCGGGCACGAGCTCGCGGAGCGCGGCCAGCTGCTCGCAGTAGTGCTCGAGCGAGTGGTGCACGAAGCGAACGGCCATGCCGGTGATGCCGGCGTCGGCGAGGCGCTGCACCCGCTCGCGGGTCCCGTCGGCGTCGCCGGCCGGGTCGAGCGGGGGCGTCGGCTGGACGATGATCTCGAGCGGCGCGGTGCGCGCCTCCCACGCGGGCGTGCCCGACGCCGCGGCGACCAGCTCACCGATCTGGGTGCGGTTCAGGGCAAAGGGTGCCCACGCCTCGCCGAGCTCGACCGCCCGTCGCAGCGACCGCGCCGACTGCCCACCGATCCAGATCGGCACGTCGCCGATCGTCGTGGGGTCGACGACCAGCCCCTCGAAGTCGTAGTGCGAGCCGTGGTATTCGGGCTCGAGCCGTCCGAACGCGGCGCGCATCGCGCGGATGGCGTCGTCTCCACGCGCACCCCGGTCGGCCATCGGTGCGCCGAGGAGGTCGAACTCCTCCTCGAGGGTCCCGACGCCGACGCCGAGCACGAGCCGACCGCCGCTCACCTGGTCGAGCGTGCCGTAGCGCTTCACGATCGCGAGCGGGTGGTGGTAGCCGAGCACCAGCACGAAGGTGGCGAACCGGATGGTGGTGGTGCGCGCCGCGAGGTAGCCGAAGACCGCGAGCGGGTCCCAGTAGGTGGCCCCGCGTTCGGCCGCGACCGTCGCGGGAACGACCACGTGCTCGCTGCACGTGCAGAAGTCGTAGCGCAAGCGCTCGGCTTCGCCGACGACGTGCGCGACCTCGGCGATCCCGCCGTCGGCCTCCCAGCGCGCGTGCGCGCCCGGCAGCCGCGTCAGGACCGGTGTGACGATCCCCAGCTTCATTCGATGCGCTCCTGAAGCCGCTCTATTGGACTGAGGGGCGCTTCGAGGTCACTTGCGGGGGAGGAGGGCGCGGTCGGCGATGATGTTCTTCTGCACCTCGGTCGCGCCGGCCCCGATCGACGTGTACCGCTGGAAGCTGTAGAGCCGGGCCCACGAGCCGCCGTCGATCGCATCTTCACCGCCGCGCAGGAGCAGGCCGTTCGGGCCGAGCAGGTCCACCGCGAGCTCGGCGAGCGTCTGTGCCAGGTGGCTCCACTGGAGCTTCGCGAGCGGCACCTCGGGCCAGTTCTTCTGACCCTTGATGATCTTCGTGAGCGCCCGGTAGTTGAGCAGCTTGGTGAACTCGATGTCGGTATAGGCGCGCGCGATGCGCTCGCGGATCTCGGGGTCCTCGAGCGCGTCCGGGTTGACGGCTCGCGCCGCGGAGATCATCGCTCGCAGGTCGGCGGCCATCGTGATGGCGAGGCCGGCGGTGCCGACGCGCTCACGGCCGAGCGTGCCCATCGCGACCTGCCAGCCCTGGCCCTCCTCACCGAGGCGGCACGACGCCGGGATGCGCGCGTCCGTGAACCACACCTCGTTGAACATCTCGTCGCCGACGATGTCCTTGATGGGCCGGCACTCGATGCCCGCAGTCTCCATGTCGATGATGAACGCGGTGATGCCCTCGTGCTTCGCGCCGCGCTCGATCGCGCCGGGATCGGTGCGCAGCAGGAACAGGCCCCACTTCGCGAGGTGCGCGGTGGAGATCCAGATCTTCTGACCGTTGACGACGTACTCGTCGCCGTCGCGCACCGCGGTCGTCCGCAGGTTCGCGAGGTCCGAGCCGGCCTGGGGCTCGCTGAAGCCCTGGCACCAGTGCTCGTCGGCCGACAGGATGCCGGGCAGCCACCGCTGCTGCTGCTCTTCGGTGCCCCACGCGATGATCATGGGACCGATCTGCCAGATGCCGTTCGCGTTGTAGATGCCGGGCGCGCGCACCCGCGCCATCTCTTCGGAGTAGATGACGTTCTGCACCGGCGTCGCCTCACGGCCGTTCCAGCTCTTCGGCCAGTTGATCGACGCCCACCGCCCTTCGTTCAGGCGGCGCTGCCAGTCCTTGCGGCGCTCCTGCGTGCGGGCGATGCCCGCCTGACGACCGCCGCCGGGATCCTCGTCGCCGCCCCAGTCCGCGAGGAACTTCGGGAGCTCGACGTCGAGCCACGCGCGCAGCTCGTCGCGGAAGGCCTCGTCTTCTGGCGTGTGTGCGAAGTCCACTGGTCTCGCTCGCTCTCTGCGGGCCGGGATACCCGGCCCGCGGTCGTTCGCTCGCTGGCGAGCACCTGCGCTCGCTCCGCTCGCTCCGGTGCCGCATCGTGGTCGACTAGACGTTCGCTGACCTGTTGTGGGGCAAGGGCCAGCGGGGAAAACCTGACACGGACGTTAGTCTTCGCGGGCGGGTGGCCGCTATCGTTCGGCGCTTGGGCCGGGAACCGCTCACCGCTGTCGCTCCGGTCGGAGCCGACCGTCGCCACGCCGCCGTGCGCGAAGGGCCCCGCTCTAGTCTTGGCGCCGTGGCGCCCCCGAACCGTGCGCGTCCGCCGGCGCGGGGTCCCGGGATGCCGCCGAGGGGGCCCGCGTACCCACAGAACCGCCGACCTGGCCCGCCCGGGGTCGCCCCCCGGCCCAACGGTCAGCCGATGGGCGCGCCCGATCCCCGCCGCATGCCGCCCGGCGCGCCACCGACCGGCTACGCGCCCAACGGCTACGCGCCCGACGGGTATCCGCCGAACGGGTACCGCGGCGCGCCCGGTCCCGGACCTCGACGCCCTGGGCCGGGACGGCCGATGCAGCCGCGGTCCGTGCCGCGGAGCGCAGGCCGCCGTCCGGGAGCCGCTCGGTCGCACCATCGCTCGCGCCTCAACGGCCGCACCGTGGCGATCGTCGGTGTCGGACTCGCGGTCGTCGTCGGCGGCTGGTACCTGTTCCTGCGCGGCGGGGGCGGCCCGGCCACCGGCGCGTTCATGAAGGCCGAGACCGTCTATCTCGAGGCGGCGCGCTCGGTGCCGGTCGCGGCGGGCGGCGTGCACCGACAGGCCGACGTCGAGGCGTTCGATGCGGTCGCGATCGACTCCGCCATCAAGATGAACAACCAGGTCCAGGTCTTCAAGCGCCTGGCGCGCGACGAAGAGGGCGCGAGCGCAGAGCTCGCTCGCGACGCCGCTCGGGCGGGTGCGGCGGGCGTGAAGGCCGTCGCGGACTTCCGTGACGCGCTGGCCGCGAACAAGGTCGCCGACGCCGTCGGCGCCAACGGCAAGCTGCAGAGCTCGATCGCCGACATCGAGCAGACCGCCAAGCAATGGAGGCGGCTCTAGACGCAGCGAGCACGATCAGCACGAGTGACCGACCAAGGAGCGGCGACGCAGCGAGCGCAGCGAGCGGAGGAGCTCGCCAGCGAGCGAACGTCCCGAAGGGCGGCGCCGGGTATCCCGGCGCCGAGAGAGCGAGCGAAACAGATGGACTTCACCTTCTCCGACGACCAGGACGCGCTGCGCGACGCGGTCCGATCGTTCCTCACCAACGAGGCGACGGGCGCGTACGTGCGGGCGATGGCCGACGACGACCGCGGCTTCACCGACGCCATGTGGCAGCAGGTCGCCGGGATGGGCTGGCCGGGCCTCCTCGTCGCCGAGGAGCATGGCGGCCTGGGCCTCGGGCTCGTCGACATGGTCGTGGTGATGGAGGAGATGGGGCGGGTCCCGTTCCCGGGGCCGTTCTTCTCGTCGTCGGTGCTGGCGACGCTCGCGGCCAACCGGCTCGGCGCGGTGGAGCTGCTGCCGGCGCTCGCGTCGGGCACGCTGCGCGGCACCGTCGCGCTCGAGGAGCAGGGCCACGGCAGTCCGGTGGATCGGGTGCGCACCCGCGCCCGCCGCAAGGGGGCGACGTGGATCGCAACCGGGCACAAGCCGATCGTCCTCGACGGCCACACCGCCGACTGGGCCATCGTGGTCGCGCGCACCGAGGAGGGCCTCGGCTCGTTCCTGCTGCAGGCGCCCCAGGCCGAGGTCGTCCCTGCGCTCGACCCCACGCGCAAGACCGCACGCCTGGTGCTCGACGAGACGCCCGTCGAGCCGCTCGGCCCGATCGGTGACCACACCGCGATCTGGAAGCGCGTCACCGACGACGCCGGCGTCATGCTCGCGGCCGAGCTCGTCGGTGCATCGGAGGCCGCACTCGAGCTCGCGGTCGAGTACGCGAAGGTCCGTGTGCAGTTCGACCGCCCGATCGCGTCGTTCCAGGCGATCCGGCACAAGGCCGTCGACATGCTGCACCGACTCGAGCTCTCCCGTGTGGGCACGCACTACGCGGCGTGGACCAGCGATGTCGAGGATCCGCAGCGCGAGCACGCCGCGGCGATGGCGAAGGGGTTCGGCGCCGAGGCCGCCGTCTTCGTGACGAGCGAGGACATCCAGGTGCACGGTGGCGTGGGCTTCACCTGGGACTGCGACGCGCACTTCTATTACAAGCGCGCCAAGCAGAACGACGTGATGCTCGGCTACCAGGGTTGGCAGCGCAACCGGCTCGCCGACCTCATCCTCCAGCCGGCCTGAGCCGGCCGGACCCACCGTTTGGTCGATCGATCACGCCCAGGCGACACGAAGTGACCAAACAGATGAGCGTCGCCGACGCGGTCGCGACGCACGTCCGCGCCGGCGACACGCTCTGCGTGGTCACCGGGCACACCCGGTGGACCGCGGCGATGCGCGAGGTCGCGCGGCAGTGGTGGGAGCGCGATCCGGGCTTCACGCTGGTCATGCCGAGCCTGTCCAGCCTCGGCGCGGTGCTGTTCCGCGGCGGGCTCGTCCGCAAGGTCGTCACGGGCTACTCGGGCGACACGTTCCCGAACTTCACGCCCAACCCCTGGTTCGCCAAGGCGTATGCGAGCGGTGCGGTCGAGGTCGAGCACTGGTCGTTCCTGGCCCTCGCCCAGCGACTCGAAGCGGCCGCGCGCGGCCTTCCGGCCGTCGTCACCCGCTCCATCGCGGACTCGTCCATGGAGGACAACGCTGCGTACGAGCGCGTCGACACCCCGTTCGGCGAGGTGGGGTTGCTGGCCCCGCTCGCACCCGACGTCGCCCTGCTCCACGCGCCGGTCGCCGACCGCGCGGGCAACGTCGCGCTGCATCCGCCGCTGCTCGAGGGCGTGTGGGGCGCGTTGGCCGCGTCCCGCGGTGCGGTCGTCACCGTCGAGCAGATCGTCGACGACCTCCGCCCGTGGTCGCACCTCGTGCGCATCCCGGCGCACCGGGTGCTCGCGGTCTGCGAGGCGCCGTTCGGCGCGCACCCCGGCGGGCTCTTCACCGGCGAGCTCCCCGTCGACGGCTACGGCGAGGACTACGAGTTCTGGGTGGACGCGCGCGCGGCGACGCGCCGCGAGGACTTCGACGACTGGATCGCGCGGTGGGTCCTCGACGTCGCGGACCAGGACGACTACCTCGCCCGTCTCGGACCCGAGCGGGTCGAGGGCCTGCGGGCCAAGTCGGCGGCCGACTCGTGGCGCACGGACGAGGCGGCGTTCCCGCCCGACCTGGAGGCACCGCCGAACCGGTGGGAGGTCGCCGCGGTCTGGGGCGCCCGCCA
>CAZKTS010000067.1:0-2926 GCA_964555735.1 uncultured Bifidobacteriaceae bacterium
CGTGGGGAGCTTCACCTCGACGGACATGAGGATCACTCTAGTGGCGGCGCCGCTCAACTCCGACCTGGCCGGTCGGGAATCAGGTCAGAGACCGTCGACCTCGACCGCGACCTCGGCGGTCACACCGTCGCGGATCCGATAGGCCCGAACGACCGGCTCCGCGAAGCGCAGGCTGACCAGGACGTAGATCCAGCCGGGCTCGAACGCCTGCCGGACGTCGGTGTCGGACGGGTACGCGTCGGTGTGCGTGTGAGAGTGCCACACCCCCACCAGCTCCTCGTCGCGGCCCTCGGCGTCGCGCATCGCGCGGAGCAGGTCACGCGAGTCCACCGTGTAGGTGCGCGCCGACGCGTCGGCGTTCGCGCACGGGTAGACGCCGCCGACCGCGCCGGTCGGCTCACCATCGGAAGCCAGCGGACCCGACAGCAGCCCGCACGCCTCGTCGGGCAACCCGTCGAAGCAATGGGCGACGACGACGCGGTACTGCTCGAGCGAGAGCCGGAGGGTCGGCGTCGCGAACGACACGACGGTGCGGCCGGGGCTCAGGCCTGTGCGTCGCGCGCGGCGCGCCAGACCCGTTCGGCGGTGAGCGGCATGTCGATGTGGCGCACGCCGAGGTGCGAGAGCGCGTCGACGACCGCGTTCTGGATCGCGGGCGTGGAGCCGATCGTGCCCGACTCGCCGATCCCCTTCGCACCGAGGGGGTTGAGCGGTGTGGGCGTCTCGGTGTTGCTCGCCTCGAAGCTCGGGAGCTCCGCGGCGCTCGGGATCGCGTAGTCCATCAGGTTCGCGGTGAGCGGGTTACCGTCGTCGTCGTAGACGATCTGCTCGTAGAGCGCCTGCGCGGCGCCCTGCGCGATGCCGCCGTGCTGCTGCCCGGCGACGAGCAGCGGGTTGAGGATCCGTCCGCAGTCGTCGACCGCCACATGCCGCAGGTGCTCGACCTCGCCGGTCTCGAGGTCCACCTCCACGACGGCGACGTGCGCACCGAAGGGGTACGTGGCCTCACCCTGGTTGAAGTCGAGCGCGACCGCGAGCCGAGGATCGTCGTCGGGCCAGTCGGACGGGCGCTTCGCGGGGTCGGCGGCGGCCTGCGCGAGCTCGGCCCACGAGAGTGCGGTTGCCGGCACGCCCGCGACGCCGACGGTGCCGCCGTCGTGCAGGACGACGTCGTCCGGGCTCGCTTCGAGGAGATGCGCGGCGAGGACCTTCGCCTTCTCGATCACTCCCTCACTGGCCTGGTACACCGCACTGCCCGCGGTCTGGAGCGAGCGCGACCCCATCGTGCCGGTGCCGCGCGGCACCAACGCCGTGTCGGACTGCACGATCCGGACGTCGTCCATCGCGACGCCCAGGAGATCGGCGACGATCATCGCGAACGCCGTCTCGTGGCCCTGGCCGTGCGCCGACGTGCCCACGCGCGCGATCACTCGGCCGTCGGGCTCGATCTCCACCGCACCGAACTCCTGGAAGATGCCGCCCGCCGTGACCTCGACGTAGGTGGACACCCCGATGCCCAGCACCTTGGTGTCACCCGCCTCGCGGCGCGCGGCCTGCTCGGCGCGGAGCTGGTCGTAGCCGGCGACGCGACACGCCTCGTCGAGAGCCTTCGCGTACTCGCCGACGTCATAGTTGGCGCCGGTGGCGGTGGTGAGCGGGAACCGGTCGGGCGGGAGGAGGTTGCGCTTGCGGATCTCGACCGGGTCGATGTCGAGCTCGTCGGCCGCCATGTCGATGATGCGCTCGAGGAACGCGGTCGCCTCCGGCCGCCCCGCACCTCGGTAGGCCGCGGTCGTCGTGGTGTTGGTGGCGGCGCTGACCGTGTTGACCTCGACCTTGTCGACGTCGTACACGCCCTGCCCCATCGAGCGGGTGAGGAACGGGAGGAACGCGCCGATCGCCGGATACGCGCCGGCGTCGCAGATCACCTTCGCCCGGACGCCGACGATCTTCCCGTCGCGCGTGAGCCCCATGTCGACGAGCTGCACCTGGCCGCGCCCGTGGTACATCGAGACCATGTTCTCGGAACGCGTCTCGGTCCACTTCACCGGACGGCCCAGCGCGCGCGCGAGCGCGGCGGTGATTGCGTGCTCGCAGTACACGCCCGTCTTCGCGCCGAACCCGCCGCCCACGGCCGGCGCGACGACGTGGACCTGGTCGGGCTCGAGCCCGAACAGCCCCGCCAGGCCATCGCGCACGCCGAACGGCGCCTGCGTGGGGACGGTGATCTCCAGCCCACCACCGGGTTGCGGCTCGGCGAGGATGCCGTTGGGCTCCATTGGTACGGCGGCGATCCGCTGGTTGATGAACCGTCCGCTCACGACGACGTCGCTGCCGTCGAGCAGGTCGGGGTCCTCGCCGAAGTTGAACTCGATGGCGACGTTGTTGCCGTGCTCGGGGAAGAGGACCGGCGCGTCGTCGGCCAGCGCCGCCTCGGGATCGACGACGACCGGCAGCGGGTCGTAGTCGACGATCACCATCTCGGCCGCGTCGACGGCCTGGCCGCGCGTCTCCGCCACCACCGCGGCGACGATGTCGCCCACGAACCGCACGACGCCGTCGGCGAGGGGCGGCCGGTTGAACACCGGCGGCAGCATGATGAAGCCCTGCACCGGGTCGAGACCGAGCGTGTCCTTGGTGTGGACCGCGACGACGCCGGGCATCCCCTCGGCCTCGCTCGTGTCGATGCCGGTGATGCGTGCGTGCGCGATCGGCGAGCGCACGAAGACCACGTGCGCCAAGCCTTGTGGCGCGAGGTCGTCGAAGTACTTCGCCTCACCCTTGAGGATGCGGGGGTCCTCGACCCGCCGCACCGGGTTGCCCAGGATCGATCCAGCCGTCGATGGCGCCATGGCTCGGCACTCTAGAGGTTTGGTGGATCGATGACCCCCAGGGCTGGTCGCTCGAACCAACACGACCGTTTCAC
>CAZKTS010000068.1:0-5227 GCA_964555735.1 uncultured Bifidobacteriaceae bacterium
GACGGCTGCCATCACGAAGGTGTTGTCGGAGGCGAACCCGAACACGAGCTTCACCGCGTTCGATCAGATCGACAAGGCGCCGGAGGAGAAGCAGCGGGGGATCACGATCTCGATCTCGCATGTGGAGTACGAGACCGAGAACCGTCATTACGCGCACGTCGACTGTCCGGGTCACGCTGACTACATCAAGAACATGATCACGGGTGCGGCGCAGATGGACGGCGCGATCCTGGTGGTCGCGGCGACCGACGGCCCGATGCCCCAGACGCGTGAGCATGTGCTGTTGGCCCGTCAGGTGGGGGTGCCGTCGATCGTGGTGGCGTTGAACAAGACGGACATGGTCGATGACGAGGAGATCCTCGAGCTGGTGGAGCTCGAGGTGCGGGAGCTGCTCAACGAGTACGAGTTCCCGGGTGACGACACCCCGATCGTGCGCGTGAGTGCCCTCAAGGCGCTCGAGGGTGACGCGGAGTGGACGGGCAAGATCCTGGAGCTGATGGACGCGGTCGACACGTTCATCACGGAGCCGACGCGTGACATCGACAAGCCGTTCCTGATGCCGATCGAGGACGTGTTCACCATCACCGGGCGTGGGACCGTGGTCACGGGTCGGGTGGAGCGCGGGATCGTGAAGGTCAACGAAGAGATCGAGATCGTCGGGATCAAGGAGACGACCAAGACCACCTGCACCGGGGTGGAGATGTTCCGCAAGCTCCTCGACGAGGGCCGCGCTGGCGACAACATCGGTGCGCTGTTGCGGGGCACGAAGAAGGAAGATGTGGAGCGGGGCCAGGTCCTCGCCAAGCCCGGCAGCATCACGCCGCACACGAACTTCGAGGCGCAGGTCTACATCCTGACGAAGGAAGAGGGTGGGCGTCACACGCCGTTCTTCGGGAACTACCGGCCCCAGTTCTACTTCCGGACCACCGACATCACCGGTGCGATCCAGCTGCCCGAAGGCACCGAGATGGTCATGCCCGGTGACAACACCGAGATGACCGTCGAGCTCATCGCTCCCATCGCCATGGAAGACGGACTCCGCTTCGCCATCCGTGAAGGTGGCCGCACCGTCGGCGCCGGCCGCGTCACCAAGATCCTCAAGTAAGGAACGACGATGGCGGCGAGCACGGGACAGAAGATCCGGATCCGGCTGAAGGCCTACGACCACGAGATCATCGACCAGTCGACGAAGAAGATCGTCGAGACGGTCGTGCGGACCCAGGCCAAGGTGCGCGGCCCCGTGCCGCTCCCCACCGAGATCCGGCGCTTCTGCGTCGTGCGCTCGCCGCACGTCGACAAGGACTCCCGCGAGCACTTCGAGATGCGGATCCACAAGCGCCTGCTCGACATCGTCGAGCCGACCGGGAAGACCGTCGAGTCACTCCAGCGCCTCGACCTCCCCGCCGGCGTCGACATCGAGATCAAGATCCAGACCAGCTAGCCGCGGTCATCATGGCCCAGGCGGGTGGGGCTGCGAATCAAGCACGACTCTCCTGGATCCTCGGCGCGTGCGCGCTGACCACAGGTCTGCTCGCTGTCGGCGCGCGGGCCTGGTTCGCCGCCGACGGTTCGCTGCTCTGGCCGCTCGTCGTCTTCGGCATCGGCATGGTGCTTGTGTGGTGCGTTGCCGTGACCGCAGTCGCGAGGACGTCCGGGCGTCCACGGCGCGCCGTGCTTCACGACCTGTGGGCAAACAGCCTGCGCGGCGTCCGTGCAGTACCGCGTCGGGTACGCCAGTGGTTCCGCGACGCGCTGGCACCGCACCGACGGCGAACGTGAACGGTTCCTGACTGCTGAACGCGCGGTGTGGCCGCGGACGCGCGCAGGGCAACGGACGCCGTCCGGCCATCAGGCGGCAACCTCCCTGTAACAACTCCTGGGGAACCTCTCTCCGTGATGCGGCAACCCGAGAGGGGCGTCGACGCTCGAATCCTCCTGGTCGGCGCTCCCGGCTCGGGGAAGGGAACCCAGGCCGAGCTGCTGTGCCGCCGGCTGGGGCTCGTCCACGTGAGCACCGGCGACATGCTGCGCGCTGCGGCCAAGGAGCACACGCTCATCGGCGAGACGGTGCGCGGGACGATCGCGACGGGTGCGCTGGTGTCCGACCGAATCGTGTTCGACCTCGTCTGCCGTCGCCTCGAGCCGATGGACCGGGCGGGCGTCGGGTTCGTGCTCGACGGCTACCCGAGAACGCTCACCCAGCTCGTCGACCTCCAGCACCTGCTGCGGGGGGACGGTGTGGACCGGGCGATCGAGCTCACGGTGCCCCGCGCCGACCTCATCAGCAGGCTCACGAGCCGCGGCCGCGAGGACGACGCCGAGGAGATCGTGACCGAGCGGCTGCTCTCACACGAGGAGGAGACCGGGCCGATGATCACCGCGCTCAGCGCACAGGGAAGGCTCGCCGTCGTCGACGGCCGCATGAGCATGCATTGCGTCCACGACGCGATCCTCCGGGAGCTCGCCCGGGCTGGCCTGGTGACGTCGACCGACTACTTGAGCGACGTCGCGGCCTTATGACTCATTTGGAGACCTGAGAGGGCATCGGCTGCCCCCCACGCTCTCCAGATCGCGCACGCGTCCACCCGGCGGCGGGAGCCGAGGCGGCCGACCCGGTCCAGGGGCCAGGGATAAGGTTCCGCGGTGGTTCCCGTCGGGTCGATCTGTGTGTTCGCGCTGGTGTTTCTCGCCCTGGTGATCGTCCTCACCGCTGTCCCGACCGTTGCCTGCGTCTGGCGGGAGGACGGTCCATGCGACCGCCGCCGACGGCGGGTTTGAACTCGTCGGCGACCGACCGACCCTTGTCTGGAGGCCCTGGCCTACCGAATCGGTAGGGCACGCTCTCCAAACACGCTTGGCGGAGACCGGAGGGGGCATTGGGTGCCCCCCACACTCTCCAGACGGCCCGACTTTGCCGGGGAAGGGCTTGATCGCTAGTATTTCCAGGCTCCCTCGCCTGACCTGACCTCGTCAGGCGGTCCGAGAGCAGCACGACCACCAGTTCCGGAAGTCTCGTCAACCGACGTCCGCGCAGGCTGCGCCTCCGTCGCAGAACCGCACGGCACAACCGATCCCACGCTCCGCCGGCCACCCCACTCGGGCCGGGGGAGCGTTCGCGTGAGTGGAGCGAAGCAGCGATGGCAGTCAAGGGGATCCTCGGGCGCAAGCTCGGCATGACCCAGATCTGGGATGCGGACAACCGGGTCGTCCCGGTCACCGTGATCCAGGCCGGGCCCTGTCGCGTCGTGCAGCTCAAGACGCCCGAGCGTGACGGCTACGCGGCCGTGCAGCTCGCCTTCGGCGCGACGAAGCCCCAGCGGCTCTCGAAGCCCGAGCTCGGCCACCTCGAGAAGGCCGCGGCCGAGCCGTCGAAGAACCTCGCGGAGCTCCGGGTCGACGACCTCTCCGCCTACTCGGTGGGCCAGGTCATCGGCGCCGACGTCTTCGCGGCGGGCGAGCTCGTCGACGTCACCGGCATCAGCAAGGGCAAGGGCTTCGTCGGCGTCATGCAGCGCCACAACTTCAAGGGCCAGGGCGCGAGCCACGGCAACCACAAGAAGCACCGCTCGCCCGGCTCCATCGGCGCGTGCGCCACACCCGCCCGCGTGTTCAAGGGCATGAAGATGGCGGGCCAGCACGGCGCGCAGCGCACCACCACCCTCAACCTCGAGGTGGTCGACGGCGACGCCGAGCGCGGCCTCCTCCTCATCAAGGGCTCGGTGCCCGGCCCGAGCGGCGGCATCGTCTTCGTGCGCAACGCGGTGAAGGGCCCCGAGGTGGAGCCGCCGGCGCCGAAGGCCGACGCCCCGGCCGCCGACGAGGCACCCACGACCCACGACGCGGCCACCGACGAGGTGACCGCCGCCGAGGACGCACCCGAGACCGCGGCGCCCGAGGCCGAGACCGAAGAGGCGGTGACGCCGTGAAGGTCGACGTGACCACCGTGTCCGGCTCCAAGGGCGGCAGCGTCGAGCTCGCCGATGACGTCTTCGGCATCACGCCGAACGGCCCGGTCATGCACCAGGTCGTCAACGCGCAGCTCGCCCACCGCCGCGCCGGCACGCACAGCACCAAGACCCGCGCCGAGGTCGCCGGTGGTGGCGCGAAGCCGTGGCGCCAGAAGGGCACCGGCCGCGCCCGCCAGGGCTCGATCCGCTCGCCGCAGTGGCGCGGCGGCGGCATCGCCCACGGCCCGAAGCCCCGTGACTACACCCAGAACACGCCCAAGAAAATGGTGCGCCTCGCGCTGCTGTCGGCGCTGTCCGATCGCGCCGCGGGGGGTCGGGTGCTCGTCGTCGACGGCTGGGGCATGGACGAGCCCAAGACCAAGTCCGCCATCGGCGCGCTCGAGGGCCTCGGGCTCCGACCCAAGGACGCCCGGGCGCCGCGGGTCCTGCTGGTGCTCGACCGCAGCGAGCAGGCCGTGTGGAAGTCGTTCCGCAACCTCGGCGAGCGCGTGCAGATCGTGCTGCCCGAGGAGCTGAACCCCTACGACGTGCTGCTCAACGACTGGTTGGTGTTCTCGAAGCCGACGCTCGAGGCCACCAACGCCCGTCTCAGTGCCAAGGCCGCACCCGCGTCCGCTAGCGCCGCGCAGCCCGAACGACCGGCCGCGGCGGGGGTATCCCCCGACGCAGGGAGTGAGGCATGAACCAGAAGGACCCGCGCGACGTCATCATCCAGCCGGTCGTGTCCGAGAAGTCCTACGCGGCCTACGACGAGAACGTCTACACGTTCGTCGTCGCGCCCGACGCCACCAAGGTCGAGATCCGCCAGGCGATCGAGTCGATCTTCAGCGTCAAGGTCACCAACGTGAACACGCTCAACCGTCAGGGCAAGCGCAAGCGCAACCGCCGCACGGGTGGTTGGGGCAAGCGCGCGGGCCAGAAGCGGGCGATCGTCTCCCTCGCCGAGGGCGACTCGATCGAGATCTTCGGGAGCTGAGCATGGCCATCCGCAAGCGCAAGCCCACCAGCCCCGGTCGTCGCTTCCAGACCGTCTCGGACTTCTCCGAGGTCACGCGCGACAAGCCCGAGAAGTCGCTGACCCGCCACAAGCCCAAGACCGGCGGCCGCAACTCCTACGGACGCATGACGTCGCGCCACCGTGGCGGCGGGCACAAGCAGAAGTACCGCCAGATCGACTTCCGTCGCGACAAGGACGGGATCCCGGCGCGGGTCGCAGCGATCGAATACGACCCGAACCGCAACGCGCGCATCGCGCTGCT
>CAZKTS010000069.1:0-7144 GCA_964555735.1 uncultured Bifidobacteriaceae bacterium
GCCACGAACGTCTGGATGCCCAGGTTGACCTTGAGCTCCCAGTAGACGAACGCCATCAGCATCCCGATGGCGCCCTGCGCGAAGTTGAAGATGCCCGAGGTCGTGTACGTGACCACGAGGCCCGACGCCGCGACGGCGTAGATCGAGCCGAGGGTGACGCCGACGACGAGGAAGCGCAGGATCGAGTCGGCGTTGACGTCGTAGCCCGCCCACGACTCCTGGACGACGAAGCCGACGAAGATCGCCACCACCAGTGCAGCCACCAAGGTGGGCCGCGACTGGCGACTCGTCATCCGACTGGTGATCGCGGTCACACGTCTCCTCTCGGAGGGCCGGACAGCTCAGCGCGGGATTCTGCCCCCGGGTCGAACCCCGCGCAACGGCGCGTCAGGGGCGTCGCGGCGATGGCCGCGACGCCCCCGAACGTCACCGAGTGGTGTGTCAGCCCCCGACAGCGAGGTCGAAGGTGACGTTGTTCTTCTTGTTGCAGTCGAAGGTGGCGGCCTTCTTCGGGTACACCCGCTTGAACTCGCCGTTCTGGACCTGCACCAGCGCGTAGCAAGGGGACACCTTGCGGTCGCCGATGTCGGTCGTCGCGGCCATGCCGTCGGCGTCGAAGCCGTTGGTGTTGTTCATCTGCTCGAGCACTGCGGCTCGGGTGACGCCGTTGACGCCGTCGGCCTTCACGACCGCTTCGACCGCGTCACGCAGGAAGATGCCCGCGATCCACGCCTGCGCACCGAAGCCATCGGCCTTGTCCTTGCCGGTGAACTTCAGGAAGTTCGCCGTCATCTTGTTGGCGCCGGCCTCCTCGAACGGGACGAAGGTGACCGAGACGTACTCGTTCTCGACGTCTGCTCCACCCTGCTCGATGAACTTCTGGTCGTAGCACTGCACCGTGCAGGCCCACGTGATGTCGTCCGGGTTCAGGCCCTGGAGCTTGGCCTCCTTGCGGAGCGACACCGTGCTGGCGAAGTTGGAGCCGGACTCGGCGTAGTTCGAGCCGTCCTCCCGCATCTGCTGCACCACCGGCGTGTACGCGCTCTGCGGTGCACGAGCCGAGATCGGCGTGATCGCGTCGTCCTTGATGCCCTGCTTGATGACACCGGTCGCGGTCACCAGGTTGGCGCGCGTCGGCGACGGCAGGTCACCCGACAGGATGAACGACCCCTGCAGGTCCTTGCTGACTTCCTTCAGGAAGTAGCGGGCCCGACCACCCTGCGCGGTGTAGGTCTGCGGGTCGGAGTCCTTGGTGTCGCAGTGGATCTGCGGCGGGTTCACCGGGAACGACACCGGCGAGCACTGCTGCACGACCTCGGTGGTGACCACCGGGACGTCCGGGATGCCCGTCGCCGCGCCGGCCTTGTCCACGCAGCCGACCATGTCGTCGACGTTGGTCAGGAACAACGCCGACGTCCCGACGATGGCGAAGTCCTCTTCGCACGCCTGGATGACCGCGTTGCGGGCATCGTCGGCGGTGAGCTTGGAGTCGATGAAGTCGATCACGACCTTGCGCCCGGCCAGGCCGCCGTTCTTGTTCATGTACTTGGCCCAACCCTGGACCCCACTCACGGAGCCCTGGAACAGGCCCGGCGCGAGCGTGGTGTCGACGTCGGCGATCACCGCGATGCGGATCTCGTCGGCGGTGACACCGATCTCGGAATCACTGGGCTTCTCGCCACCCGATTGCGCACCGGCCACCACGGTTGTGGCGCCGAGCACCAGGGCGACCGCGGCGCAGAGCGCCACGACTCGAATCCCCCTCACGGTTCCCCCCTCTGTCAGCACTGCCGGCCCGGCCGCCTCGACGGTGAGCCGATGACACGGGCGAGTGTGCCCGAGACCGCGGGGATTCTGACCGCGGGTGGAACGCGTTTCAAGTCTGACGGCCCGTCAGGTTTCGAGCATAAGGTGACGGCCGTGACCACGACCCCGGGCCCCGTGGCCCACCGCCCGAACCTCGCGGACGCCGTCGCGGGCGGTCCCTCCTTCTCCGGCGAGCTCACCGACGCCGCGCCGGTCGGCTCGACCATCGGCGCGGTCGGCGGGCGCCGCACGCCCGTGAGGGTGCCGGCGTCGCGCTACACCTCGCCCGACTTCGCCGCCCTCGAGCTCGAACGGCTCTGGCCCCACGTCTGGCAGCTCGCGTGCACGGTCGACCACGTGCGCGAGCCGGGCGACTGGTACGAGTACACCGTCGGCCCGCTCTCGGTCGTGATCGTGCGCGGCGCCGACGGCGTGCTGCGTGCCTTCCAGAACGTGTGCCTGCACCGGGGGAACGAGCTGTGTCACGGCTCGGGCACCGGTCGCACCGAGCTGCGGTGCGTGTACCACCGCTGGTGCTGGGACCTCGAGGGCAACCTGCGTGAGGTGCCGTCCCGCAAGGGCTTCGGTGTGCTCCGCAACGAGGACTACGCGCTCCCCGCGGTGCAGGTGGACACCTGGGGTTGCCTCGTGTTCGTCAACCTCGACCGCGACGCGGAGCCGCTCGCCGACTTCCTCGCGCCCGTGCCCGAGGACGCCGCGTGGCTGCGCCCCGACGAGTACGCGTGCCGGTACGTCATCACGGTGCCCGTCCCGTGCAACTGGAAGGCGGGCATCGACGCGTTCAGCGAGACGTACCACGTGCAGGGCATCCACCGGCAGATGATCGCCTCGACCGACGACGTGAACTCGCCGCAGGAGACCTGGGCCCGCCACGGCAAGCTCGGCCAGCCCTACGGCGTCCCGAGCCCGCGTCTGCGCGACGGCGCGACCGACCAGGAGATCTGGGAGTCGTTCATCGCGACCCAGGGCGGACGCATCGGGCGGCCGACCCCCGAGGACGCCGGCGACCATCCGCCGCTCGCCGAGGGCGAGTCGATCCGCGACCGCATCGCCACGATGATCCGCGAGCACGCCGCGGCCGCCGGCGCCGACCTCTCGGACTTCGACGATGCCGCGGTCGTCGACCTCCACCAGTACAACGTCTTCCCCAACATCTCGCCGGTGTTCCTCGCCGAGAGCCTCAGCGTGCTGCGCTCCCGTCCCGGCGCGACGCCCGACGACTGCTTCCTCGACTTCTTCGTGTGCTCGCGTCGCTCCCCCGGCCTCGCCGACGACACCCCGCGCGAGCGCGCCACCGACATGACCATCGAGCCCGGCTCGGTGAGCATCGGGCTGGTCTTCGACCAGGACATCGAGAACCTGCAGCGGGCCCAACGCGGCCTGCACCAGCCGGGCTTCACGCACCTCTCGCTCTCGCACGAGGAGCGCCGGATCACGAGCCTCCACCGCAACCTCGAGCGCTACCTCGGCATCGAGCCCACCGAGCTCACCGGTGGCGAGCCGGCGTCCTGACGCCGGTTCGTCCGAAGACGCACGTGCGCGCGGTCCGCAACACCGAGCAGGGCATCGAGGTCGTCGAGGTCCCGGACCCCGACGGCGACGGGATCACGGTCGCGGTGCGGTCGTCGGGCATCTGCGGGAGCGACCTGCACATGCTCGCCTACGGCCCGCTGCCCGTGACGCTCGGCCACGAGTTCGCGGGCGTCCTCGACGACGGCACCCCGGTCGCGGTCGATCCGAGCGCGCCGTGCGGCCACTGCGACCAGTGCCGCTCCGGTGCGACCCATCGGTGCCGCACCGGCACCGACGGCCTGCTCGGCGTCGGTGCCGACGGCGGGATGGCCGATGCGGTGCGCGTCCGACCGGACGCGATCGTCCCGCTCCGCGACGTCGATCCCGCGGACGCGTGTCTCGTCGAGCCGCTCGGCGTCGCGGTGCACGGGCTGCGCATGATGGACCTCGACGGCGACACGCGCGTCGCGGTGGTCGGCGCGGGAGCGATCGGGCTGGCGGGTGTGGCCGCGGCGGTCGGAGCCGGCGCCGGCGAAGTCGCGCTCGCGGCCCGCTACGAGCACCAGCACGCGGCCGGCGAGCGGCTCGGCGCCCGTGCGCTCGACGCCGGCGCGGCCGACGACTTCGACGTCGTCATCGACGCCGCGGGCACCGAAGCGTCGCTGGCCCAGGCCGCCGACCTCTGCCGCCCGGGTGGCACCGTCGTGTTCCTGAGCACGCACTGGACGCCGGTGGCGATCCCCGGGCTCGCCGCCATGATGAAGGAGCTCGCCTTCCGCTGGTCGTACACCTACGGCTGCGACGAGCACCAGCACCGCGACCTCGACGCCGCCGCCGCGCTCCTCGCGAGCACGCCCGTCATCGCCGACACGCTCGTGACCCACCGCTTCCCGCTCTCCGAGGCGGCCGAGGCGTTCCGCGTCGCGGCCGACCGGTCGGAAGGCGCGATCAAGGTCGTCCTCGAACCGTGACCCTCGCCGACCGCCACGCCCTCGTCACCGGTGCCGGTTCCGGGATCGGCGCCGCGACCGCCCGTCGACTCGCGGCCGACGGCGCGCGCGTGGTCGTCGCCGACATCGACGACGACGGCGGACGCGCGGTCGCCGAGGAGATCGGGGGCGCGTTCGTCCGCCTCGACGTCGGCGATCCCGATGCATGGGACGCGTTGCTCGCCGAGACCGGCGCCTTCGACCTGGCACACCTCAACGCCGGCATCGCCATGGGCGAGTACCCGGTGCGGATCGAGACCGCATCGGTCGAGGACTACCGCCGCGTGATGCGCGTCAACGCCGACGGCGTGTTCTTCGGCATCCGCGCCCTGGTGCCGGGCATGGTCGAACGCGGCGGCGGCGCGATCGTGGCCACCGCGTCGCTGGCGGGCCTCGGGCCGCACGCCGACGATCCGGTGTACGCCGGCACCAAGCACTTCGTCGTCGGCCTCGTGCGCAGCCTGGCGCCGACGCTCGCCGAGCAGCGCATCCGCATCAACGCGGTGTGTCCGGGCGGCGTCGACACCGCCTTGCTCGAGACCATCGGCCTCGCCGACCGCCGCTCGGAGGTGCCCGTGCTCGATCCCGCCGAGGTCGCCGACACGGTGGCCATGCTCCTCGACGCCGACGAGACCGGCGCGGCCTACATGGTGCGCGCCGGGCTCGGGACCGAGCGCTTTCGGTTTCCCGGTCGTTCCGGCTGACCACCGATGACGCTGCCCCCCGATCCCCGGACGACCTACGACCCGCACCAGCCGGTCGAGGACGACGCACGAGCGCACAAGCACGCGCTCGTCGTCGCGGTGAAGCGCCTCATCGAGCTCACCGCGCACCTCGACGTCGAGGAGGTCGACGCCCTCGAGCGTGTGTCGCGCGCGACCGCGGCGGTCGACGCCGTGTCCGAGGACCTCGAAGCGCTGCCGAGCCTGCACGCCAAAGGCGGGCTCGGCACGGTGGGTGGCGACGACGGCGCGCTCCTGGAGTGCAGCGGCATCAGCGGACGCAGCAACCCGCTGGCCGCGCCGGTGCAATGGCGCCAGGAGGGCGACCGGTACGTGGGCTGGGCGGTCTACTCACCCGCCTACGAGGGACCGGCCGGCAACGTGCACGGCGGCTTCGTGGCCGCGGCGTTCGACGACCTCCTCGGCGCCGCGCAGACGCTGTCGGGCTCGGCCGGGTACACCGGCACGTTGACCGTGCGCATGGTGCGGCCCACCCCGCTGGGCCGCCGGATCGACTACGAAGCCGCAGTCGACCGCGTCGAGGGCCGCAAGATCTTCGTGCGCGGCACCGCGCACTTCGACGGCGAGCTGTGCGGCGAGGCCGAGATCGTCTTCATCGCACCGCGCGACGGCGTCGCGCGCTGACCGCTACCGCGGGACGCTCGACGTCGGGATCTGCTCGACGGCGCACTTCGCGACCTCGATGGCGAAGGTGCCCACCGAACGGATGAACTCACCGTTCGCGAACGCCTTCTTGACGGAGTCGCCGTCGGCGTAGCCCTCGTAGGCGTCGACGATCGTTCCGAGCGCGTCCTTGGTGTCGCCCTTCGCCGCCCGCTCGAGCTTCTTGAGCTTCTTGATGGTCTTCTCGGCTTCGTCCCGCGACGTCGGGTTGCCCAGGTCGTCGGCGTCGAAGCTCTTCAACACCTTGCAGAAGCGGCTGGTCTTCGCGGTCGGCGCCGACGCGGCCGCCGTGCCGACAGCCGTGCCGATGACCGCGGCGAGGGTGATGGTTGCGATGGCGACGGCAGCGAGCTTGCGCATGGGGGCGATCCTCCATCGGTGGATCGCCCCAGCGTAGGGGCGGCCGCGGGCCCCGCGGCCATCAGCCCGCGACGGGCCGCCAGTACGGGATCCCGATGTCCTCCGCAGCGTTCACGAAGTGCACCTCGACCGGTTGGCCGATCGCCACCGTGTCGGGATCGACGTCGGTGATCGAGCCCATCATGCGCGGGCCCTCCTCGAGATCGATCATCGCGATGACGTACGGGAGCTCGTCGCGGAACGGCTTCATGCCGAACTGTCGCACGACCGTGAACGTGTGCACCGTGCCGCGTCCCGAGCACTCGAGCCACTCCGGGTCCGCGCCGCAGGCGGTGCACAGTGCGCGCGGGTACCACTGCCGGTGCCCACAGCTCGGGCACTCCTGCACCAAGAGCCGACCTTCTGACGCCGCCTTCCAGTACGGCGCGCTCACGTTGTCGGCCTCAGGAAGGGGCTTCGTCCACTCCATGGTCACGCTCGCTCGCCGGTCGGGGTACCCGACCGGCGTCCTTCGGAACGCTCGGCTGCTCCGGCGCAGAGGCGCGGGACACGTTGCATGGTCAACCCTTTCCGAGGATCGCGACGCCGATGCACGACAGCCAGCCGCCCGAGCCCGCGGCGAGCGCGACCTCGCAGTCCGGCACCTGGGCCTCACCCGCCTGGCCGCGCAGCTGTCGGACCGCCTCGATGATGAGGAAGATCCCGCGCATGCCCGGATGGCACGACGAGAGCCCGCCGCCGTCGGTGTTGAGCGGCCACTTCCCGCCCTTGCGGAGGTTGCCCTCCGCGACGAACTGACCGCCCTCGCCCTTCGGGACGAAGCCGAGGCTCTCGAGGAGGATCAGGCACGTGATCGTGAACGAGTCGTAGAACATCAGCATGTCGACGTCGTCGTGGGTGACGCCGGCCCGAGCGAACGCCACCGGCGCCGCGAGCGCCCCGGCGGACGTGGTGAAGTCGGTCTGTTGCGAGATGTTCCAGTGGGTCTGGGCGCCGGCCGCGCCGAGCACGATCGCCGGCGTCTGCGGGAGGTCCTTCGCGCGCTCGGCG
>CAZKTS010000070.1:0-2121 GCA_964555735.1 uncultured Bifidobacteriaceae bacterium
CGACTCGAACTGCTTGACCCAGACGCGCGACGTCAGCGTCACCCCGTGCGCGAGCACGATCGGCGGCCCGGCGCCGCGCGACACGGTGTAGATGCTCCCGCCGTCGTGGCTCGGCAGACGACACGACTCGTCGAAGACCAGCGCATCGAGATGGCCGGCGTCGGGATCGGGACGGCCGCGGAGTCCGCGCGTGATCGAGCGCTGCGCGGCGTACGCGGTGCCGGCGACGCCGGCCGCCACCCCGGCGGTCACACCGACGACCTTCAGGGCGCGGTTCATCGGCATGGTCGCGCCCGCGCGCTCACCGGTAGCGCCTGGGGACGCGGGGGCCGATGCCGGTGACCACCTCGTAGGCGATCGTGCCCAGCCGGTCGGCCCACTCGTCGGCAGTGATCTCCTCGTCGCCCTGGCGCCCCAGGAGCACCACCTCGTCGCCGACCTCCACCGACGCGTCGCCGACGTCGATCATGAGTTGGTCCATGGTGATCGTCCCGGCGATCGGGTGCCGACGCCCGCCCACGAGCGCCTGCCCGCCGGCCAGCCCCAGGTTGCGCGGGACGCCGTCGGCGTAGCCCACCGGGACCGTGGCCACCGTGCCGCTGCTCGCGAGCTCGTAGCGGAGGCCGTAGGAGAGGCGGTCCCCGGCCCGCAGGGTCTTGGTGTGCGACACCCGGGCCCGCAGCGAGAGCACGGGCGTGAGCCCGACGTGGTCGGCGAGACCCGGAGCCGGCGCGACGCCGTAGAGCGCGATGCCGCAGCGCACGAGGTCGTAGGCGCTGGCCGGATGGGCGAGGAGGCCGGCGGAGTTGGCGGCGTGCACCATCGGGCGGGCGCGACCGCCGGCGACGAGCTCCTCGAGCAGCGCATCGAAGCGGTCGATCTGCGCCTGCGTGTACGGGTGGTCGGGTTCGTCGGCGACGGCGAAGTGGGTGCACACCCCCTCGAGGTGCAGCTCGCCGCGAGCGTCGATGGCCGCGACCAGTGCGAGCGCGTCCTCGGGCGCGCAGCCGACCCGGTGCATCCCGGTGTCGACCTTGAGGTGGACGGCGAGCGGCTCGTCCCGACCGGACTCGGCCACCGCTTTGGCGAGCGCCTCGATGCCGTTCGCGGTGTACACGACGGGGGTGAGCCCCTGCGCGACGACCGTCGGCGCGGCCGGCGGTGCGGGCTCGCTCAGCACCATGATCGGTGCGTCGATGCCTGCCTCGCGCAAGGTGACCCCTTCTTCCACGAGGGCCACACCGAGCCAGGTGGCGCCGGCTTCGAGGGCGGCACGCGCCACGGGCACCGCGCCGTGGCCGTAGCCGTCGGCCTTGACCACCGCGAGCAGCGCCGCCGGGGCCGCGAGGTCGGCCAGCGCCCGCGCGTTGGCGCGCACCGCCCCGAGGTCGACCTCACCCCAGACGGGTCGCAGCGGCGCGCGCTCGTCCATGATGGCGAGGCGTCAGGTGGTCTGCGCCAGATGCCGCACGATGTCGCCCCGGGCGATGATGCCCACGAGCTTGCCGTCGCTGTCGATCACCGGCATGTGCGTGACGTCCGCGTCGTGCATCTTGGTCGCGACGTCGGCGAGCGTCTCGTCCGGTGTCGCGGTCTGGTAGTCGGTCGTCATCAGCTGCTCGACGTTGGCGGCAGTCATGCGCTTGAGCTCCTCCTCGAACCGCTTGTTCTCGCGTGGCAGCGGGAACTCGGCGCCGAGGAAGTTGAACCAGGTCGGTGCGTGGAGGTTGCCCTCCGACACGATGAGGTCCTCGTCGCGCAGGAGCCCGACGAGGGTGCCGGCGGCGTCGACCACGGGGACCGCACCGATCTTGTGCTCGGCGAGCACGTCGGCCGCCGCTTCGAAGGTCTGGTCCGGCGTCATCGTGATCACCTTGGTGGTCATGACGTCGCGGACGGGGGTGGTGCTGGGCATCAGCTCTCCTGACTGAGGATCTCGTCGTCGCCGAGGATGTGCCGGAGGGTGCGCGGCAGGGCGTCCACCAGGTCGCCGGCGACCAGTCCAGTATGCCCGGCGACGTCCGCCGCCCGGCCATGGACGAGGGCGCCCGCGGCCGCCGCGTCGAAGGGATCGGGGCCGGCGGCGGCCAGGAGCCCGGCGATCACGCCGGTGAGGACGTC
>CAZKTS010000071.1:0-2164 GCA_964555735.1 uncultured Bifidobacteriaceae bacterium
GCCGCCACCGAGGAGAGCACCTGACATGCCGAAGCAGAAGACCCACCGGGGCGCCGCCAAGCGGTTCAAGGTCACGGGCACCGGCAAGATCCGTCGCCGCAAGGCGAACCGGTCCCACCTGCTCGAGCACAAGACGAGCCGGCGCAAGCGCCGCCTCGGCCGCGGCGCCGAGGTGACCGGCGGCGACAAGGTGCAGGTCGAGCGCCTGCTGCGTCGCCGCTAGCCGACAATCCTGATCGACCACCCCACCACCGCGACCACCGGGAGCGAACCGTCATGGCCCGCGCCAAGCGTTCCGTCCACAGCAAGAAGCACCGTCGATCGGTGCTCCAGGCCGCCGAGGGCTACTCCGGCGCCCGCAGCCGCCACCGGCGCACCGCGAACGAGCAGCTGCTCCACTCGGGTCAGTACGCGTTCCGTGACCGTCGTGCCCGCAAGGGTCAGTTCCGGCGGCTCTGGATCGTGCGCATCAACGCGGCGTGCCGCGAGCACGACATCTCGTACTCGCGCTTCGTCGCGGGGCTGAAGGCGGCCGACATCGAGGTCGACCGCAAGATCCTCGCCGACCTCGCGGTGCGCGACCAGGCCGCGTTCGGCGCGCTCGTCGTCGCAGCCCGCGAGGCGCTCGAAGCCGCTTGACCCTCGGCGCCCGGAACCCCCAGGTCCGCCGGTTGCGAGCACTGCTGCGCGACCGGAACGCTCGCGACGAAGAGGGGGTGTTCGTGCTCGAGGGTCCACGGGTGGTCGAGGGTGCGGTCGAGCGGGGCGTCGTGCTGGACGCGCTCTACCTCGGGACCGGTGCCGACGTCGCGTTCCGCGCGTTGGTCGATCGGGTGCGCGGCGCGGGTACGCCGGTCGAGGAGCTCTCGGAGGGAGTGCTCGAGAAGCTGGGCACGACGCGCACGCCCCAGCCGGTGCTCGGGGTGGCGCGGCGGGTGACCCGTGCCCTCGGTGCGATCGAGGGTTCGGGCACGGTGCTCGTCGCGGTCGACGTCGCCGACCCCGGCAACCTCGGCACCATCATCCGCAGCGCCGAGGCGGCCGACGCCGACGCGGTGATCGCGTGCGGGAACTCGGTCGACGCCCAGAACCCCAAGGTCGTACGGTCGTCGGCCGGTGCGATCTTCGGAGTGCCCGTGATGGAAGCGGACGATGCAGCCGTGGCGCTCGACATGCTGCGCGCGCAGTCGCGTCGCTGCCTGGCCACCGTCCCCGACGGTGGCACGCCGTACGACGAGGCCGACCTCGCCCACGCGACCGCGCTCGTCGTCGGCAACGAGGCGCGTGGGCTCGACGTGCCGCTGCCGGTCGACGGTGCCGTGACGGTGCCCATGGCCGAAGCGTCCGAGTCCCTCAACGTGGCCATGGCCGCGACGGTGCTGCTCTTCGAAGCCGCGCGCCAGCGGCGGGCACGCGCGTGAGCGACCTCGCTGCGGCGCGCGAGCGCCTCGACGCCGCACTCGCGGGCGCCCGTGACGCGGTCGCGGCCGCCACGTCGGTCGCCGATCTCGACGGCATCGAACGGGACCTGCTCGGCAAGCGGTCGCCCGCGGCTGAGGTCAAGGAGACGATCAAGGACCTGCCCGGGGAGGACCGCAAGGGCGCCGGCCAGGCCCTCGGCGCCTTCCAGGCCGCGGTCACGGAGCTGCTCGACGGCCGCCGGGGCGAGCTCGCCGGCGCCGACCTCGACGCCCGCGCCGCGGCGGAGCGCCTCGACCTGACCCTCGGCGGCCACGGACGCCGGCGCGGGCACCTCCACCTCGTCACCCAGGTGCAGCGCGAGCTCGAGGACATCTTCGTGGGGCTCGGCTACCGCATCGCCGAGGGCCCCGAGGTCGAGGACGACTGGCACAACTTCGAGGCCCTCAACATCCCGCCCGCACACCCGGCCCGCTCGATGCAGGACACGCTCTACGTCGAGCTCGGGGAGCCCGAGCAGGTCTTGTTGCGCACCCACACGTCGCCGGTGCAGATCCGCACGATGCTCGAGGGGCCGCCCCCGATCTATGTCGTCGCGCCCGGCCGGACCTATCGCAACGAGACGTCCGACGCCCGTCACTCGCCGGTGTTCCACCAGATGGAGTGCCTTGCGGTCGATCGCGGCATCACCATGGCCGACCTGTTCGGCACGATCGAGGCGTTCGCCCGGCGGCTGTTCGACGAC
>CAZKTS010000072.1:0-25840 GCA_964555735.1 uncultured Bifidobacteriaceae bacterium
AAGATCTCGCGCGGGCAGAAGACCTTGTTGAGCACGCTCAGGTTGCCGGTGAGGCTCGATGCGCCGCCCGAGACCGAGCCGGAGAAGAACGTCCAGGGCAGCAGGCCGACGTAGGTGAAGAGCGCGTACGGCACGTCGCCGGTGTCGATCTTGGCGACCCGCTTGAAGAACAGCGAGAAGATCACCATGTAGACGAGGGGCAGGATCACCGCCCACGCGAAGCCCAGGTAGGCCTGCTTGTAGCGGGCGCGCAGGTCGCGCTCGGCCAGGCTGGCGATGAGCTCTCGGCCGTGCCAGAGATCCCGCACGCCGCGCACCATCGAGACGCGGCGACGGAAGCGAATCGACGCTGGTGGTTCCCGGGTGGCCTCCGGGTCGACGCCGCCCAGCACTCCAGCGACGGGGGAGACGTCGGTGGCCATGGCGCGTGCGAGTGTAGCGACGCGCCGGCCGGATCACGACGTCGTACGAGGGCTCAGCGACGGGCGACTCGGTGGAGCAGTCGGTCCCAGCGGTCGACGGCCCGGTCGAGGTCGAAGTGGGTCTCGCTGTGTGCGCGCGCTGCGGGGCCGTACCGTTCGCGCGCCGCCAGCACCTCGCGCAGGGCGGTGGCGATCGCCTCGGGCGCGCGGGACGTGACGATGCGGCCGGTCTCGCCGTCGACGACGAGGTCGCGCACGAACCCGACGTCGGTCGTGACGACGGGGAGCTCGCGGAGCGCAGCCTCGATGAGGACGCCGGGAAGCCCCTCGGTGTGGCTCGTCAGCACCAGGGCGTCCGCGGCCTGGTAGGCGGGGCCGACGTCGGACCGTTGCCCAAGGACGTGGGCTCGCGTGCCCAGGGTCTCGGCTGCCTCGCGTTCGACGGCGTCCTCCAGGGGGCCGCCCCCGACGACGAGCAGGTGGGCGCCGTCGATCGCCGCGACCGCCCGCACCGCGAGGTTCGGGTCCTTCTCGGGCGAGAGCGCACCGACGAAGACCACGACGTCGGCGTCGTCGGGGATCCCGAGCGCGGCACGGGCGTGGCGCCGCTGGTCGACGGTGGCCGGACGGTGGCCCGCGATGTCGATCGAACGGGGGATCACGGTGATGCGCTCGACCGGGATGCGGTAGTGGTCGTGCAGGACCACCGCGGCAGATGCCGTGAGCGCGACCACCGCCGTGGCCCGCCGAAGCGCCCAGCCCGTGCGTGCCCGCTTGAGGCCGCTCGGTGCCCAGAACCGCGGATCGCCGATGTTGCGCGCAACGTGGGGCACGCCACTCGCGACCGACGCGACCGCGACCGCGGGCACGGATCGGGAACCGTGGGCGACGACGACGTCGGCGGCGCGCGCCACCGCGCGCAGCGCGCGCAGCATCGACAGGTCGAACGCCTCCGCCCCGATCGACGGGACGTCGAGTCGGTCGGTGCCCCGCCCCTCGTCGAGCGCGACGACCAGGCTCGACCACCCGCGCTGCTCGAGCTCGTCCGACAGGTCGACCGCGAGGATCTCGGCACCACGGCGATCGGTGGAGGTGATCACGTGCAGCACCCGCGGCCGCCCGGACGGGTCGGCGGTGCGGCCCGCGACCCAGGCGTTGACTCGGTCGTCGACGGGCTTTGTCATGATACGAACGCGTGAGGAGCTCCAGCGGTGACGGACCGCGACGCGTGCTGCACCTCGTGAAGGGCTTGGGTGCCGGGGGCGCCGAACGTCTCGTTGCCGGGCAGCTCGCGCTCGCCGATCGCGGCCGCTTCACCTACGACGTGGCGTACCTCCTGCCGTGGAAGACGCGCCTCGTCGATGAGGTCCGTGCCCTCGGCGCAACGGTGCACTGTCTGGATGTCTCGGACGAGCGCGACGTGCGGTGGGTGCGACGGCTGCGTGCGCTGGTCCGCGACGGCCACTATGACGTCGTGCACATGCACTCCCCGTACGTTGCCGGCCTCGCGCGCCCGGCGCTTCGCGCCCTTCGTGGCCGACCTCGTCTTGTCTACACGCTGCACAACCGGGTGGACAGCTTTCGCGCGCCGACGCGAACGCTCGAGCTCGCGACCATGGCCCTCGACGACGTCGACGTCGCCGTGTCGAACGATGCTGCCGCATCGCTGCCACCGCGGCTGCGGCGGCGCACCGAGGTGATCCATCACGGCGTCGACCCCGCACCGCTGGCGGTCGCCGCGGCGCGGCGCGAGGCGACACGCGCGGCGCTGGGCGTGGCCTCGTCCGACGTCCTCGTGGTCACGGTCGCCAACCTGCGGGCGACGAAGGACCTGCCGACCCTGCTCCGCGCGGCGGCGACGGTCGTCTCGTCCGCATCCGAGGTGCGCGTCGTGCTCGTCGGCCAGGGTCCACTTGAGGCCGATCTGCGGGCGCTCCGGGACCAGCTCGGGCTCGACGAGCGGGTGGCGCTGCTCGGGGGTCGGGACGACGTCCCCGCGCTGCTGGCGGCTGCCGACGTGTTCGCGCTCTCGTCCCGCTACGAGGGGCTGCCGCTCGCACTGCTCGAGGCGCTGAGCGCGGGCCTGCCCGTCGTGGCCACGCGCGTCGGCGGGATCCCCGAGGCGGTGACCGACGGGGTCGAGGGCCTCCTCGTGCCGCCCGGCGATGCCGCTGCGCTCTCCGCTGCACTCCTCACGCTCGTGCGGGACCCCGCCCGGCGCGCCGAGATGTCGGCGCACGCCCGGACCCGCGGCGCGAGCTTCGACCTCGCCCACGCAGTCGCCACCCTCGAGGCGCGCTATCTCGCGGGGCCCGACGAACGTGGCTGACGACCTGGTGGTGCGTCGGGCCCGGCCCGACGACACCGACGCGATCCTCGAGCTGCTGTGCGTCTCGCTCGGGTGGGAGGACACGCCGACGTTCCGATCCTTCTACGCGTGGAAGCACGACGAGAACCCGTTCGGTGCGTCCGAGCGGTGGGTCGCGCTCGACGGGGACGCGCTCGTCGGCTTCCGCGCCTTCTTGCGGTGGGACCTCGAACGCGCCGGCGCGCGTCTGCGCGCCGTGCGCGCGGTCGACACCGCAACCGCGCCGGCCGCACGCGGTCGCGGGATCTTCCGGCGGCTCACGATGGGCGCGGTCGAGGACCTGACGGCCGGGGGCCTGGATCTGGTGTTCAACACGCCGAACACCAAGAGCGCGCCGGGCTACCTGACCATGGGGTGGCAGGAGGTCGGCGTCGTGCCCCGGCGCTTCCGGCCGGTCTCGCTCGCCGGCGCGGTCCGCGTCGCGCGCGAGGGACGGCGCAGCCCGGGGACCGGCCGGTTCTCCGAGCCCGCGACGCTGGGGTCGCCGGCGGCCGCGGTGCTCGACGATGTCGACGGCGTGCTCGCCCTGCTCGCGTCGCGCGGTCGCAGCGAGCAGCTCCGCACCGCGGTGACGCCCGAGTACCTCCGGTGGCGGCATACCGGCGCCGTGCCGTCGCGGGCGGTCGTGCACCCCGACGGCGTTGCCCACGGTGTCGCGTTCGTCCGCGTGCGAGCCGTGGGCGCGTCGCGCATCGCGTTCGTCGGTGACCTGCTCGTGCCGGACGGCGTCTCCGGCCGGGCGATCCTGCGGCGCGCCGCCGCGGGTGCCGACGCCGACGTCGTGACCGTGATCGGCGCCGGCGCGGGCGTCGGGCTGCGCGACCGCTTCCTGCCGTTCGGCATGAAGGGGCAGCTGCTGGTGACCCGGGCGTTGGCGATCGAGCCTCCGACCGACCTGGACGCCTGGGCCCTCGACGGCGGCGCGCTCGAGCTCCTGTGAGTCCGGACGAACGCCCTCGGCCCTTGCACGTCCTCGCGGTGATCGACGGCCTCGGCGTCGGCGGCGCCGAGCGCTCGCTCGCGGAGCTGGCGACGAGCCTGGGGGGCCACGGCATCCGGTTCTCGGTCGCGTTCCGCCACCACCGCGATCCGGGCGTGGAGCCGATCCTCCGCGACGGGGAGGTGCCACTGCACCGGCTGACGGCCTCCTCCGCACTCGGCCGGGCGCGCGAGCTCCGCCGGCTCATCCGGGCCGAGCGCCCCGACGTCGTCCACGCGTCGCTCGTCGGCTCGTCGATCGTCACCCGACTCGCCGCGGCGCGCACGGGCCGCCCGGTGCTGACCAGCCTCGTGAACACGACGTACACGGCGCCGGCCCCCCTGAGTCAGCCGGGCGTGCGCCGGTTCGTGGTGCGCTCGCTCGACGGCTGGACGGCTCGGCATCTCAACGCCGCGTTCCACGCCATCTCCCGCGCCGCCGCGGCCGACGCGGTCGAGCACCTCCACATCGATCCGCAGCTCGTCACGGTCATCCCGCGCGGCCGGACGCTGGAACGGCTCGGCCGACCGTCGGCCGCGCGGCGCACCGCTGCACGGCGGGCGCTCGGGTTCGATCCCGATGCCGAGCTCGTCGTGTGCGTGGGTCGGCAGGAGCGCCAGAAGGACCAGGCAACGCTGGTCGCGGCGTGGGCCTTGATCGCCGACGCGCGGCCGTCGGCGCAGCTGGTGATCGCGGGCCGACCCGGCCGGGCATCCCCGGCGATCGACGCCGCCCTCGCGGCCCTGCCCCCGGCCGCGGCGGCGCGCGTGCACCGACCCGGACACGTCGATGCAGTCGGCGACCTGCTCGCCGCGGCCGACGTCTTCGCGTTCCCCTCTCTGCACGAAGGGCTCGGCGGCGCGGTCGTGGAGGCGCTCGCGCTCGGGTTGCCGATCGTCGCGACCGATCTCGACGTGTTCCGCGAGTTCCTGACCGACGGCGTGAACGCGCGGCTCGTCCCTCCGGCCGACCCCGACGCGCTCGGCCACGCCATCGTCGAGGTGCTGGCCGACCCGCAGCAGCGCGCGGCCATGGCTGCGGCGAACCTCGCGGTGTTCGACGAGACGTTCTCGATGGACCGGGTGCTCGACGAGACCGCGGCCCTCTACCGGCGGGTGGCCGCCGACGCCGACTGATCGGCCTAGTGCCGGCCGATCGCGCGGTGCACCGCGGCGTGCAGCCCCGAGGTCGCGATGCGGACCCGGCCCACCGACGCGGCGTCGTTGATCCGTAGCCGAGAGATGGCGTGCGGGTCGCTCGGCGGCATCGGGCTCAGGCGGTGGTCGAAGACGAAGCCCACCGCGTAGCCCGCCGCGGCGACCGCCGCGACCGAGCGCGCGTCGTGGTCGCCGTTCGGGTACGCGAACGCCGTCGGCGCGCGGCCGAGCAGCTCGGCAAGCCGGGCGCGAGACGCGGTCACCTCCTCGGCGATCACGGCGTCACTGCACCGCGGGAGGCACGGGTGGCTGGCGGTGTGGCTGCCGATCGCAACCCCGAGCGTCGGAAGCGTGCGCAGCTCCTCGGTGGTGAGCTGGCGGGCACGAGCCGGCGGACCGTCGGCCGTGCGACGGAGCTCGTCGATGGCGTCGCGACGGACGTCGTCGGGCACCCGCTTGAGCGTGCGCACGACGGTGCGGCCGTCACCCGCTGCGTGTCGCGTCGCGCCGCCGAGGGCGACGAGGTGCTCGACCTCCTGTGGCCACAGCATCCGATCGGTCCCGATCAGGTCCGTGACGACGAACGCGACGGCGGGGATCTCGCGCTCGTGCAGCATCGGCGCGGCGACGTCGAGGATGCTCGGGTCGCCGTCGTCGAAGGTCACCAGGACCGCGGACGGCGGCAGGGCGGCACCGTCGACGGCGGCGGCGACGACATCGTCGAGGGCCACCGGGTGGGCGACGGTGGTGAGGGCGTCGAGCTGTCGAGCGAACCGATCCGGGTGCGTGACCGCGTGGTAGGTCAGCGCCGCGAGCGACCGCCGGTGGCGGCGACGCATGACGGGCTGGGCCGGGCTCCACGCCAGGAGCGTGTCCACCGCGTCGCGGGGGGCCCGGACCCGGCCGCTCACGGCGCGTCCCAGACGCGAAAGCTCGGACCGGCGATCGCGGCGAGGCGCCGGGCGTCGTCGAGGAGCGTGTCGCGGACGAGCGCTCGGGTCGCGGCCGAGACCTGCGGTCGCTCGACCTCGGCGCCCACTCGCATCGTGAGGGACGTCCGCACCCGACGCGGGACGAGGCGGTCGGCGCCGAGTCGCGTCGCCGTGCCGATCGCGCGCTGCATGAGCGGCGAGTACTCGCGGCGGTCTGCACCTCGGTTGTGCTCTCGTGCAAGCTCGTCGATGGGAACGTCGGGGTCGACGCCGATGAACGCGAAGACGCTGTCGAGCGTCGCCCGGCGGTCGTCGCGCAGGTCCTCGCTGCGCACGATCAGCAGCTGCTCGCGGTCGAAGTGCTCCAGGAACTGCTCGGATTGGTACCCGTAGCGGCTGAGGGTCAGGTACGACGGTGATGCCGCGATCGCCTCGTCGATCGAGCGACGTTCGCGGCCCTTGCTCCGTTGGTGCACGTACATCGAGCGCATGCGCTCGATCGGCTCGCGGACGAGATAGACGAGGCGCACGTCCGGGACGGTCGCGGCGATGCGCTCCGGGACCTCCGGCATCAGGGGCGCGCGCGAGTAGGTCGTCGAGAACTCGCCGCGCGCGCGGGCGGATCCCGCCGCGTCGAACAGAGCCGTGTACCAGTCGAGGCCCCGGTCCCACTCCTGGCTGAAGAACTGCGGTTCGCGAAGCGGCGACGTGTAGACGTCGGGGTGGGCGTCCACGTACCGGTGGAGGCTCGACGTGCCGGCCTTCATCGCGCCGATCACGAGAAAGGTCGGGAGCGCGCTCGCGGGCACGGCGCTCACCCGCGGTCCGCCTGAGGCGCGAACGCCTGGGCGTGTCGACGCCCGCGGGCCCAGCCGAGCTGCTTCGCGGCCTTGCCGACGACCAGGGTTCGGCGGAAGCGGCCCGCGAGCAGGTAGGGCGCCCGCACCACGACCCAGCCCCACGCCCGGAGGTCGGCGAACCGGCGCGGGGGGTCGAGCGCCGCCGCGTGACGCACGGCCACGGCGCGCTCCCAGTAGCCGTACTCGTACTGCTGGCGCGCGACGCCGCGGAGGGTCGGACGCCGCGCCCGGCGGATCGTCGCCGCGCGCACGAGCTGGACGCGATAGCCGGCGCGCTGAGCCCGCACGCCGAACTCGAGGTCCTGCGCGCGCAGGAACATCTCGTCCATGCCACCGAGCGCGCTGTAGACGTCGCGGCGGACCCCGAAGTTCGCGCCCGGCACCCCGATGAACGGCGCCATCCGCGGCGGTCGGCGCGCGCTGATCTCGCTCTCGGAACCCCGATCCGACGCGGAGATCCCCGCCACGACGTCGGCGGCGCTCAGGCCGGTGACGATCGCGGCCAGCCAGCCGGGACCCACGAGGTCGTCGGCGTCGCAGAACGCGAGCTTCGAGCCGCGCGCCGCTGCCGCGCCCGCGTTCCGCGCGTGCCCGGCGCCGGTGACGGCCCCGGCGTCGACGAGCGAGAGGCGTCCGTCGACGGCCGCGTGCCGGGTGACGATCGCCGGGGTCTCGTCGCTGGACCCGTTGTCGGCCACGACGACCTCCCAGCTGCCGTCGAGCTGTTGCGCGCGCACTGCGTCGAGCTGCTGACCGATCGATGCGGCACCGTCGCGCACCGGGATGATCACGCTCACGTCGACGTCATGCTCGCCGCGCCCGGGTGCCGTCACGCGGACTCCGTCCGTACGCGTCGGTAGACCTGCTCGAGCGCGGCACCGCGGCTCGCGACCGAGAAGCGATCCGCCGCCCGCTCACGGATGGCCGTGCGGTCGAAGCCGCACCGACCCGTCGCGAGGTCCACGAGCGCGTCGGTCCACGCGACGGTGTCGGTCGGGTCGAGGAGCACCCCACTGCTGTCGTCGACCAGCTCCGGGTTGCCGCCCGCATCGCTCGCCAGGACGGGGAGGCCGGTGAGGAGCGCCTCGATGATGGCCACCGAGCAGTTCTCGGTGAACGAGGGGAGGGCGAAGACGTGCGCCTGGCGCAGGAGATCGGCGACCGCGTCCGAGTCGAGGCGACCGCGGAAGTGGACGCGGTCGCTGACGCCGAGGCGTTCCGCGAGGCCGCGGAGGTCGTCGAGGGTGTCGCCCGCACCGACGATGTCGAGCTGGATCTCCGGGACGGACCCACGGGCCGCGGCGACCGCTTCGATGAGCCGCGCCTGGTTCTTCACCGGGTGCAGGCGCGCGACGCACACCACCCGAAGGCCATCGGTGGTTCGAGCGCCGGTGGAGCCCGGTCCAGGTCCGGGCGCGAAGCGTGCTGCGTCCCCCGGGTTGTGGATCACGGTGATGGGCGTGGTGGTGCCGGTTGCGGCCTCGATCTGACGCCCGAGGGACGCCGAGACCGGCAGCACCGCAGCCGCGGCGTCGAACACACGCCGGGCGGTGCGTCGTCGGTCGCGGGTCATGTGCTTGGTCGGGTTCGCGCCGGTGAACGCGGTGCTGTGCTCGGTGACCACGTACGGGATGCCCAGCGCACGTGAGACCTCGGGGAGGTGCCGGGCGCCGGCGTAGAAGTGTCCGTGGAGGAGGTCGATGGGCGGGAGCTCGCCCAGCGCCGCCAGGATCCGTCGCGCGTCGAGGTGGTCGACGAACCGCGCCGTGAGCCGGCTGAGCGGTCGACGCGGGAGCTGGATGGTGAGGTCGGCGACCGGCCGCGGTCGGCCCGGTCGCACCAGGGCGATCGTGGTGACGTCGGCGACCTCCCGGGCCGCCTCGGCCCACGTGGCGAAGACCGGCATCATCCCGAGGTTCATGACCACGTGGAGCCGACGGTCGCTCGAGCGCATCATCGAACGGGACGACAGCAGGGCGCGGTCGGACGCTCGAGGTTCGGGGTGCGTGGCTGTCGTAGCCTCATCGTTCCGAGCCGAGTGTCCCATGGTTCGCGATGGACGTGCCATGCGAACCGGACATGCGAGCACGAAGGGAAGGCTGCTCCAGTGATGCGACGGCTGCGCGCGACCGTGCGCCGCACCCGGGCGGGCTACCTCTGGCGCGCGGCACGCGCCACACCGAAGACCTTCGGCGCCGGCGAGACCGTGGTCTCCCGTCGGCGACGGGTGCGGCCGCAGCCGCCGTTCCGCTTCTTCGCGGTCGTGGGCGCATGGCTCGAGGGCGACATCATCGGCGCGTGCGTCGAGAACGCGCGTGCACAGGGATGCGAGCAGGTCTTCCTGGTCGACAACGAGAGCCCCGACGACACCGTCGAGGCCGCCGTCGCAGCCGGGGCGACGCTCGCGGTGAGCTACCGGACGCCCGCCTACTCCGAACAGGTGCGGATCGGCATCATGAACGCGGTCGTGGAGAACCGGTCGGTGCTCGCCGGCGACGAGCACATCTGGTGGCTGTGGCTGGATGCCGACGAGCTCCCGCACGGACCGAACGGCACGACACTCCTCGAGCACCTTCGTGCGCTCGACCGCGACGTGCG
This sequence comes from uncultured Bifidobacteriaceae bacterium, assembly GCA_964555735.1. Lineage (GTDB taxonomy): Bacteria > Actinomycetota > Acidimicrobiia > IMCC26256 > PALSA-555 > CAZKTS01. The sequence continues at coordinate 9,317 of CAZKTS010000072.1, forward strand.
GGTGGTCGGCGCCCGGGGGTTCGACCACTATCCGACGAGCACCGCGCCCGTACCCCGCGACCGCCACCCGATCGACGTCATGCCGGCGTGCCGCGAGGAGCCGCACGTCTTCAAGGCTCGCTGCGTCGCCGGCCACTACAAGCATCCACTCCAACGCTTCGACCGCGACGGTCCGCGCATCACCGCGCTGAAGGGCTTCCATCGGGTTCGGTCGACCGTGCGGCTGCTGGAGGCGCCCGAGCCGGTCTTCATCCAGCACTTCCCCTTCCGGAACGAGCCGGTGACGCGGGCTCGCCTGGATGCGCTGGTGCAGCCGGGGGCCGAGGACGCGCGCATCGCCGCCCACGAGGCATCCGAGCTCGCGGGCTCGACGCGCGGGTCGACGGCCACTCGTCGCCACTCGCGGATCGATGCCATCTACGACGCGGCGCGCACTGGTGAGCCCTTCCTGCCGGATCTCGCGCCGTGGCCGGACGCGGTCGGCCCCGAGCACGGTCCCATCGCGCGCTGGTACTGAGCGCGTCCTCGGGCTTCGCGCGCGTCACCTGCTACGAATGCGGGCATGCTGCGGCGGACCGCGTCGGTGATGGTGAAGGCGGCCGCGGCCGCGGCCGACGGCATCCGGCACCCTCGCCCCGGCCTCGTCGTGCTGCTGTACCACCGGGTCGACGCCGGCACGGGAGCCTCGATCGATCTCGATCGAGGCTCGTTCGACGAGCAGATGGCCGTGCTCGCCGAGGGCTTCACGCCCGTGACCCTCGACGACGGGCTCGCGCGGCTCACGGGCGACGCACGGGTGGCGTCGGACCGACCGCCAGTCGTCGTGACTTTCGACGACGGCACCGCCGACTTCGCCGACCACGCGCTGCCGATCCTTGCCGCGCACGGGGTGCCGGCGACGGTCTACGTCGTCACCGGTCTCGTGGGCTCCGACCGGCCGTTCTCGGACGGCGTGCCGATGCTGTCGTGGGCGGCGCTCGCCGACGCCGCGTCCACCGGCCTCGTGACCGTGGGATCGCACACGCACAACCACCGCTTGCTCGACGACGCCGAGGCGGCGTTGGCGGTCGACGAGCTCGACCGTTCGATCGCCGCGATCGGTGACCGTCTCGGCTCGGCGCCGCGCCACTTCGCGTACCCGAAGGCGCAAGCCGGATCCGCGGCCGCCGACACGGCCGTCCGGCAGCGCTTCGCCTCGGCCGCGCTCGCCGGCACTCGGGCCAACCGCTTCGGGGCGACCGATCCCTACCGGCTGGCCCGCTCGCCGATCCAGGTGGCCGACGGCATGCGTTGGTTCGAGCGCAAGGCGCGTGGCGGCATGGAGCTGGAGGATCGCCTGCGTCGCCGACTGGACGCGCGCCGCTACGCGGACGTGACCACGTGAGTGGTCGCCGGCTCGTCCACCTCACCACGACCGACATGAGCCTCGTGCTCCTGCTCGGCACCCAGCTGCGCGCGTTCCGTGACGCGGGCTACGACGTGATCGGCGTGTCGGCCGCGGGCGAGTACGTCCCTCGCCTGGAGGAGTGGGGGATCCAGCACGTGCCGCTGCGCCACGCGACGCGCGCCATGGCGCCCCATCGTGATGTGGCCGCCTACCGCGAGCTGCGTGGCGTGCTCGGCCGTCTCCGCCCCACGATCCTCCACACGCACAACCCGAAGCCGGGGCTGTTCGGGCGCGCGGCCGGTCGGCGCGCGCGCGTGCCGGTGGTGGTGAACACCGTGCACGGCCTCTACGCCACTCCCGACGATCCCTGGCTGCGTCGGACGGTCGTGTACGGGCTGGAACGCACCGCGGCGCGCTGGTCGGACGCCGAGCTCGTCCAGAACCCCGAGGACGTCGCCACGTTGACGCGGCTGGGCGTCCCGCCCGAGAAGCTCCACGTCCTCGGCAACGGCGTCGACCTGGCGCGGTTCCGGCCGACCGACGCCGGGGCGGCGCGAGCGCTGCGTCTGCGCGAGGAGTGGGGTGTCGGGCCGGACGACGTCGTGGTGGGCGCGGTCGGTCGGCTCGTCGCGGAGAAGGGGTACCCCGAGCTGTTCCGGGCGATGGCCACCGTTCGGGCGACGCGGCCCGACGTCCGCCTCGTGGTGGTGGGCCCGCGCGACCCTGACAAGGGCGACGCGGTGTCGCCCGACCAGCTCGCGGCGGCCGAGCGGGCAGGCGTGGTGTTCGCCGGCGCCCGCGACGACATGGAGGATGTGTACGCAGCGATGGATCTCTACGTGCTCGCCTCGCATCGCGAGGGCTTCCCGCGCTCCGCGATGGAGGCGGCGGCGATGGGCCTCCCCGTGGTGGCGACCGACATCCGCGGCTGTCGGCAGGTGGTGGACACCGGCGTCACCGGCATCCTCGTCCCCGTCCGTGACGTGGAAGCCCTGGCCGGTGCCGTGGGTGCGCTGGCCGATGATCCCGACCGGCGGGCCGCGATGGGCCGCGCGGCCGTCGAGCGCGCGGCGGAGCAGTTCGACGAGCGGCGCGTGATCGCGACCACGCTCGGGGTCTACGACCAGCTCATGGCCGCACAGGTCTCGCCGTCGTGACCGCGCCCGTCGCGATCCTCGGTGCCCCTCCGGCGTTCCCCGACGGGGTGCCCTACGTGCGCCCGGCCCTCCCGCCGCTCGAGCGGCTGACCGCGCGCCTCGCGCCCTCGTACGACCGCGGCGTGATCACCAACGGTCCGCTGGTCCGCGAGCTCGAGGTTGCGATAACCGCGCGGCTCGGGACCGCCCACGCCGTGGCGGTCTCGTCGTGCACTGCCGGCCTCATGCTCGCGCTCCAGTCCTTCGGCGCCCGCGGCGCCGTGCTGATGCCCAGCTTCACGTTCGCCGCGACCGCGCACGCCGCGGTCTGGAACGGGCTCGTGCCGGTCTTCGCCGAGTGCGCGCCGGATTCGTTCCAGCTCGACGTCGGGGATGCCGGAGGCCGACTCGATGGCGTCGACGTCGTCGTCGCGAACCACGTGTTCGGAACGCCGTGTCGCGCCGAAGCGGTGGAGGAGCTCGGCGCTCGCGCCGGCGCCCGTGTGCTCTTCGACTCGGCGTCGGCCCTCGGCGCCCGCCGCGGTGGCCGGCCCACCGGCGGGTTCGGGGACGTCGAGGTCTTCAGCATGAGTCCGTCGAAGCCGCTGATCGCAGCGGAGGGCGGCATCGTCGCGACCGACGACGAGGCGATCGCGGAGCACGTGCGCCTCGGCCGCGACTACGGGAACCCCGGCGACTACGACACCCGCTTCGTGGGCCTCAACGCCCGCCTGTCGGAGCTGCATGCAGCCCTGGCGCTCGAATCGCTCGACGCACTCGACGCGAACCTCGCGTCCGCGCGTGACCACGCAGCGCGCTACCAGGCGGTGCTCGACGACCTCCCAGGAGTGCAGGTCCAGCGGGTCGATGACGGCGACGAGCCCACGTGGAAGGACTTCGGCATCCGGGTCGACGCCGATGCGTTCGGACTCGACCGGGACGAGCTCGCGGCGGCGTTGGCACGCGACGGCATCGACACCCGGCGCTACTTCTCGCCGCCCGTGCACCGGCAGCAGTCGTACGCCGGCCACCGGTCCGAGCCCCTGCCGGTCACCGACGCGGTCGCCGGGTCGGTGCTGACGCTGCCGGCGTTTGCGGCGCTGGAGCCGACGACCGTGGACCGGATCGCGGCGACGGTTGCGACGGTCCACGAGCACGCGGACGCGGTGCGCGCCGAGCTCCGCCGCGCCTAGCGCACCCGCCCGAGCACACCGGCGCGCGCCAGCCGTTCGAAGAGGACGATCTCGTCGCCGACCGCGGCACGTGCGAGCTCGAGATCGGCCGGCTCGAGGTCGGGTGCCTGCGAGACCCGGACCCGTGTGCGGGGGAGCGCAAGCGGAAGTCCGAGGCGCGCGCCGAGCGCGTCGACCCCCGCGTCGAGGTTCTCGGTCTGCAGCACTGCGTCGCACGCGCCGATCCGCTCGAACGCTTCGTCGACGTCGAAGGTCTCGGAGAACATGGCCAGCTGACGCTCGCGGTGCTCGCGCGGGATCCGCTCGACGAAGTCCGCGAACGCCGTGCCGAGCCACGCGAACTCGGCGCGCTCGTCGCGCAGCGCCTCCTCCGGCCGGTCGCGGTGTCCGAGCAGCATCCGGTAGTGCGAGCCGAGCCGTGCCGCCGGGTCGCGTAGCACCGTGACCGTGTACGTGTTCGGCGGCAGGAGCACCTCGTGCGCGGCGCGGTGGGACGACGAGTAGAAGTACCGACCGCCCGCGATCGCCGACGGATGTCTCGAGACGAACACGTAGGGCCCGGCGGCGACGTGGCGCGGCGGCGTCGTGGTCGGGGGGAGGCCTGCCACCCCGCGGAACGCCGAGTTGAGGCTCGACCCGCCGGTCTTGCGCACGTGGAAGTGGTGGACCCGGTCCACGCCGTCCGGCAGCCGGCGCCGACCGACCACGAGGCGCGCTCGGTCGGTCGTGTCCCGAAGCCGTCGACGAACGGTGTGGCGGATCGACACGTCAGACCTCCGGCGGCCGGTAGCCGAAGGTCTCGACGTCCTCGGCGTAGAGGCGGCCGACGAGGTCGGCGAGGTCGCGGTCGTAGTACGCCGTGTACGCGTCGTGGCGGCTCGCGTTGCGGTGCTGGTCGCACGGTGGGAGTCCGAGGGTGCGGCACACGTGCTCGAAGTCCCGCAGGAACGTCTCGAACCGACCGACGAAGTCGGTGCGGTCGAGGTCGACCAGCCGGTGCTGGGGACGCAGGTGGCGGTCCGCGTGGGCCAGGTCCACGCGCTCGGCCACCCAGTGCACGAACGAGGAGAACGAGGCGCGCACGTCGCCGGGCAAGCCGTAGTGGTCGAGGTGGACCGCCTTGTCGGACCACGTCGAGACGAGCCGGTCCCACGGATCCCGCACGAACGCGAACGTGTACCGACCGCGGAACACCCAGGGCGGCACCAGGCGGACGCCCCGCCGCAGGGAGAGGTCCGCGTGCGTGACGAGGTGGAACAGGATCGTCCGGCTCGCGGCCTTGGGCACCTGGAACCACACGAACGCCGGGTCGTGCCCCACCGTCACGAGGTAGCGCGACGCGTCGGAGCCGGCGAGCACGCGCGCCGGCCGCTGGTAGACCCGCGACCACACGATCCGCTCGCGCGCGCGGGTGAGCGGACGGGTCACGGCGCGACCGCCCGTCGTTCCGAGCTGGGTTCTCGCCCGACCGCGGCACCGACCGCGATGGCCACGACGGCCCACGGCAGGACGAGCACCGCGGCCGTGGCCAGGTCGCGCTCCAGGCCGATGACGCGGCTGGCCACCGCGGCCAGGACGAGCTGACCGCCGATGAGGACGACCACTCCGGCTCGTCCGCGGACCCACGCTCGCCCGCGTCGGAGGCGCGCGCCGATGGGCTCGAGCGCCAGCAACCCGAGGGCGGCCGCCGCACCGACGAACGCCGCCGGTCGCCCGCGCGCGTCGAACGCGCTCACCCACACCAGGAGACCGACCGCCGCGGGCGTCCCGACCGCACCGAGCGAGCGCAGCGGTGGTGCCAGGCCGAGCAGGGCGCCGACGACGGCCGCGGTGGCGAGCACCCGTGCTTCCTCGGTGTCGGGCACGCACCCGACGACGGCGAGGGCGGTGATCGCGTAGAGCACCGGTGCCGCGATCGAGCCCGACCACCGCCGGTCGACGTCGAGCGCGAGTGGGCTGGCCACGCAGACGACGAGCCCGGCCGCGACCGGCAGCCAACCGGGACCGTCGACGTCGGCGGCGACACCGAAGCCGACGAGGACCGCGCCCGGCGCGACGAGCACGACGGCCGGCAGGCCGGGCCACGCGACGGTCCCCGCGCCCGCGAGGGCGAGCAGCGCGAGGCCGACGAGCGCGGCCGTCGACGGGACCGTGCCCCCGCCCAGCGCCAGTCCCGCCACCGCCGCCAGCACCACGAGGGCACCGACCGGAGAGCGGGCGTGCATGGCGGTCATGATGGTCGCCGTCGCCACCCTGGGGGAGCATCACATGCGGGCACTCGTCACCGGCGGGGCGGGGTTCATCGGCTCCAACCTCGCCGATGCCCTGCTCGCGGAGGGCCACGAGGTCGCGATCATCGACGACTTCTGCACCGGCGACGCCCGAAACGTCGCGAGCGAGGTGGAGGTGCACCGGGCATCCGTGCTCGACGCGGAGGCGCTGGCCCAGGCGGTGACCGGCGTCGACACGATCTTCCACCTCGGAGCGTTGCGCGCCGTCGCCCGGTCCGTGGAGGCACCGCTCGAGAGCGACCTCGTCAACGTTCACGGCACGCTCGCGGTGCTCGAGGCCGCCCGCGGTGCGGGCGTACGGCGCGTGGTCTCGGCGTCGTCGAGCAGCGTGTACGGCGGCAGCGCCGTCGTGCCCACGCCGGAGACCGCTCCGCTCGTGCCCCGCTCGCCGTACGCGGCCACCAAGCTCGCGGGTGAGGTCTACAGCCGCATCTACGCCGAGCTCTACGGGCTCGAGACGGTGAGCCTGCGCTTCTTCAACGTCTACGGTCCGCGGCAGCGGCCCGACTCCGCGTACGCCGCGGTGATCCCGCTCTTCATCGACGCACTGCGCCGCGGTGTGCCGGCCACGGTGCACGGCGACGGCCTCCAGAGCCGCGACTTCCCCTACGTCACCGATGCCGTCGCCGGCGCGCTCGCCGCCGCCCGCGCACCGGCCGCGCGGTGCAGCGGCCGTGCCTACAACATCGCCGGCGGCGTCGAGTACTCGCTGCTCGACCTGCTGCGCATCCTCGGTGCGATCCTCGACGTCGAGCCCGAACGGGAGCACGTCGAGGCGCGCGCCGGGGACGTGCGCCACACCCGCGCCGACCCGACCGCGGCGAAGGACGACCTCGGCTTCGAGTGCAGGGTCGACTTCGAGGACGGTCTGCGCCGCACGGTCGAGGCGTTCGCCGCCGCGTAGGACTGCCACAATGACCGCTGTGTCCGACTCCTCGCCGCTGCGCCGCCTCGTCGTCGTCGGGCAGGGCTACGTCGGGCTGCCGCTCGCGCTGCTCGCCGTCGACGCCGGCTGGGACGTCGTCGGCATCGAGGTCGACCCGACGCGCGTCGAGCGGCTCCTGCACGCGCGCTCCTACGTCACCGACGTCGCCGACGTCGAGCTCCGGCGCGCGCTCGACTCGGGTCGCTACCGACCCACCGCCTCGCCCGCCGACGCCGCAGGGTTCGACGTCGCCGTCATCTCCGTTCCCACCCCGCTGGTCGACGGGCGGCCCGACCTGTCGCACGTCGAGGACGCCGGGCGCGCCCTGGCCCCGCACGTACGCCCGGGCAGCCTCGTGGTGCTCGAGTCGACCACCTACCCGGGCACGACCGACGAGCTCCTCGTGCCGGTGCTCGAGGCCGGCTCCGGGCTCCGCGCGGGGGCCGACTTCGCGGTCGGCTACAGCCCGGAGCGGCTCGACCCCGGCAACCCCGAGCGGTCCCTCCAGCGGGTGCCGAAGGTGATCTCGGGCATCGACGAGGCCTCGCTCGGCGCGGTGCGCGACTTCTACGGCGGCATCGTGGACCGCGTCGTGGCCGTCTCCGGCACGCGCGAGGCCGAGCTCACGAAGCTGCTCGAGAACACGTTCCGCCACGTCAACGTCGCGCTGGTCAACGAGCTCGCGGTGTTCGCCCACGATCTCGGCATCGACGTGTGGGAAGCGATCGACGCCGCGTCGACGAAGCCGTTCGGCTTCATGCGGTTCGAGCCCGGCCCGGGGGTCGGTGGCCACTGCCTGCCCATCGACCCGAGCTACCTCGCGTGGGACATCCAGACGCGCCTCGGCCAGCCGTTCCGCTTCGTCGAGCTCGCCAACGAGGTGAACGAGCGCATGCCCACCTACGTCGCCCGGCGCGTCGAGGTCGCGCTCCGCGACCGTGGCGTCGACGCCGGTGCCGCCACCGTGCTCCTCCTCGGCATGGCCTACAAGCGCAGCACCGGTGACGTGCGGGAGGCGCCGGTGTTCGGCGTCGCCGCCGCGCTGCGAGACCTGGGCGCGGCCGTGCAGGTCTGCGACCCGTACGTGGCCGTCGGTGAGGTGCCGCCCGGCTGCGCCCGCGTCGAGCTGCGACCCGAGATCGTCGCCGGTGCCGACGCCGTCGTGCTCCTCACCGACCACGCCGAGTTCGACGACGTGTCGGTGACCGCGCACGCTCGCTACGTGCTCGACACCCGCCACGTGCTGAAGGGCGACGTCGTCGAGCAGCTCTGACCGCCGAGAGGATCCGGCCGCCCGGAGAATTCGGGCGCCGAGGTCTACGATCCCGACCCGATGAGCCCACCGCTGCCCACCGCCGGTCCCTGAGTCGTGGTCCTGCGGGTGGCGGTGGCCTTCGCGGCTGCGGCGATCGCGGTGCTGGTGCTGGGCGCGTGGGTGCGGGCTCGCGCCCGTCAGGCCTCGTGGCTCCGCCAGGCCGGGGGCTTCGTGGTCGCGATCGCCGCCCCGGTGGGCCTGGCCGCGAGCGCCGTGGTGGGGACGCGAGGCGTGGTCGTGGCTGCAGCCGGTCTCGGGCTCGCGGCCCTCGGCGCCGCCAACGACCGGGTCGCCCTGCCCCGCTGGATCATCCCTGCCGCACTGGTGCTCGCTGCCGTGGCGATCACCGCCGCGGGCCTGCGCTTCCCCCTGGCCGGCATCGATGCCGTCGACGCGGTGTGGACCGTGGCGTGGCTCGTCGCCCTCACCCTCGCGGTGGCAGGGGTCGGTAACGCCGACGGCCTCCTCCCCGGTGTCGGGGCCGCCGCGGGGCTCGGGATCTGCGCGCTCGCGGGCTTCGCGGGTCAGAGCGTGGTCGCCGCGCCCGCGGCCGCCCTCGTGGGTTCGTGCATCGGGTTCCTCGCGTACAACGTGCGGCCCGCGTCCCTCTACATCGGCCGGGGCGGCAGCCTCTACCTCGGCATCACCCTGGCGTCGCTCGCGATCTGGGCCGAGCCCGCGATCGACCGTCCCGAGTCGATCCTCGTGCCGCTCCTGTTCCTCGGGTTGCCCCTGCTCGACGGCGCGGTCGTGGTGGGCAGCCGGCTGCGGCACCGGCGGCGCCTCGCGACGCGCTACCGCGACCACCTCGCCCACCGCTTCGTGACCCTGGGCATGCGTCCGGGCCCGGCGATCGCGGCGGTCGTCGTCATCGAGCTGATCGGTGCCGGGCTCGCGCTGTTCGTCGGCCGCGGCGTGGTGTCGGTCCCCGTCGGAGCCGCCGCCGGTCTCGTGCTGTTCGGCGTCGTGTGGATCGCCGCGCTCCGCGCCCCGGTCTCCTCCGAGCCCGCGCCGGGCTTCCGCCCGCGGGTGTGGCTCATCGGGTTCGGCATCCTCGTGCTGGCGGCCGTGGCGACGGTGCCCGCCGTCATCGCCGGCGTGCGCGTGCGCGACAAGGTCGACGACGGTCGTGAGCTCGCGCAGGACGCGCTCCGCGCCGCGCGCGACGGCGAGACCGAGAAGGCCGCCGCGCTTTTCGCCGAAGCCGGCAAGGTGTTCGACGAGGTCGGCGACGACGTCCGGACGCCGCTCACGGTCCCGGCGCTCGCACTCCCGATCGTCGGTCCGAACGTGCACGCGGCGCGGGAGCTCGCCGACATCGGCTCGGACCTGGCCCGCGCCGGCGAGACGCTCACGGCGTCGGTCGACCCCGACAAGCTCCGCATCGTCGACGGGCGCATCCCGCTCGAGGAGGTCGCGGCGGTCGAGCCCAAGCTCGAGGAGGCGTCGACGATCCTGGTGGACGCCCGCGACCGCCTGGCCGACCTCCAGCCCGGCTACCTCCTCGATCCCATCAGCGACGGCATCGCCAAGGTCCAGCGCGAGCTCGACAAGGCGGCCCAGGACTCGGTGCGGGCCGCCGCGGCCGCGAAGCTCGCGCCGGCGATCCTCGGCCAGGGTGAGCCCCGCCAGTACTTCCTCGCGATCCAGAACCCGGCCGAGCTGCGAGGCACCGGCGGTCTCATCGGCAACTGGGGCATCCTCACCACCGCCGACGGCAAGGTGTCCCTCGACGGCATCCAGAACCTCGGCGTCCTGAACTACCGGGAGGGTGCGCCGGCGCGGACGCTCAACGCGCCCGCCGACTACGTGCGCCGCTACGGCCGCTACCACCCCGAGACCGAGTGGCACCCGGTGAACATCTCGCCCGACTGGCCGACGGTCGCGGGCGTGATCGCCGACCTCTACCCGCAGTCGGGTGGCGCGCCGGTCGACGGCGTGATCGCGGTCGACCCGGTCGGGCTCCAGGCGCTGCTCGAGCTCACCGGACCGATCGAGGTCGAGGACTGGCCCGAGCGCATCACCGCGGAGAACGTGCTCGACGTGACGTTGCGCGACGCGTACAGCCGCTTCGACCAGGGCCAGAACCTCGAACGCAAGGACTTCCTCGGCGAGGTCGCCGACGTTGCGGTCGACAAGGCCACCAACGGGGATCTCGGCCGCCCCGCGCGCGTCGCGAAGTACCTCGGTCAGGCCGCGCACGAGGGTCACATCTCGCTGTGGTTCGCGGACCCTGCGGAGGAGCGCGTCGCTCGCACCCTCGACGTCGCCGGGAAGCTGCCGAGCGGCGACCAGGACTCGCTGCTCGTCGTCGACATCAACGGCGCCGGCAACAAGCTCGACTACTACCTGAACCGGACCGTCGAGTACCGCGCGACGATCGACCCGAGCGGTGACCGCACGGGCGCCGACGTCGACGGCGTCGTGACGGTCGGGCTCACCAACACCGCGCCCACCGAGGGACTGCCGCGCGCGGTGAGCGGGCCGGCCGAAGGGCACGAGGACCAGTTCGTCGCGGGCCAGAACCGTTCGACCGTGTCGGTGTACACGCCGCTCACCGCGACCGGTGTGCAGCTCCAGGGCCAGGACACCGGGTACGCGTCCGAGGTCGAGCTCGGGCGCAACGTCTACTCCGTGACCGTCGACCTCATGCCCCAGCAGTCGACCCAGATCGCCTATGCCCTCCAGGGCTCGGTCCGGCTCGCCGAGGACGGCTGGTACGAGCTGACGCTGGTGCGCCAGCCCACGCTCCGGGCCGATGCGGTCACCCTGGCCCTCTCGGGCGGTGACGGCTTCCGGGTGGCCGAGGTCAAGGGCGCCGGCGGCCTGAAGGTCGTGGACGGGGAGGTGCAGGGGACCATCCCCCTCGACCGCACTCGGGTGATCCGGGTGCGTCTGGAGGGCGACGGCGGTCGGGGCATCTGGGAGCGGCTCCAGGACGGGCCCTGAAGCCCCTCCCCGATCCCTGTGAACGCACCATGTCAAGACCTTGCAAAGGTGGACCTTTCGCCGCCGAGTGTGCGACACTGACCCGACTGCACCACCCAGCCACCATTCGATTTCGAGGCACCCTGAGGGGGTCGACCGTGAAGAAGTTCCTGGCGCCGCTGATGCTCAGCGGGATGCTCGTGCTCGCGTTCTCCGCGAGCGCAGGGGCGAGCGTGCACCGCGGCAGCGTCATCTCCGGCTGCTCGTTCACGGTGGAAGGCGTCGTGGCGCCGGGCAACTCGGTGTCGGTCTCCGGTACCGGTTTCCAGGAGGGCGTCGAGCTCCCGATCTCGGTCAACAACGTCGTCGTCGCCACGACCCCGTCGATCCCCAACGGTGGCGCGCTGCCGCCGACGATCATCGAGATCCCGAGCGACGCGTCCGAGCCCATCACCATCTCGATCCCGTGCGGCGCGGGTCCGGGCAGCGGCGTCGCCAGCCAGACCTTCTCGGACCCGGCGACGGCCCTCGCCTTCACCGGTTCCGACTCCACCGGCACGTGGGTGGGCATCGGCCTCGCGGCGATCGTCGTGGGTGGCGCGCTCGTCCTGGGCGTGCGGCGCCGGTCGCAGCTCCACGCTCGCCAGCTCACCAGCTGACGCAGCCGCACCACATCCGTTCGTCCGACTTCGGGTCGTCCCGTCAGGGGCGGCCCGTCGTCATGTCCGGACCGAGCCGTCGCGCGTGAGCGACATCCTCGTGGTGTGCACCGCGAACCAGTGCCGCTCCCCGATGGTGCAGGCGATGCTCGAGCAGCGGCTCGCCGCGACCGGGCTCGAGGTCGAGGTGGGCTCGGCGGGCGTGGACGCGGTGGAGGGTCGACCGGTCGTCACCGGCGTGACCCGCGCGGTTCGACGCAGCGGTCTCGACCTCGACGCCCACGCCAGTCGGCCGCTCACCACGGCCCTGATCGACGACGCCGCGCTCGTTCTCGCGATGGAGCGGGCCCACGTGCGCGAGGTCGCGATCCTCTCGAAGGACGCGTGGCCCCGCACCTTCACGCTCAAGGAGCTGGTGCGGCGGGGGGAGGCGGCCGGACCCCGGGTCGCCGGTGAGGGTGCCGAGCAGTGGATCGCCCGCGTGCACCAGGGCCGGCGGATCCAGGACCTGGTGGGCAGCGATCCGGCCGACGACGTGCGCGACCCCACGGGCGGTGCGCCCGCCGACTTCGAGCGGACCGTCGAGGAGCTCGACGACCTCGTCCGCCGACTCGTCGCCCTGCTCGCCCCCGACTGAGCGCCGGGGGCGGCCGGATCAGCCCTCGGCCTTGGCTTCCTTGGTCTCGCCCTGCTCCTCGGCCTTGGGGGCCGGCGGCGTCGGGGCGGCGAGCCCGAGCTCGGAGCGCAGCTCGCTGAGCCGGGCACCGGCTTCGGCGCTCATCTGCGCCTGCTCGACCTCGAGCATCTTGGAGTCGACCTGCGCGCCGCTGAGGTCGGCGGTGGCTTGGGCCTTGGCGAGGCGCTTCTCGATCTTGTCGCGCACCTGCTCGAACGTCGGCACCTCTTCGCCGACCGTCTCGCTGAGCTGGGCCATGGCCTTGCTCATCTGCTCCTGCATCTTCGCCTGGTCGAGCTGGCTGAGGAGCTTCTCGCGCTCGGCGAGCTTCTTCTGGAGGGCAGACGAGTTCTGCTCGACCATCTTCTTGGCCTGCTCCGACGCCGAGGTGGCGTCGAGGAGCTGCTTCTTCAGGTCGTCGATCTGCTTCTCGAGGTTGATGAGCTTGTTCGCGAACGCCTCGGCCGCGCTCGTGAAGCTGGCCGCCTTGTCGGCGTTGCCGGCGCGCGTCTCCTGGTCGGAGAGCAGCAGCGCCTGACGGGCCGACGCGTTCGCCTTCTCGTACTCCTCGATGGCGCGGTCGAGCTTGAGCTGGGTCTGCTTCTGGTTCGCGATGACGTTGGCCGCCTGCTCGGTGAGCTTGCGGTGCTGGTCACGCGCCTCGGCGATCGCCTGCTCGAGCTGCACCTTCGGGTCGGCCGACTCCTCGAGCTTCATGCCGAGCTTCGCCGCGAGGTACCGCCACCACTTCTTCAGCGTCTTGAACATGTCCGCAGCCTAGATCCCGCCCGCGGTGATCTGCCCACGGCCGGTGTCGGGTGCCCGGCCGGCGCCGGACCGGCGCTGCGCCGTCAGTCGTCGTCGACGGCCGGGAGCAGTCCGACCCGTCGGCCCGTGCGGCGGGCGGTGGCGATCCCCCGCTTGACCACTCGCTGGGTCGCGGTCGGGCCCTGGGGCCTCCATCCGGCGAAGGCGGTGCGGTCGAGGGCGTCGAACCACTCGTCGACGAGCGGGTGCTCGCACCCGAACACCCACGGCTTGGGGCCGTTGCAGAAGTGGATGATCCAGGGGTCGGACTGGGTGAGGGTGATCTGGTCCTTCGGGTACGGCTGGATCGCCTCGACCATCGGCCGGAACAGCTCGGTCTGCTGGTTCCAGCGCGGGTCCACCTTCCCGATCCGGCCGGGCATCACCGAGTTGATCGCCTCCTGGTCCTGCGCGAAGTGGTGACCGCCGCCGATGAGGTACTCGAGCGCGGTCTCGCCGACGCCTTCGGTGCGCCAGGCGTCGAGGTCGAGGAGCATCACGCCACAGTTGAAGTTGGGATCGTCGGCGCGGCGGCCGCGTTCGTACCAGAACGGCACCGCGCTCGGCGAGGACACGAACGGCGCCTCGGCGTCCTGCACCGCCATCGCCGCGTTGCCCTCCATGTCGGTGGAGAACAGATCACCGACGCAGCGCTTCGCCACGACGTCGGCGTCGAGGTAGACGACGCGGGGCACGTCGGGCAGGAGCTCGGGGATCAGGAGTCGTCCGTACGTGGCGCGGCTGATCGTGCGGATGGTCTGCGGGAGCGCCGCGACCCGCTCGGCGAGCCCACCGAACCACCGCACCTTGACGCGGTGGTCATCGAGCGACTCGTCGACCCGATCCCGGTTCGCGGTCGAGATGCCCATGTCGAGCAGGTGGAGCACCAGCCGCCGCCCGCCCTTGAGCGCGTCCACCACCGATCGTGCCGCGGTCGCGAGCTGGGCCGAGAAGTGGTCGTCGGCCGCCAGCACGACCGCGAGCTCGAACGCGGTCTCTTCCATCGGAGCCTCCCTCTGTCAGGCGCCGCCGTCAGCCGCCGGCGCCCGCCGCCTGTGCCTGTCCGCCCGCCTCTTCGAGGCTGACCCGCAGCGACTCCATCTCGCCGACCAGGTCCTCGACGTCCCCGCCGAGGCCGCGGAGGTCGGCGACGTCCTCGGCCCGGATGGAGAGCTCGACCGCGCGAGCGACCGCCTCGTCGAGGCGGGCGTTCTGGAGGCGGAGCTTGTCCTGGGCGTCGCGGGCGATGGCCACCAGCCGGTCGGCGGAGTCGACCTGGGCCTGGAGCGCCTTCACCGTGGCTTCCTGGGACTCCCCGGGCGTCGCCTTCGCCGCCTGCTTGGCGACCGCGAGGTCGTTGCGCGCCGACACCGCGTCGAGGTTGCCGATCGCGTCCACGAGGGCGTCACCCCGGCGGGCGATGCGCCACACCTCGTTGACGCCGGCGTCGATGCGCTCGCCGATCTCGACGAGCCGGTCGCGCAGCGGGCCTTCGCTCGCGCTCGACACCGCCCGTCGGTACCGGCGCTGCGCGTCGAGCGCCTCCCGCACGAAGCTGCGCCACGGGTCGGCGATGCTCATCGGGTCGATGTTGGTGCGGCCCTTGCGGCGGGGCAGGAGCGTCGCGACCCGGATCGCGTACGCCAGCGCGCCGATCCCCGCGATCGCGAGGAGCGGCAGCCCCCCGAGGATGGCCGCGGCCGCCCCCGCGCCCGCGAGCACGATCGCCGACGGCGCCGTCACCGCGTCGGCCGTCTTCTGCGTCTTCCAGTGCTCGGGGAGGTGGTCCAGCGCACCCACGGCCCGGAGGCTACTTCCGCGGTGCGTCAGGCCGCCGCCTGGTCGGGTGGGGCGCGGAGGCTCCAGGTGCCGTCGTCGTTGACGACGATCTCGTGCCCCTTGTCGTGGATGAGGTGGTGGTGGTCGGGGCAGGTGGCGCCCATGCCTTGGTAGGTGGTGAGGCCGCCGTCGGCGTAGCGGGTGACGTGGTGGTTCTCGAGGTGGTCGGTGCGGTCACACCCGCGGACCTTGCAGCGTTGGTCGCGCTCTTGGAGGGCGATGCGCAGGGCCTTGGGGATGTGCCTCGTGGTGCTCACGACGTTGCGGACGTCGACGCCGTCGGTGATCACGAGCTCGAGGAGCCCGCAGGTGACGCGTGTCGGGGTGGGGTGCCGGGCCCTCGCTCCGGGCTTCAGACAAGACGGCCTTCGGCCGTAACTCGCGCGGACCGAGGGCCCGGCACCCCGTTCTCCACGCGTGAGGCACCACTCGACGGGACCTGCGACGGGACGTGCGCGGAGCGCTCTGGCGGTGTTGACGGGGGCGACCCCCTCGCTCCGCGCGAGTTACGCCGAAGGCGTCTTGTCTGAGCCCGGAGTGAGGGGGTCGCCCCCAGAACCACTTGCCGTGAGCCCACCCAGTACGCGACGTCGTCGGTCGGGTCCGAGAAGGAGCCGCGGGTGGCGGCACCGTCGACCCAGGTGCGCAGGTGGCGTTCACGGTGCGCCTTCTCGCGGGCGCGCTTCATGTCGGTGGCCGCGGCGACGGCCCGGTCGTGCTCCTCCTGGAGCCGGCGCATCCCGCCGCCTTGCTCGATCACGTCGAGGAGCTTCGACTCCGCCTCCGGATCCGATGCCGCCGCGGAGGTCACCCTCTCGGCCTGATCACGCGACAGCGAGCCATCGCGCAGCTTCTCCTCGGTCTTGGAGCACTCCTTCAGGCGGTCCGCGATCTGAAGATCCTTGACCGCTCTGTGGTCGCTGATCCCAGCAAGGCGCGCGTACCACTCCTCTGGACGCGTCGCGTTCGTGCCGTGCACCCACCCGCTCGTCGCCACGGCACGCTGACCGAACAACAGTCGCAGCGCAGCACCGAGCCGCTCGATCTCCGCCGCGACCCCCGCAAGACGCGCGGCGTCGCGGCCGTCGAAGTACTCGGCTTCGACCGTGGTCGCGTACTCGCGCAGCTCATCGGCAATGTCGGGCAAACGTTCGTCACGCCACGAGCAAACCACGGGGGTGTGACAGTCACCCCCCGAAACGAGCCCCCCGCCCGAAGAAGCCTCAGAAATCCGTTCTTGGCACGCTGCGTGTCACATGGACTGAGACAACGTGCCAAGAAGCGGCACTTAGAAGTTGGAGACGACCGCGTTGAAGACGTTGACGATGGTGGTGGGGTCGACCGCGCTGTAGGAGGCCGCGTTGGTGG
>CAZKTS010000073.1:0-31127 GCA_964555735.1 uncultured Bifidobacteriaceae bacterium
TGCGGTGCAGCACCTGGAGACGCCACGACACGTCACACGCTCCATTCGATGACGCGGGTCTCGCGGAAGTAGCGGTCCGACGCCGCCTGGTGCACGCCGGCGCACTCCTGCTGCACGCGCGCCACCAGCTGCGGCAGGCGCGCGAGCGCCTCGTCGACGTGGAGGAACTCGAGCTCCGCGCACAGCCGCCCGAGCCGGCGGCGGCCCTCGTCGTCGACCCCGCTGCGGTCGGCGCCCATGCGGTCCGACCGCGGGTCGAGCTCGGCGAGGCAGCGCTCCGCGACCACGAGCGAGCAGTAGACCGATCGCGGGAAGAGGCGGTCGAGCAGCAGGAACTCCGCCGCGGTCGCCGCCGACACGCCGCGGCGGTAGGTGCGGAGGTAGGCCTCGTGCGCGGAGCAGCTGCGCAGCGTGGTCGTCCACCCGCCTTCGTCGCCGGTGTCGGTCGAGCGCGCGAGGAGCAGGCGAGCGGTCATGTCGGCCCGTTCGAGACTTCGGCCGAACACGAGGAAGCGGAAGCCGTCGTCGCGACTCATGGTCGCGTCGACGTGCCCGACGATCGCCGCGGCGCGGTCCTTCACCCAGCGGAAGAGCTCGTGGCGCCCGGGCCCCGACGCGAGCACGATCCGCCGCGGGAGCTCCTGGTACACGCCGTTGAGCGTCTCCCAGATCTCGGACGAGAGCGACTCCCGGGCACCGCGGGCGTTCTCCCACGCGCTCGCGATCGACGTCGCGATGGAGCCCGAGAACGCCCGATCCTGGGTGAGCAGCGCCGTCACCGACGCCGCGGTGGGCGGCTCGAGCAGCGAGTCCGCGTCGACACCCATCGCGGCGAGCAGCGCGGTGCACACGGCGGTCTCGTCGACGCGCCGGTCCTCGACGAGGAGGTGATAGTGGACGTCGAGCAGACGCGCCGTCCCCTCGGCGCGCTCGATGTAGCGACCGATCCAGTAGAGCGACTCGGCGAGGCGGCTCAGCACGCTGGCGCGTCCCCGGTCACTGCTGCTGCGCCTGCTGGCCGGCGGGCAGGTCCACGGGCGGGACGGTCGCGATCGGCGGCGGGGTGTCGGCCGTCGTCGTCACGACGACCGCGTCGTCGCGCTCCTCGTCGGCCACCTCCGGGCGATCGCCTGGCGCCGCGAGCACCCACGTGTCCTTCGAGCCACCGCCCTGGCTGGAGTTCACGACGAGGCTCCCGGCGGGCAGCGCGACGCGCGTGAGGCCGCCGGGCACGACCCAGACGTCGCGGCCGTCGTTGACCGCGAAGGGACGCAGGTCGACGTGGCGCGGCGCCATGACGCCGTCGTCGACGAGGGTGGGTGAGGTCGAGAGCGCGACCGGGTCCTGGGCGATCCAGCCTCGAGGATCCGCGGCCACGAGGCGACGGAGCTCGGCCAGCGCGGCGTCGTCGGCCGAGGGACCGATGACGATGCCCGTGCCGCCGGACCCGTCCACCGGCTTGAAGACGAGCTCGTCGAGGTGCGCCATCGCCCAGGCGCACACCTCGGGATCCTCGAGCCGGTACGTCTCGACGTTGGCGAGGATGGGCTCCTCACCCAGGAAGTACTCGATCATGGCCGGCACGTACTGGTACACGGCCTTGTCGTCGGCGACGCCGGTGCCGGGCGCGTTGGCGATGGTGACGTTGCCCGCCCGCGCCGCGTTCAGGATGCCCGCGCAGCCGATCACGGAGTCGGGCCGGAAGTGCACCGGGTCGAGGAACTCGTCGTCGATGCGCCGGTACACGACGTCGACGCGCTGCTCGCCGTCGGTGGTGCGCATGAAGACGCGCTGGTCACGACACACCAGGTCGCGGCCCTCCACCAGCTCGACGCCCATCTGGCGCGCGAGGAACGAATGCTCGAAGTACGCGGCGTTGTGGACACCAGGGGTGAGCACGACGACCGTCGGATGGTCCACGTTGGTCGGCGCGGTGGCGCGCAGCGCGCGCAGCAGCTGCTGCGGATAGTCCGCGACCCGGCGGACCCGATGGCTCGCGAACAGCTCCGGGAAGACGTGGGTCATGGCCCGACGGTTCTCGATGACGTAGGAGATGCCGGACGGCGTGCGCACGTTGTCCTCGAGCACGCGGAAGCGACCCTCGGCGTCGCGCACGAGATCGATGCCCGCGACGTGCACGCGTACGCCGCCGACGGGCTCGATCGCGGCGACCGCACGATGGAAGTGCGACGACGTCGCAACGAGCCGGCGGGGCACGATCCCGTCGGCGAGGATCTCGCCGGGCCCGTAGACGTCGGCGAGGAACGCCTCGAGGGCGAGCACCCGCTGCCGGACCCCCGCCTCGACGACCGCCCACTCCGCCGCCTCGATGACCCGCGGCACGAGGTCGAGTGGGAAGGGCCGCTCTTCGCCCGAGAGCGCGAAGGTGATGCCCTGCTCGCGGAACGCGCGGTCCCGCGCGGCTTCGCGGGCGGCGAAGTCCTCCCGTGAGAGCGTCTGGAGCGCCTCGTGGAGCGCGACGCAGTGCGCGTGGGGCGTGCCCACCGCCGCGTAGAGCTCGTCGACCGCCACCGCGTCCGGGCGGTAGCCGTCCAGGAGGTCACCCACGGGTCGAACTCCACTCCTCGTGCGTTTCGGCGACGTTACGTGGCTGTGACGCGTGGGCGATACCCCCGAGTCCCCGAGGCTTACCCTGGGTCGGTGGCCCGTCACGACCGCGACGGCGACGACCGACTGCCCATCGACCTCGGTCCGGTCACCAACGGCGAGACGTACCCGGTCGCGCCGTCGGCCGTGGCCCAGGAGGCTCGCCGGCGGGCGCACGAGCTCGCCGACCGCCAGGCCCGACGCCGCGGCATGCCCCGACGGCAGTTCCTCCAGACCGCGATGGCGTCCGCGGTCGTGCTCCTGACGCTCGAGGCGTGCAGCGACGAGTCGAACGGCGGCCGCTCCGGTGGTGGGTTCGACGTACCCGAGGACGCCACCGTCGATCCGGACGCCGCCCGCGAGGCCCTCGGTGGCGACGAGGTCGTGTTCGACGTCCAGACGCACTTCCTCGAGCTGGATCCGGCCGCACCGTTCTCGGATCCGGGCTTCCCCCAGTCGTCGTGCGGGGCGTCGGACCCGCGGCTCTGCTACTCGCTGGACCGGTACCTCGAGGAGCTGTTCCTCCGTAGCGACACCACCCTCGCCGTCGTGAGCGCGGTGCCCGCGGCCACGCTCGACGGCCCGCTCTCCCCCGCGCGCATGGACGACGCGCGCCGAGCGGCCGACGCGCTCTGCGGTGACGGACGCCTCCTGATGCACGGTCAGGCGATCCCCGCGGTGGGAGACCTCGGCGCGCAGCTGGACGCGATGAGCGCGTTGGTCGACCAGTACCCGATCGCCGCGTGGAAGGTGTACACGCACGCGCCGGGCCGGGGCTGGGCGCTCGACGACCACGACCCGGACGCACCCCAGGTCGGCGCGCCCTTCCTCCAGAGAGCGCGCGAGACGGGTGTGACGACGGTCTGCGTGCACAAGGGGCTCTCGGGCGGCAACCCGGCCGCGTCACCGACCGACATCGGACCTGCGGCCGCGGCGAACCCCGACCTCGACTTCGTCGTGTACCACTCCGGCTACGAGGCGGGGCGGCGAGAGGGCCCGTACGACCCCGACGGTGGAGGCGTCGACCGCCTGGTGCGCACCGTGGGCGAGCACGGGATCGGCCACGACGGGAACGTCTACGCCGAGCTGGGCTCGACGTGGTTCAACGTGATGCGCGACCCCGACGTCGCCGCGCACACCCTCGGCAAGCTCCTCGTCGCCCTGGGCCCCGACCGCGTCGTCTGGGGCACCGACTCGATCTGGTACGGATCGCCGCAGGGTCAGCTCGAAGCGTTCCGCGCGTTCGAGATCTCCCCCGAGTACCAGGAGCGGTTCGGCTACCCGGCCCTCACCGACGAGGTGAAGCGCAAGATCCTGGGCGAGACGTCACTCGCGCTGTACGACGTCGACGTGCCGAGCGGACGGTGCGAGTTCACCCGTGAGGAGCTGGCGGAGGTGCGGATGGCGCTGCCGCCGCGACCGGCGTCCTACGGCCCCGAGACCGTGCGGGCCGTGGACGCCCACGTGCGCGAGCACGGCTGGATCTGACCTGGCTCATCGGCGTCAGAAGCTGCCGCCGTCGACTCCGATGCGCTGGTCGTTCACATAGCTGGCCGCGTCCGACACGACCCAGCGCACCACCGCGGCGACCTCTTCCGGAGTGCACACGTGCCCGAACGGCGAAGACTCGTCGAGCGCACGGATGTCGTCGGCGCCGCGCGTCGCGCGAACGAGCCGGCGGCCCATGTCGGTGTCGACCAGTCCGGGCGCGACCACGTTGCTGTGGATCCCGTGGCGCCGCTCCTCCTTGGCGATCGTGTGGGAGAGCGCCTCGAGCGATGCCTTGGCCATGTTGTAGGGCGACGAGTGGCCGGCCCAGTACGTGGTCGCCGCGCTCGAGATGAACACGAGGTCGCCGCGCTCGCGTGACCGCATCCCCGGGAGCACGAGCTTGGCGAGCATGAACGCGCTCAACGCGTGGACTCGCCACACCCGTTCGATCTCGGCCGGGTCGGTGTCGACGACCGTCTGCCCCCGGCTCGCGATCCCGGCGCTGTGCACGAGGATGTCGATGCTGCCGAAGTCGGCGAGCACCGACTCGACCATCGCGGTGTCGGCGTCGAGGTCGTCGACCGCGGCCGCGTAGGTGTCGACCCGCCGGCCGAGCGCCCGGACCTGGTCGGCCGTGGCCCGCGCGCTCTCGTCGTCGCGGCGGTAGTTGATCGCGATGTCGGCGCCGTCGGCCGCGAGCGCGAGCGAGATCGCCGCGCCGATGCCGCGGTTGCCGCCGGTGATCAGCGCGACGCGTCCGGTCAGGCTCATCGAGGTCCTCCGTGGGGGATCACGAGCGTGCCTCGGCGAGCTTCTCCGCGCGCGCGGCGAGCGACGGCTGCCCGAGGCGCTCGGCCCAAGCCGCGAACGCGGGGGTCGGGCCGGTCCAGCACCAGTCGTCGACGGCGCCCACCGCAGCGTCGGTGCGCAGGGTGGCCAGGGTCACGAACAAGCCGGCGAGCTCGCGCTGCTCGGCCAGCGTCGATGCGAGGCGCGTGGCACCACGCACCTCGACGTCCCAGTCGATCGCACGATCGGGGATGGCGTCGATGTGGCCGTAGTGCGCGAGCACCACCGCCGCCGACTTGGCGCCCCACCCGGGCAGCCCCGGGAACCCATCGGCGCTGTCGCCCACGAGCGCCAGCCAGTCGGGGATCGACGCGGGCTCGACGCCGAACTTCGCGCGCACGCCGGCCTCGTCGATCAGGACGCCCTTGCGCCGATCGAGCTGGGCGACGCGAGGATCCTCGACGCACTGGGCGAGGTCCTTGTCCGGCGTGCAGATGACCGCTCGTTCGACGCGCGGGTCGGCGCGCGCCACGGCCGCCGCCGACGCGAGCGCGTCGTCGGCCTCGAGCTCGATCTCGGCCCAGACCGCCACCCCGAGAGCTTCGAGCGCGTCCTCGATGAGCGGGAACTGCGCGAACAGCACCGGGTCGATACCGGACCCGTCCTTGTAGCCGTCCCAGAGCTCGTTGCGGAACGACTCGATCACATGGTCGGTCGCCACGCCCACGTGCGTCGCGCCGTCCGCGAGGAGGTCGAGGACGCTCCGCACCACCCCGCGCGTCGCGCCGACGTCGATGCCGTCGTCGTCGAAGTGCTCCGGTACCGCGTAGTAGTGACGGAACAGCTCGTACGTGCCGTCGACGAGGTGGGCCTGCATCCGGGTCACCGTAGCGACAGATCCACGACCACGGCGCGGTGGTCGCTCACGCCGGCGGGCGGCGCCACCTGCGCCTCGACGATGCGGAGTCCGTCGACCGCGACGTAGTCGAGCCGGATCCGGGGCTCGTCGGCCGGGAACGTCGGCGCGGTGTCGGCCACCTCGAAGCCCGCAGCGCGAAGGATGGGCTCGGCCCGCGCCGGTTGGAGGTTGCAGTCCCCGAGGAACACCCGCGGGGCGGGCCTCGCGCGCAGGGCGTCCGCCACCGTCCGCAGCTGCTCGGGCGCCTCGTCCGGTGCATCCGCGAGGCGCGCCGGACGGTGCTGGAGGTGGGTGACCGCGACGCTCAGCACCACGCCGCGAACCGTGACCGACGCCAGGATCGCGACCCGGGGCTCGCGCGGCCCCAACCGCGGCAGCCGGAGCACGGTCCGCTCCGTGATCGCGCCGCGGACCACGAGCGCGTTGCCGTACGCGCCGACGGCACCGCGCCGGCGAGCCCGGCCGTAGACCCGGGTGGCGCCGGATCGGTGCGCGACGACCCGCGACTGGTCACGCATCCTGGACCGCCGCCGACCGCGGTCGACCTCTTGCAGCCCGAGCACGTCGGCGTCGAGCGCGTCGCAGGCACTCGCCAGCTCGTCCAGCGAGACGCGCCCGTCGGCGTCGGCGCCGTGGCGGATGTTGAACGTCGCCACCCGGAGGTCGGCCGCGGTCACGGACGGGGCCGGTCGAGCGCGCGTCGCTCGAAGTCACGCAGGCCCGCCTCGATCACGCGGTCGTGGGCCCAGACCATCGCGGGGCGACCGAGCGATGCCAACGGCCGCAGGAACCGGTCCCGCAGCTCGAGCGTCCACGAGAGGCGCGCGCTGGTGCCGTCGCCGGCCGCCGCGAGGTCGAGCCGAGCGGGGCCGTCGAGGTCCCCGGTCACCACGACGTCGACCCGCTCACCGGGCACCACCTCGACGAGCCGCACGTCGAAGCGCAACGTGTACGGGAGCGGCGCGCGCACCGCGCAGCGCGCCACGGTGCCGGCGACCAGCGCGGTGCCGCTCGACGCGGCCGCGGGGCCGGCCTCGACCGCACGGAGCCACGGCCACCAGCCCTGGTAGTCGTCGGTGCGAGCCAGCACGGCCCAGAGCTCATCGGGTGGGAGCTCGAAGCCGAATCGCCGGTCGTAGCGGAACGGGGCCGGCATCGGACCAGCCTCGCAGACCCCGCCGCAGTCGGGGGGCTGGGCTCAGGTCGCGCCGGCGGGCGTCAGCGGCGACGGCGCCCGCCCCGACGCGGTCGCGGGGTCGACCACCTCCGCGGGCCGGGTGAACAGGCCGAGGTAGAAGGCCACGACCGCGGCCCACACCGCGGTCGCGCCCGCGATGTGGAAACCGACGAGCAGCTCGGGGATGTCGTTGAAGTACTGGATGTAGCCGATGGTCGCCTGCACCGCGATCACCGCGAGCAGGACGCCGAGGCGCTGTTGGACGTTCACGGGCGCCTTCGTGCGGCGAAGCATCCAGAACGTGCCGAGGACGAGCAGCACGAAGATCACCACGCTGACGCCGTGGATGCGCGCGACGTCGGGCAGGTGGAAGTCGAACCGCTTCGCCTTGCGGTCGCCGCCGTGGGGGCCGGTGGACGTCACGATCGTCCCGGTGAACACGACGATGGCGCCCACGACGAGCAGGGCGCGGCCGAGCAGCCTGACCCGCGGCGTCACCACCATCGTGGCCGGGACATCGGCTTGGCCCGCGCGGCGGTAGAGGACGATCGCGTTCGTCAAGAGGACGAGCGACACCAGGAAGTGGGCCATGACGAACTGCGGCTTGAGCTCGAACAGGACCGTGAGCCCGCCGAGCACCGCCTGTGCGAACACCCCGGCCACGAGGCCGAGCGAGAGCCAGACCAGGTCGCGTCGACGCGGGCGGCGCACGAGGGACGCCAGCACGCACACGATCACCGCGATCGAGACCAGTCCGGTGAACATCCGGTTCAGGAACTCGACCATCGCGTTCACGTCCGACGCCGAACGGGGCGTCAGGCGCCCGGGCTCGCAGTTGGGCCAGTCGGAGCAACCGAGGCCCGAGCCGCTCAGCCGGACCGCTCCCCCGGTGACGATGATGATCGCGAGAAGGATCGCCGCGACCAGCGTGATCCACCGGTACGTCGACGGCGAGACGCTGATGCGCTGCGTGAGGCGGGACATCGCCGCTCGATCGTAGGCGGGTGGCGCCGCGCACCTCCCAGCCGGGCCGGCGTGGGTACGGTCGCGGGATGGCGTCCCGTGCGGCCCGGCGGTCGCGGCAACGCCGGCGCCGCCGCCGCACGCTCCTCGCCGTCGGTGCCCTCCTCGCCGTCGTCGCGGCGGCGGCCGTCGCCGCGCTCGTCACGAGAACCGACGACTCACCCGCGGTCGCCCCGGCCGCCGACACCACCACCTCGTCGGTGGCGACGACCACCACCACCCCGCGCGACCCGCGCCGCGGCAACGGCCAGCCGGTGGTGTTCGCGTTCGGCGGCGATGTGCACTTCGAGGGCACCGTGCGCACGAAGCTGCTCGCCGATCCTGCGTCGGTGTTCGCGGACGCGGCTCCGGTGCTGTCCGCGGCCGACGTCGCGGTGGTGAACCTGGAGACCGCGATCACGGAGTCGACCGGTGCGCTGGTGAAGGAGTGGGTCTTCAAGGCGCCTGCATCCGCCATCGACGCGCTGCGGGCGGGCGGCATCGACGCCGCGAGCATGGCCAACAACCACGGGATCGACTACGGCGCACAGGGGCTCGCCGACTCCCTGCTCGTGCGCGCGGCGACGCAGTACCCGATCCTCGGCATCGGCGCGAACGCGACCGAGGCGTACACACCGCTACGACTCGACGTGAAGGGCCAGCGCATCGCGGTGTTCGCGGCGACCGACGTCATGGGCGAGGAGTTCGTGTCGACCTGGACCGCGACCGACACGCAGGCCGGCATGGCATCCACGAAGTACGACGCCGAGGCCCGCATGGTCGCGGCGATCCAGGCCGTCCGCCCCGAGGTCGACACCATCGCGGTGATGCTCCACTGGGGCGTCGAGCGGACCGACTGCCCGAGCCCGCGACAGCAGGCGCTCGCGCGGGCGCTCGTGGACGCGGGCGCCGACATCGTCGTCGGATCCCACGCGCACCACCTGCTCGGCGGCGGACGGCTCGGCACCGCCTTCGTCGACTACGGACTCGGCAACTTCGCGTTCTTCAACGAGGCCGGCGAGTACGGCCGGACCGGCATCCTCGTGGTGACGGCCACCGGCCGCGACACCGACTCGTACCAGTGGGTGCCGGCGCGCATCCGCAGCGGCAGCCCGGTGCCCTTCGCACCGGGTCCCGACGCCGACGCCGAGGTCGCGCACTGGAACGAGCTCCGCGCCTGCACCGACCTGACGCCCTGATGGGTACCGTGTCGTCATGCACTACGACGAGTTCGGGCTGTTCCACGAGAACGCCGAGGAGTACGGCCTGCCCTACGACGGGCCGCCCACCGTGCGACGCGAGTCGGTGGTCGTCGACGAGGCGACGGGACGGCGCCTGAGCGCGCTGGTCTGGGGCGACGATGCGCCCGAGCTCGTGCTCGTCCATGGGGGCGCGCAGAACGCGCACACGTGGGACACCGTCGCGATGGCGCTCGACCGGCCCCTGGTCGCGATCGACCTCCCCGGCCACGGCCACTCCGACCACCGCGACGACGGGCCGTTCGGTCCGCGCCAGAACGGCGAGGACCTCGCGGTCGCGATCCGTCAGCTCGCCCCGGACGCCAAGGCCGTCGTCGGGATGTCCCTCGGAGGGCTCAGCTCCCTCGCGCTCAGCTCGCATGCGCCCGACCTCGTGCGCAAGCTCGTGCTCGTCGACGTGACGCCGGGCGTCGACCGCGAGAAGGCCGCACCGATCGCACAGTTCATCGCCGGACCGGACACCTTCGAGAGCTTCGACGAGATCCTCGCCCGCACGATGGAGTTCAACCCGACGCGCAGCGAGTCGTCGCTGCGGCGCGGGGTGCTGCACAACGCGGCGGAGCGCGAGGACGGCCGATGGGCGTGGCGCTACCAGCGGCCACCGGGCCTGGAGCAGACCGACATGGACGTCCCGGCCGACTTCGGGACGCTGTGGGACGACCTCGACGCGCTGCGCGTGCCGCTGATGCTGCTGCGGGGCAACGCGACCGGCAGCGTCGTCGACGACGACGACGTCGCCAAGGTCCTCGCCGCCCAGCCCGATGCCCGGGTCGAGGTCGTCGACGGCGCCGGCCACAGCATCCAGGGCGACCGCCCCCTCGAGCTCACCGCCCTGCTGCTCGACTTCGTCGACGCCTGAGCACGCGCCCGCCACCGAAGAGCCGCTTCATCTTGGCCCCTCAACCGTGACCCGGGGAGCGCGATGACGCTGGCGCCGATCACCGACACCGCCGCGCTGGTGGCGACCCGCGAGGCGTGGCACACGCTCGCCGAGCACGTGCTCGCGGCGGCGCGCTACCGGGTCACGACCCGGATCGGTTTGATCGCGACACCGGGCGGGTTCGGCACGCCACCGTTCGGTGACGACGAGAGCGTCCGGGTCGACGGCGCGACCCTCGTCGTCGTGCGCGGCGGCGAGACCACCACGACGCCGATCACGACCGTGCGCGCCGCCGCCGAGGCGGTCGGCATCGTGGCCGGCGCGCCGAGCGAGGTCTACACGCCCGCGACCCCGCTCGAGCCCGATGCCCCGCTCCTCGTCGACCCGACCGCAGCCGCGATCCTCGCAGCGTGGTTCGCGCTCGCTACCGAGCTCCTCGACGGCGTGTGCGCGGGCGCCGGTCCGGGCGACGACGCCTCCGCCGTCCAGCTCTGGCCCGAGCACTTCGACCTCGGCATCGAGATCGGTGACCCGGCCCAGCACGCCCGCGCCACGTTCGGCGCCTCACCGGGCGACGGCGCGCACCCGCTCCCGTACCTCTACGTGACCCGGTGGCCGGACGTGCCCGACGAACCGTTCTGGGACGACGCCACGTTCCCCGGCGCCAGCCTCGGCTACGCCGCGCTGGCCGAGGCACCCGACGCGACGGACGCCGGACGCGCGTTCTTCGCTCGCGCGCGAGCGGTGCTCACGCGTCGGGCCGGAGCGTGAGCTCCGGGGCACCGAGTGCGTCCCAGCGGGTGACGATCGGGAGCAGCTCGCCATCGGCCCACGGCCGGCGCTGGTCGGCGAAGTGCGGACTCTCGGCGTCCCCGGAGGCGCCGAGCGGGACCACCCAGGCGTCGTTGCCACGATCAGCCAGGTCGAACGCGTAGCGCGCGACCGACGAGGTCGCGACGCCGAAGCCGAAGCCGGCGGGGTGCGCGGCGCTGAAGACGGTGTCCCACTCGCCACCCATCGCCACCGGCGGCGGATCCAGGCGGCCCTCCCACTCGGGATGCACGCCGGACAGCGGGTGACGGGGCGCGCTCTGGTGCAGTGCGCCCCAGGTCCACGCGGCGACGTCGTCGCCGAGCGCGGTGCGGAGGACGGCAACACCGTCGGTGAGCCCGGCCGCGAGCGTGTCGGCCCAGGACTCGCCCGCGGGCAGGAGCTGCGCGTCGTCACGCAGGAGCAGACCGGTGAGCCGCGCCCACAGCCGCAGCTCGAGCGGCTGGAACGTGCTCGCCGGCTCATCCGCGAACGGCACCCGCACCGCGGCGAGCGCAGGGTGGTGCGCCACCCGCTTGCCGACCGCGTCGCGCACCACGACGTAGATCGCCGCCGCGGCCGATGATGCCTCCATGGTGCGGTCCCACGCGCGCAGCTGGTCGAGGGCTGCCCGCTCCCACTCGTCGCGTCCGTCCAGGGCGACGAGGCGGTCGGTCCAGACGTCGGCCGCGAGCGAACGCCGGTCGCGATGGATCGCGGCCATGTCGGCGACGGTCGCGTCGGCGAGCTCGTCGAGGCGGGCGTGGACCCGACGCGCGCGGTCCGGGCGCGCGTAGTCGAGACCGAGGCGGTGCGGGTACGAGTCGTCGACGATGCGTTGGTTCGCGGTGACCAGGCGGCCGTCGACACCGTCGGAGGCCGGCATCTCGTCGTACGGCACGGTGCCCTGCCACTCGTGCTCGCCGGTCCACGCCGGGACCGGTCCCCAGAAGTTGGCGTCCGAGCGCACCGGGATGCGACCGATGGTGCGGTAGCGGATCGCGCCGGACGCGTCCGCGCTCACGAGGTTGTTCACGGGGTCCACCCAGTCGCGCATGACCGCGTCCAGCTCACCGACCGTGCGCGCTCGCAGCATGGGCTCGAGCACGGCGAGCCCGCGACTGGGCTCGACCAGCGCGGTCGAGCGGAGCGCGAGCGCAACGCCCCGGCCGGGGTCTCCGAACACGACCGGGCCGCGCGGCGTCTCGTGACACGCGACGGTGACCGGGTCGGCGTCCCGCACCCGGATCGTCTCCGTGCGGGTCGGCGCGGGCGTGCCGTCGAAGCGCTCGACGTAGAGGTCCTGGTAGTCGCCGTTGGCGTTGGTGACGCACCACGCGAGCTCGGCCGTGCGCCCGAAGTGCGGGAAGCCGGGCACCCCGACGAACGACAGCCCGACCGCGTCGAAGTCGGGGCACGACAGATGACCCTGCGCGTACACGCCCGGCACCTCGACCATCCGGTGCGGGTCACCCGCCACCAGCGGCCGGCCCGACGCGGTGTGCGAGCCGTCGAGCGCCCACGAGTTGCTGCCCGCGTTGACCTCGACGAGCGCCGTGGTCGCGTCGACGACGGGACCGAGCACCCCCGGGGCGGCCGGCTGGGGCTCGAAGAGCTCCGGAGGCACGACGATGAGCGGCACCGAACGCGGGTCGGCACCCTCGATGGCCGCCACCGTGTCGGCGCCGAGCGCCGCCGCCATGCGGCCGCGCCAGAGCTTGAGCTGCCAGCTCGCGAAGACGACGTGTCGGACGAGGAACACCGCGTTGGCGTGCCAGCCCTCCCAGGGCTCGGGCACGACGCCGGCGAGCCGCAGGTCGAGGGGCAAGGGCCGATCGAGGGCCAGCCATGCGTTCACGCCCGCCGCGAACGCATCGAGGACCGCGCGCTCCTCGGGCGCGAGCGCGGCGTGCTCTCGGCGCGCCGCGGCCTCGAGCCCGCAGCGGCGCACGAACGCGTCGAAGGGGACGGCCTTGACGCCGGCCACCTCCGCCCAGCGCCCGGTGGCGCGGCGACGGTCGTAGTCGAGCTGACCGAGCCGGTCCGCGGCCTGGACGAAGCCCTGCCCGAAGAAGGCGTCGAGGGCGTGCTCGGCCCGGACGTGAGGGATGCCCCACTCGTCCCGATGCACCGCGACGTCGCCGACGATGCCCGCGACCCGCACCTCGTCCACGCCCCGCACGCTACGCGGTGCCTGCCCGGTCGGGGGGCAGGGTTCGTGCGACGATCGCGGGGTGCACGAGGAGATGATCCGCGCGGCCCGTTGGCGGATCCGCCTGGTCGCGGTCTGCGGCTTCGCGAACCTGACCCTCGCGATGGCCGCGCTCGTCTTCCCCATCGCGTGGATCCTCGGCGCCGCGTCCAACGTGCTCGGCACCGGGTTCGGCGTCGGCTGGGACCTCGTGCTGTGGGCGGTGACCCTGAGCGTCGGCATGGGCCTGGTCGTCGCCGCGGGCGTCTTCGTGTGGTCCCTGCTGCACGTCGAGGCGCACGTCCTGGACTTCGTGCGCGCGTGGCCCGGCCCGCGTGCGGCGCCCAACCCGCCCCCGCGGATGCCCGCGGACGCGCACCGTG
Source organism: uncultured Bifidobacteriaceae bacterium (assembly GCA_964555735.1). Classification (GTDB taxonomy): domain Bacteria; phylum Actinomycetota; class Acidimicrobiia; order IMCC26256; family PALSA-555; genus CAZKTS01. The sequence goes on from CAZKTS010000073.1 coordinate 13,509, forward strand.
AGCCCGAGCGGCTCCTCGCCGCCCTGTCGCTCGCTGCGGGCGTGCTGCCGCCGAAGGTCGCCGTCGTCATCGACGACGCACCCAACTGCCTCACGGTCGGCCGCCGACCCTCGACCGCCTGGATCGTGGTGACGACCGGCCTGCTCGACCTCCTCGAGCGTCGCGAGCTGGAGGCCGTGCTCGCCTACGAGCTCGGACGGGTCGTGGAGCTCGAGGTGTCGCTGGACACCGTCGTGTACGCGCTCACGGCGCGGACGTTCGAGCTCTGGACCGCCGCATTCTCCGACCTCGACGAGACGTCGCTGCTGCTCACGCCGCTCGGCCTGCTCGCGTTGCCGTTCGTCGGCGCGTGCGCGCTCATCCGGGCTGCGGTGCTGCGCTCGCGCGCGCGGCTCGCCGACGGCCTCGCCATCCGGTACTGCCGCAATCCGGTCGCGCTCGCGAAGGCGCTGCGGCGGATCGTGCTGGACCCGAACGAGGTGCGCCGAGGCGACCCGGCCAACGCGCACCTGTGGCTCGAGTATCCGCACACGCGGGCGTCGCGCTGGCTGCTCGGGAGCCACCGCATCCTGCCCAAGCGCGTGCAGCGGCTCGAACGGCGGCTCGGGATGAGCAGCGAGGCGCCGACCTCGGCGCCGTGGGGCGCCTAGACCGCGAGCTGACGGAGGGTGCCGAGCACGTCGTCGAGCGGCGCGTGGTCGGCCGAGTGCGCGTCGACGTGCTCGTAGCGCACCTCGGGACCGGGGCCGATGACGAACGTCGCGCCGAGCTGGGTGACCCGCTTCCCGGCGCGGTGGATCTTGTGGCCCGCGGCGCGCGCCCGACGCGTGCCCGGACGGCTGCGCGGGTCGAGGAGCAGCTTCAGGAACGGGACGCTCGTGACCGCGGCCGCCCGCGCGGCCTCGGCGTCGTCGTCGACGAGGACCGGGTACGGCACCTGCTCCTCCTCGACGAACGCCGCCGCGTAGCGCCGCCCGCCGGTGCCGATGGCCACCACCTCCGCACCGAGCGGTCGGATCTCGTCCGCGTAGCGGTCGCGGAGCAGCGCCGCGCTCTCCCGGCACAGCAGACAGCCGAAGTGCCGCAGGAACACCACGATCACGGGCTGCTCGGCCCAGTAGTCGCCGAGGCGATGCGTCGCTCCCTCGGCGTCCCGCAGGGTGACGTCGCTCAGGGCGTCGAGGTCCACCGCGGGACGGTACCAGCGGCCTCCTCGAGGTGGGAAGATGGAGGCATGACGACCACCACCCCGAGCACGTTCACCCGCATGGACGAGTCCACCGCCGACGAGTGGGCCGTGATCGGCGCCGAGACCATGGCCAACCAGGGGCGCGTCGCCGACACCGTGCTCGCCATGCTGCGGTCGCTCGCCCACATCACCGACGGCTTCGCGGTCGACCAGCTGACCCACTGCCTCCAGACCGCGACGCTCGCCGAGCGCGCCGGCGCCGACGACGAGATGGTCGTCGCGTCCCTGTGCCACGACATCGGCAAGGCCGTGAGTGTGCCGAACCACCCGATGATCGCCGCGGAGATCCTGAAGCCCTACGTGCGCCGCGAGGTCTACGACGTCATCCGCGTCCACCAGGACTTCCAGGGCCGGCACTACTACCACCACTTCGGCGGCGACCCGAACGCACGCGACCAGTACACCGACGAGCCGTGGTTCGACCTCGCCGCCCGGTTCGCCGACGAGTGGGACCAGGTCGCGTTCGACCCGGCCTACGACACGCTCCCGCTCGAGCACTTCGAGCCGCGGGTGCGCGAGGTCTTCGCGCGCGCCAAGTTCTGATCCCGCGCCGGTGACCGAGCGACTCGAGGCGTTTCCCGACGACTGGGAGCGCGCGCTCGCGGTCGTCGCCCATCCCGACGATCTCGAGTACGGCGCGGCGAGCGCGGTGGCGCGCTGGACCCGAGCCGGCAAGCAGGTCACCTACCTCCTTGTGACCCACGGCGAAGCGGGCATCGACGGCCGCCCGCCCGCCGAGGTCGGACCCGCCCGTGTCGCCGAGGAGCACGCCAGCGCCGCGGTCGTCGGCGTCGACACGGTCGAGTTCCTCGACGGCTACGCGGACGGCCTCGTCGAGCCGGGCGTCGCGCTCCGACGCGACCTGGCCGCCGCGATCCGCCGGCACCGGCCCGATGTCCTCGTCTCGATCAACTACCGCGACTTCTGGGGTCCGGGTTCACCGATGAACCACGTCGATCACCGGGTCGTCGGTGTCGCGCTGCTCGACGCGGCGCGCGACGCCGCCAACCGGTGGCTGTTCACCGACGCCGGGGAGGCGTGGAGCGGCACCCGTCTGGCGGCCTTCGGCGGCTCACCCGAACCCACGCACGCCGTCGACGTCACCGGCTTCCTCGACCTCGGCATCGCGTCGCTGGCCGAGCACCGCCTCTACCTCGAGGGGCTCGGCGACGGCGGGACCGACCCCGACGCGTTCCTCCGCGGCAGCGCCGAAGCTGCCGGCGCGACCCTCGGCGTGGAGCACGCGGTCACCTTCGAGGTCATCCCGCTCTGACGCCGCGCCGCACCGGTCAGTCGAGGATGCCGAGGCGGTGCGCGCGCTCGCGAGCGCGCGCGACGACCTCTTCCTGACCGTCGACGATCCCCTCACGCATGAGGACCCGGCCGGCGACGACGGTGCTCGCGACCACGTGGCCCGAAGCCGCGAACACGAGGTTGTCGAGCAGATGTCCGGGCCCGAGCTCGGGCGCATCGGCGCGCAGCAGCACGAAGTCGGCCGGCGCCCCCACCTCCACCGGCGTGCCTCCGAGGCGCGGCGCGGCCGCACCGGTCACGATCCCCCACGCCTCGGTCGCCGGCAGCGCGGTGGTGTCATCGTCGACGTACTTCTGGAAGATCGACATGACCTTGACGTCCTGGAGGAGATCGAGGCCGTTGTTCGACGACGCGCCATCGGTGCCGAGCGCGACCGCGACGCCGCGACGGCGGGCCGGCGAGTACGGAAATGCACGGCCGACCGCGAGCTTGAGGTTCGAGACCGGGTTCATCGCCACGGTGCACCCGGCGGCCGCGACGAGGTCCAGGTCGGCCTCGTCGAGCCAGCAACCGTGCGCGAGCACCGTACGGTCGTTCAGGAGGCCGACCCGTTCGAGGAACGCGGCCGGCGCCTCCCCCGTGCGCTCACGGATCCCGACGACCTCGTCCTCGATCTCGAGGAAGTGGATCTGCACTGCGAGGCCGCGGCGCGACGACTCTTCGGCGATCCAGGCGAGCGACGCCTCGCTGACGGTGTAGGTGCCGTGGGGCGTGAACGACGGCGTCACCAACGGCGAGCAGTCCTCGAGCTCCTCCAGCGAGCGGAGTGCGTCCGCCCGGAGCGCGGCGCCCTTCGCCGCGTCGAGCCCGTCGAGGAGCGGGAGTCCGACCGTCGCGCGGAGGCCGGCGTCCTCGGCGGCTCGCGCGACCGCAGCCGGCTGCCAGTACATGTCCCAGAACCGGACGGTGCCGCTCCGCACCATCTCGCAGCACGCGAGGCGGGTGCCCCAGTAGACGTCGTCGGCATCCAGGCGTGCCTCGGCCGGCCAGATCTTCTGCTCGAGCCACTCCATCAGCGGCAGGTCGCCGCCGTAGCCGCGGAACAGGGTCATCGCCGCGTGGGTGTGGGCGTTGACGAACCCCGGGGCGATGATCCGTGCGGCACCGTCGAGGACGTCGTCGCCCGCCTCGGTCCCGACGTCCGGCCCGAGCTCGGTGATGATGCCGTCGACCGCGCGCAGGCTCGCTTCGACGAGCGTGCCGTCGGGCTGCAGGAGTCGCGCGCCGCGCACGGTCAGCGCGCTCATGCGAGCTCCCCCACGACCCCATCGAGCGCGCCGAGCAGCGCAGCCCGGTTCTCGGCCTGCCCGCGCTCGTACTCCTGCTGGGTCAAGGTGACGGTGTCGAGGCCGTTGGCGAGGTTGTCGACGACGCACACCGCGGCGTAGGCCAGCCCGAGCTGGTTCGCCACGACGCACTCCGACGCGACCGTCATCCCGACGAGGTCGGCGAAGCGCGTCAACATCCGGATCTCGGCGGGCGTCTCGAACCGGGGGCCGTTGGCCTGCCAGTAGATCCCGCCGTCGACGAGCGGCGGCGCCGCGTGCGACCGCCAGCACGCGATGACCTGCTCGCGCCACGCGGACGTGAAGCCGGGCACCACGTGCTGCTCACCGCCGTCGACGGCCGCGAGCGCGGGCTGGTCGAGGGCGATGAAGTCGTCGGGCGCGACGAACGTGCCGACCGGCCAGTCGAGCCGCAGCGAGCCGACCGAGCTGATCGCCAGGACGCGGTCGCAGCCGAGGTCGCGGAGGCGCCGCACCGTGTGCACATGATCGATGCGGTGCGCGGGCACGTAGACGTCGAGCCCGTGGCGGTAGACCGCGAGGTGGCTGCCCGCGTCGACGATGGGCGCGTCGCTCGCGGCGCGCTCGCCGCCGGGCTCCGGCAGGGTCTCGCGCTTGCCGATCACCGCGAGGCGACTCATCGCGACCCCGCTCCGGCTTGGAGTGCCGCCGCGAACGCGACCAGGCCGTCGACGAGTGCGGCGGTGTGGGGCACCGGCGCCGGGCCGTCGAAGTCGGCCCAGTAGGGGCCCATGCCCCGGACCCGGGGCGGGAGCTCGAGCTGCACGCCGCCGCCCCGACTGCGGTTCACGGGGTTGCGCGCGTCCAGGCCGCGCAGCTCGCGTGGGATCGCGGCGAGGTCGTCGCGCACCTCGTACTCGGGCAGTGCGGCGCGCAGACGGACGCCGAGCGCCCGCGCCAGGTCGCGGTCCCGGCCGCCGAGCAGGAGGGTCGTCCAGCAGTCGTCCCGGCCGTAGCCGTGCACGGACACCACCACCTCGCAGTGGTCGAGCACCTCGTCGAGCCCCGGCGACGTCGCCGCCTCGTAGTGGTGCGACGGCACGTGCCACCGCAGGTCGGGTGGCTGCACGAGGGCGTACCAGGACGCCCCGGCTCGCTCCGCGGCGGCGCGCGCGATCTCGGCCGTGCCCTGCTCGAGCCCGCCGTGCAGCGCGAGGAAGCCGACGCGACCGGCGATCGCGCGCTGCTCGACGATGCCGGGATGGGCCAGCAGGTCCGCGAACACTCGGCGGGACGCTACCGCCCGGCCGAGTCGTGGGCCGCGAGCCCGTCCGCCGGAGGCCACCGCATCGATCGCGCCGAGTCCTGCGGGAGCGGGTTACCCATGGGTAAGGTTCCGGCCATGTGGTGGCGGCGCTCCGACGGGACGCTGGTCAAGGGGCTCTCCAACGAGCGACGCGCGATGCCGTACTTCATGCGCGGCCGCAACGAGTCCGCGGTCTACTTCGAGCACGACGCGAGCATCGTCAAGACCGACGCGTTCATCCGCGAGTGGAACCAGACCAACCCGATGCTCCGCATCGACGTCTTTCACCTCGCGGTGTGGGCGCTGCGCGACGGCCTGGAGCGCACCCCCAGCATCAACCGGTTCGTCATGGGCGGCCGCCTCTACCAGCGCGACGGGATCTGGTTCTCGTACGCCGTGAAGCGCAAGCTCGAGACCGGCGCGCCCCTGGCCGTCGTGAAGCGGCGCTTCGACACCGACGCCACCTTCGGCGAGATGGTGCAGGGCATGGCGGAGAAGCAGGCCGAGATCACCTCGCAGAGCGGACGTCTCGACGCCGAGCTCGGGCTCCTGATGAAGTTCCCCGGCTTCGTGCGCCGCATCATCATGGCGGCGATCCGCGGGCTCGACCGGCTGGGCATGCTGCCCAAGAGCTACGTCGAGAACGACCCGATGTACACGACCGCGTTCTTCGCCAACATGGCGAGCTTCGGGATGCCGGCCGTGTACCACCACCTCTACGAGTACGGGACCGCCAACATCTTCATCTCGGTCGGGCGGCCCACGACCGATCCGGGCAGCCCGTCGTCGGGTCCCGAGCGTCGGCGCTCGATGACGCTGAAGTACACGTTCGACGAGCGCACCGAGGACGGGCTCACCGCCCTGTTCGTCCTGCGACGCATCAAGCAGATCCTCGAGGATCCGTACGCCACGGGGCTGGCCGTCGAGGCGCTCCCGGCGGGGGCGGCGCCGGTGCTCGACGGCTCGGCGGGCGGCGGGCTGGCGGACGAGGCGGCTCCCGTAGACTCCTAGCACCATGACCTTCTTCTCGGACCGCCTCGCGGCGTTCCCCCGCATCGAGCCGTACCGGATGGCCAAGGAGTCCGGATACTGGCCGTACTACAAGAGCGTCGAGAGCGCCTCCACGCCCCGGCTCGTCATCGAGGGCCGGGAGTGCATCAACTTCGGCTCCAACAACTACCTGAGCCTCTCGTACCACCCGGAGGTCGTCGCGGCGACGGTCGAGGCCACGAAGCACTTCGGCAGCGGCGTCACGGGCAGTCGGCTGCTCAACGGCACGCTCACCCTCCACCGCCAGCTCGAGGAGGAGCTCGCCGACTTCTACGGGCACGAAGCCGCCCTCGTCTTCGCCACCGGCTACGTCGCCAACATGAGCGCGATCGCCGGGTTCCTCGGTCGCCAGGACTACGCAGTCGTCGACAAGGAGATCCACAACTCGCTGCTCACCGGCGTCCGGCTGTCCGGCGCGTCGATGAAGCGGTTCCGCCACAACGACCTCGCGCACCTCGAGCAGGTGCTCGCGAAGCTGCCCGCCGACGCGGCGAAGGGACTCATCGTCGACGGCGTGTACTCGATGGGCGGCGACACCGCTCCCCTCGACCGGATGGTCGAGCTGTGCCGGGCGACCCCCAACACGTTCCTACTCGACGACGAGGCGCACGGTCTCGGCGTCCTCGGCGAGCGCGGGCTCGGCGCGGCCGAGCAGTACGGCGTGCTCGACGACATCGACCTCATCACGATCACCTTCTCCAAGACGCTCGGCTCCTGCGGCGGCGCGCTCATCGGATCGCAGGACGCGATCGAGCTGTTGACCATCGAGTCCGACACGCTGATCTTCACCGCGTCGAACACGCCCGGATCGGTCGCCGCGGCCCTCGCCGCGCTGCGGCTGCTGCGCGCCGAGCCCGACCGACCCGCGCGGCTGCGTGCGAACGTCGCCGGCTTCCTCGGCATGCTCACCGAGCGCGGCGTGCCCACCAACCCGGCCGAGAGCGCGATCGTCACCATCCCGCTCCGCAAGCCCGACCAGGTGTCGACGGTGCTGGTGGCGATGGACTTGCTCGACCACGGCGTGTTCGTGAACCCGGTGATCCCACCTGCGGTCACCAAGGAGATGGGGCTCATCCGTCTCAGCCTCATGGTCGACCACGACGCCGCGCTCCTCGAAGAGGCCGCCGACACCCTCGCCAAGGTCATGGCCGACCACGACCAGCTCCCGGACGGCTAGGTCGCAGCCCCGGTCAAGATCTTGTTTGGTCGATCGATGCCGCCAGGGCGGCATCGATCATCCAAACAGCGCCCTGCTGACGTCGGTCACCACCTCCTCGGGTGTCGACGTCGTCGTGAAGTGCAGGGTGCGCCAACCGTCGAGCTGGATGGCGCGGTCACGGGCTCGATCGGCGTCGAAGGCACTCCGCGTGCCGTGTGGGCCGAAGCCGTCGGCCTCGATGGAGATGCGCTCCTGGACGTACGCGAGGTCCAGCACGTACCGGCGTCCGCCGATCCGGACCGGATGCCGTCGAACGGGGAGCGGCAGGCCGGCCTCCCGGAGCACGAGCCAGACCCACGTCTCCAGCTCGCTGTCCCCCGGGTCGTAGCCGGGCACCCTCGCGGCCAGCACCGCGTGCATCACCGACGGGCTCCGCCCCGGGGCGATCCCGAACCGCATGGCGACCGCGTGCATGGCGCTCAGGCGCACGGCGCCGCGCCGCAGTCCGTCGTCGAGCGCCCGAGCGAGACCGTCGACGCCGAGGTGGGTCGAGAGGTCGGCCAGCGTGCGGGCCGCGCTCGTGACCGGGATGACGCCCATCACCGTCACGTCCCGTTCGTCCCACACGCCGCTGCGATGCACGATGACGCCCGGCAGCCGCACCCGCCGCTCGAGCACCGTGGTCAGCTCGATCGCGTCACGCGGCTCGATCGGCAGCCGCCACAGTCGCGCGGCCGTCGTGTGCGACGCCCACACCGCCTCTCCCGCCGCCAGCACGGCGCTCAGGACTGACTGGGGCCACGACCGCGGTGAACCGCGCACCAGGTAGACCGAGCGCCGCGCGACGACCCACGCGCCCTGCCGCACGCGATGCGCGATCGCCGAGTGCGTGAGCCCGAGGGCGATCGCCTGACGGCGTGCGATCAAGCCGTGCTGGCGCTCCGCGACCGCGCCCACGGCGTCGTCCATCTGGACCACCATGGCGCCGAAGACACATGCGTGGGCGATTCGTCACGCCCTGGCGACACCGATCGACCAAACAGGGTCTTGACCGGGGGCCTCAGGCCGAGGCGCGGACCTGCTCGAAGCGCTTCTCCCAGGCGTTGTGGCGGGCCTTGGCGTCCTGGATGAAGGGGGACCAGCCGATGAGCTTGAGGACGAGCTCGTTGAGGACCCGTGCCGGGCCGGCGAGCGGGCGCTTGAAGTCCACGAACAGCACCACGCGCGTGCCGTCGGTGTCGTTCCAGGCCTCGTGCTCCCACGTGTCGTCGAAGACGAGGCTCTTGCCTTCGGTCCAGTGGCGCACGTCGTTGCCGACGCGGATCCCGCACTGGTCGGCGGGCTCGGGCACCATCAGCGCGAGGTGGTACCGGAGCACCCCCTTGTACGGGCCGCCGTGGGGCGGGATGCGCTTGTGCGGGGCGAAGATCGAGAACATCGCGGTCGTGAGGCCGGGGATCTGATCCAGCAGCTTCGCGGTCTCGGGGCAGCGGTCGACGTTGTTGCCGGCAGTGAAGCCGTAGCCGTAGAAGAAGAAGGTCTTCCACCGGTCGTCGTCCGTGATCGAGTACTGATCGGTCGAGATGTCCTGGAAGTTCGGCAGCGCGTCGGTGTGCTGCAGGACCGCCTCGAGCTCACGACGGATCGTCGGCGTGCCCGCTTCCAGCGTGCGGATCCACGGGAAGTCGTCGGTCGAGAAGAAGGTGTGGTCGCCCACGAGGGAGTGCCGGCCGAAGTACCGGTCGAGCCAGCGGATCAGCTTCTCCCCCACCTTGTTGGCGAGGTCGACGGCCCGTTCGCGCGCCGAGGGCACGTGCGGCTGACGGGCAGCGGCCTCGCTGCCGTTCGCAGTCTCGGGGTGGTGGCCGTTGGTGCTCACGGGCCGCTCAGCGTAGCGCCACTAACCTGACGACCCCATGAGCCGGTTGATCTCCGAGTCCAACCGCAAGTGGTGGACCGTCGTCGCGATGTCGGGCGTGATGATCGCGCTGACGCTCGACTTCTTCGGCCTCACGGTCGCGCTCCCCCAGATCGGCCACGATCTCGACTGCTCCACCGAGACGCTGCTCTGGACGATGAACGCCTACCTCCTCGCGTTCGTGTCGCCCATGATCGCGATCGGGCGCCTGGCCGACATCTTCGGGCGCCGCAAGGTCGTGCTGCTCGGCATCGCGTTCTTCGTGGTCGGCTCCGCGCTCTGCGCCGCGGCCGACAGCGATCTCTTCTTGATCGGCGCGCGGGTCATCCAGGGCCTCGGCGGTGGCGCGATCTTCGTCACCTCGGTCTCGATCGTGAACAACGCCTTCCCGCCCGACGAGCGCGCCAAGGCGCTCGGCATCTGGTCCGGGGTGGGCCTGCTCGGATCCGCGATGGGCCCGTTCATCGCCGGGATCCTCACCGAGTACGCGTCGTGGCGCTGGTTCTTCTTGCTCAACATCCCGATCGGCGTCGCCACCTTCCTGGTCACGCTCGCATCGGTCGAGGAGTCGCGCGACGAGTCGTACACGGGCGGGATCGACTGGTGGGGCACGCTGCTGCTGATCCTCGGGTTCGCCCCGCTGATCTTCGGCATCCAGCAGGGCGCGCAGTCCGGCTGGACCGCACCGGAGGTGCTCGGCGGGATCGTCGTCGGCGTGGTGTCGCTGGCGCTGTTCGTGGTCGTCGAGCTGCGCACGAAGAAGCGCACGCCGCTCGTCCAGTTCTCGCTGTTCCGCGACATCCGCTTCGCCGGCGCCAACACGATCGCGTTCCTCGGCAACTGGCAGTTCGGCACCATCCTGTTCTTCCTCACCCTCTACATGCAGAACGTGCTCTCGCTCGACCCGGTCGAGGCGGGCATGGTGTTCCTGACGTTCAGCATCCCGCTCGTCGTGATGTCGCCGATCGGCGGACGCATGGTGGCGAGGTACGGCGCGCAGGTGCTCATGTCGCTCGGCATGGCGCTCATCGCGGTGGGGATCGCGTGCTTCGCCGTCCTCGGTGTCGACTCGGGCATCGGGCTGGTGATCGTCGGCCTCCTCTTCGCCGGCTTCGGGCAGGGCTTCGCGTACAACCTGTCGAACACGGCCGGCATGGAGTCGATGCCCGACGCCCAGGCCGGCATCGCGTCCGGTGTCCTCCAGACCTCGCGGCTGATGGGCATCGTCATCGGGCTCGCCATCTCGGGCGCGGTGTTCCGCGGCCTCGAGAACGACGAGATGTTCAGCCGCTTCTCGGCCGCCGGGGCGCACCTCACGGGCAGCGAGCGCGACACGGTCCGCGGCCTCTTGTCCGGCTCCGACGCGGCACGCGACCAGCTCGCGAAGCTGGCGCCCGCGGCGAAGGACGCGGTCGACAGCATCGTCGACGCCGCGTTCGTGCGGGGGCAGCGGGGCGTGATGATCCTCGGCGTGCTCATCTGCATGGTCGGCGTCTGGACCGCGCTGTGGGGGCGGGCCCGCACCGCCAAGGCGCGCGAGCAGCACGTCCACCGGGTCGCCCACGGCTTCTCGCACGCCTCGTACCGCCCGGCCACTCGCTCCTAGTCGACCACCGCCGCGGCCGTGGCGGTCGCGTGCTCGAGGAACTCGCGCGCCACCTCGGGGTCGACGACGCGCTTCATCGGCGGGAGCGCGTCCAGCAGGACGCTCCGGTAGCCCGCCGTCGCGAGGCGGCGGTCGAGCACGGCCACCACTCCGTGGTCGTCGCGCCGGCGGATGAGCCGACCGGCACCCTGTGCGAGCACCAGCGCGGTGGCCGGCAGATCGACGTCGCGGAACCCGTCACCGCCGGCCGCTTCGGCCGCCTCGCGCCGCGCCTGCTCGAGCGGCTCGTCCGGGCGCGTGAACGGCAGGCGATCGATCACCACCAGCACGCAGGACGGCCCGGGGATGTCGAGGCCCATCCAGAACGCGCGGGTGGCGACCAGACACGACGTCTCGTCGGCGGCGAAAGCCTCGATGAGCCGGGCCGCGGCCTCTTCGCCCTGTCGGAGCACGGTGTGGTCGGTGCGCTCGCCGAGGACCTCGGCGAAGGCGTGCACCGCCCGCCACGACGTGCAGAGCACGAGCGTCCGCCCACCCGCTGCGGTCACGAGGTCGCAGAGCTCGTCGGCCGCGGCGTCCTGCCAGTCGGGTTGGCGGGGATCAGGGAGGTGCCGCGGCACGTAGAGCATCGCCTGCGCCTTGTAGTCGAACGGCGTCTCGACGTGCTCGGCGACGTACCCCAGGCCTGGTTTCGGCCGCGTCGGCGGGTCGTCCTCCGCGTCCTCGTCGCCGTCATCGGTCCCGACGCTCCGCGCCGACGACCGGGGCCCGGGTGTCGCGTCGGGATCGAGCCCGAGGCGACGCGCCAGCGGCTCGAACCGCGCGCCGGGCCCGAGCGTGGCCGAGACCATCACGGTCGGCACCTGCGCGAACAGGAGCGGGGCGAGGCGCCCGCCGATCGCGACCGGTGCCAGCTGGAGCGAGCGGCGCTCCGTGCCCTCCACCCACACGACCTCGCCCTCGGCCGGCGCCCGCAGGCGTCGCACGGCCTCGAGCCGGGCCGACGCGAGCCGGGCGGCCTGCACCGCCATCGCCGACGGCTCGCCGTCGCGCTTCGGGACGGCCACGGGCGCGAGCCGCTCCGCGAGGGCGTCGAGCACCGTGTCGAGCGGCGCGGCCTCGGGATTGACCCGACCGTCGAGGTCGTCGAGCGCGGCGTCGAGTCGGTCGGCGACCTGCGCCACGGCGTCGGCATCCGCCCGGGGCGCGTCGGCACGGCGGAGCCGCCCGGCGAGCTGGCGCAGTCCGGCGGCCGAGAGCTCGGTGCCCAGGGCGCCGGTCGCGGTGCCGTCGAACGTGTGCGCCTCGTCGATGACGACGACGTCGTGCTCGGGCAGGAGCACGCCACCCGTGGCGAGGTGCGCGCAGTAGAGCGCGTGGTTCACGACCACGACGTCGGCCTCGGCGGCACGCGCCCGGGCGAGCTCGGCGAAGCAGTCCTCGCCGTGCGCGCAGCGCTTCGCGCCGGGGCACTCGTTCGGCCCGCAGGTCACCGCCCGCCACGATGCGGGGGCGACGGCATCGGACAGCTCCGCGACATCCCCGGTGTCCGCGTCGGCGGCGAATCGCTCGAGCCGCTCCAGGTCCGCGGCGAAGTCGGGACCGGGTCGTTCGTCGAACAGCGCTTCTCCACCCTGGGCCGCGTCGAGGCGGGCGAGGCACAGGTAGTTGGAGCGCCCCTTCACGAGCGCGGTCGAGAACGCCACGCCCGAGTGCTCGTGGAGATGCGGCAGGTCCTTGCGCCAGAGCTGGTCCTGGAGTGCGAGCGTGGCCGTCGCCACCACCGCGCGGGCGCCCGACGCGAGGACCGGCGCGAGGTAGGCGAGGCTCTTGCCGGAGCCCGTCGGCGCCTCGGCGACGAGGTGATGACGGCCTTCGATCGCGGCGGCCACCGCTTCGGCCAACCTCCGCTGACCCGGGCGCTCGTCGCCACCCAACGCCGCGACCGCCCGGTCGAGGACGTCGAGCGTCGCCGCACCGGATCGGATCATCGTCGGGAGCGTAGGAGACCCACGACGCCGCTAGCCTCCATCGGCGGATCGAGCTCGCGAGGCGAGCGCATCACCGGGGGGACGATGACGACGTCGGAGATCCACTACCGCACGTGCTCGCTGTGCGAGGCGATGTGCGGGCTCGAGGTGAAGGTCGACGACGGGCGGGTCACGCGCATCCGGCCCGATCGCGACGACGTCTGGAGCAAGGGCTACATCTGCCCGAAGGGCACGACCCTCGGTCACCTCTACGAGGACCCCGACCGCCTCCGCGTGCCCATGATCCGCGACGGCGACGAGTGGCGCGAGGTCAGCTGGTCGGAGGCGTTCGCGCGCTGCGAAGAGCTGATCCACGGCGTCGTGCAGGAGCACGGCCTCGCGGCGATGACGGCGTACATCGGGAACCCGACCGTCCACAACTTCTCGCTCGGGCGCTACGTGGGGCTCTTCATGGGCCTCGCCGCGTTCCCCATGATCTACTCCGCCGGGACCGTGGACCAGTGGCCCAAGAACGTCTCGTGCGCGCTCATGTACGGCAACATGTGGTCGATCCCCGCGCCCGACGTGCAGCGCACCGACTACTTCCTCGTGATGGGCGCGAACCCCCACGCGTCGCAGGGCAGCCTGCTCGCGTGCCCCGACCTCTTGGGCGAGATCGAGCGCATCCGCGAGCGCGGCGGGCGCACCGTGGTCATCGATCCGCGTCGCACGGGCACCGCCGAGCGTGCCGACGAGTGGGTGCCGATCGTGCCCGGCACCGACGCCGCGTTCCTGCTCGCGGTGCTGCACGTGCTGTTCGAGGACGACCTCGTCGACCTGGGCGACGTCGCCGACATCGTCGACCACCTCGACGGGGTCCGCGAGGCCGCGGCCGGGTTCTCCCCCGATGCCGTCGCGGCCACCTGTCGGGTCCCCGCCGACACGATCCGACGCCTCGCGCACGAGCTCGCCGCCGCGCCGAGCGGGGTCGTGTACGGGCGCATCGGCCTCTGCAACCAGGAGTTCGGCACGCTCTCGTCGTGGCTCATCGACGTCGTCAACATCGTCACCGGCAACTTCGATCGCGCCGGCGGCATGATGTTCGGGAACCCGATCGCCTGGCCGCTGGCATCGCTGCCCAACCCCACGTGGGCCGACGGCTACGAGTTCGGTCGTTGGCACAGCCGCGTACGTGGCGCTCCGGAAGTGCTCGGCCAGGTGCCGGTGTCGTGCCTCGCGGAGGAGATCGCCACGCCCGGCGACGGCCAGCTGAAGGGCTTGATCACCATCGCGGGCAACCCCGTCATCAGCGCGCCCGACGCGGCGCAGCTGGATGCCGCGCTCCCGATGCTCGACTGCATGATCAGCGTCGACAACTACCTCAACGAGACGACTCGCCACGCCCACGTCATCCTGCCGGGACTCGCGGCGCTGGAGCAGCCGCACCACGACGAGATGATCTGGTCCTGGGCGGCACGCAGCGCCGGCAACTACTCGCCGCCGGTCTTCCCGCGCGACGACCGGCCGCACGAATGGGAGATCCTGACCCGACTCGGCGCGTACGTGGCGGGCATGCACGACGCCGACGTCGATGTGCGCATGCTCGACGACGGGTTCTTCTCGGCGCTCGTCGAGGCGCAGGGACTGGACGCCGCGGCCGTCCTGGCGTCGTATGCCGGCACCGAGCTCGAAGCCGGCGGACCCGAGCGGATCCTCGACCTCACGATCCGCACCGGTCCCTGGGGCGACCGTTACGGCGAGCGGCCCGATGGCCTCACGCGCCAGTCGTTCGTGGACGCACCGCACGGGATCGACCTCGGTCCGATGGTGCCCCGCGCGCGCGAGGTGGTCTGCACGCCGAACGGACGCATCGATCTCGCGCCGGCGTACATCACCGCCGACGTGCCCCGCCTCCGAGAGCGGCTCGACCGCGACACCGACGGGCTCGTCTTGATCAGCCGCCGCCACGTCCGGTCGAACAACTCCTGGATGCACAACGTCAAGGTGCTGGTCAAGGGCAAGGACCGGTGCACGTTGCTCGTCCACCCCGAGGACGCCGCGCGCGTCGGACTCGCCGACGGCGGTGTCGCTCGGGTGAGCTCGGAGGCCGGCTCGATCGAGACGCCGGTCGAGGTGAGCGACGAGATGATGCCCGGGGTGGTCAGCCTTCCCCACGGATGGGGCCACGACGTCGAAGGCATCCGGATGTCGGTGGCCCGCGAGCACGCCGGCGTCAACAACAACCTGCTGGCGCCGGGCCACCTCGTCGACGAGATCTCGGGCAACGCGGTGGTGAACGGGATCCCGGTCGAGGTGGTGCCCGCGTGACATGCTCGCGGCCCGCCGCAGGAGGGCCGCCGAGCGAGCAGAGGGAGCGCCGTGGACGACCTGAGCCCGATCGAGCAGGAGTGCATGCGCTGCCAGCAGCGCGAGCCCATGCGCTTCGCGGGGCTCTGCTCGTCGTGTCGCACGACGCTCCACGCCACGTTCGCGGCGGAGGGGCGCACCATCGAGGTCGCGGCCTACGAGCCGAAGATGAACGTCACGCCCAACGCCGTGGCCCTGAAGGATGACTGACCCGACGCCACCCCGACTGACCGCAGCGGGGAAGGTCGGTTGGTTGCGCGGCATCATCTTCGACGCCACGGATCCCGCCGGGCTCGCCCGGTTCTGGTGCGCGCTGCTCGGCGTCGAGCTCAACGAGCGCATGTGTCAGCCGCCCGACTGGTACGAGACCCATCGCGGCGACAGCGGCGTGGTGCTCGGGTTCCAGCCCGTCCCGGCCGACGGTGCTCCCCCACCGCGCCTCCGTCTCGACGTCGAGGTCCCCGAGCTGGACGAGCCGACGGCGAAGGCGATCGAGCTCGGTGCCCACCTGCTCGACGTCGTGCGCTTCCGCCCCGGCGAGGAGCACCGTGTGTTCGCGGACCCCGAGGGCAACCAGTTCAACCTCGTGCTGCCCTTCCCCCCCGACGCCGACTCCTGAGCCCGGTCGTGCGGCCTCCCCCTCCGGCACAACCCGACACCGACCAGACGCGCGCGATCTGCGGCGCCATCATCGGCGCGTACCGCAGCGCAGGTGCCGTACCGAGCCCGGACGAGCTCGGGCTCCTGACCGCCTTCGCGTCGATCGTGTTCGGCGCGACGTTCGATGCCGCGACGGTCGATCCCGTGTCACCCACCGAGCTCGCCGCGGTGATCACCGATCCGGTGATGCAGGCGATGACGCTGCGGCTCATGGGCACGCTCGAGTTCGCGATGCTCGCCCCTCCCCCTGGCCTCCCCGACGCGGTGCTGGCCTACGCGAAGGCCCTCAACGTCGAGGAACCGATGCTCGAGGCCGCGTCGGACCGCGCCCAAGAGCACGTCGCCGAGATGTACGCCGACATCCAGCGACACAGCTGGTACAACCACGAGACCGCGCGCCGTCTCTTCGAAGGTCGCTTCGGCGAGATCATCGGGTCGCGGCTCGCGATGCTGGGTGGTCCGGAGGACGAAGAGCTCGCCCGGAAGTGGCGTGGCCTCGGCGAGTGCGCGGCGGGCAGCTGGGGTCGGGGCGTCTACGACTTCTATCTCGCCAACGGATTCGCGTTCCCCGGCGAGCACGGCGCGATCCGGGTGGTCGGCGCGGAGCACGACTGGGTCCACGTGCTCGCCGGCTACGACACCAGCCCCGAGGGCGAGATCGACGTGTTCTCGTTCATCGCCGCGTCGATGCGAAGCGAGGAAGGCTTCGCGATGCTCTTCACCACGCTCGGCATCTTCCAGAACGGGACCATCCACCACGTCGCCGGCGAAGAGATCACCAACGCCACCACCGGCGCGCTCAGCGCCCCCGGCGCGTTCGCTCGCATCGCCGACGCGTTCCGCCGGGGCCGCGCCACGACCGACGACGTCCTCGGTGACGTCGATCACTTCGCGTGGAAAGACGTCCCGCTCGAGGACGCGCGCGCACGCCTCGACGTGCTCCCGCGATCGGTCACCTAGTCGTCGCGCTGTCGGCGGTCCCGTCGCGCGTCGCCCGCGTCCATGGCACTGCGAGCAGCCCGACGACGCAGAACGCCATGGTCACGATCATCGCGGCACGCAGGCCGTCGATGAACTCGTCGGGGGTGCCACCGAGCGCGCCCGTGACGAGGACGGTGCCGCCCGCGGCGGCGAACGCAGCCCCGGCCGCCGCGAGGCCGACGAGGCTTCCCACCTGACGCACGCCCGAGACGACCCCTGCGGCCATGCCCGTCCTCGCGGTCGACACCGAGGAGACGTCGGCGATGTTGGTGACGTTGAAGACGATGGCCTGCCCGACGCCGCTGAGCGCCAGCCCGACGTAGGCGACGACCGCCGACGTGTCCACGCCGATGCTCGCGAAGCACGCCGCTCCGCCGAGCAGCAGGAGCAGGCCACCCGCCATCGTCGGCCGGAGCGGGGCGTGGGTCGCCAGCGCGCCGGCGAGCGGGCTGCCCAGGGCCATCGGGATCGTGAACGCGAGGAACGCGATGCCGGTCTCGATCGGGCCCTCACCCCGCAGCCCCTGGAAGTACAAGGTGAGGTAGAGCATCACGGTCGCGAACGCGGCGTTGCCCGACCACGCCACCACTCCCGTCCCGGACGCGGGCGGACGCCGCAGCCACGAGAGGTCGACGAGCGGCTCCGCGATGCGCAGCTCCACGACGACGAACGCGACGAGTGCGACCACCGCGCCGACGAGCGCGACCACGACCGACGCGCTGCCCCAGCCCACGTCCGGCCCCTGGAGCAGCCCGAACGAGAGCAGGCCGAAGCCGGCCGTCGCCAGCACCA
>CAZKTS010000074.1:0-21752 GCA_964555735.1 uncultured Bifidobacteriaceae bacterium
GCGGTGCTGCGAGGCGAGGTCGAGCGCGCGGCGCGCGCGGCACAGATCAACACGTTCGGCGGCGGGGTGGTGGAGGTGCTGCGCGAGATCGTCGCGACGGCAGGGCTCCAGATGACCCGCGCCGGTCGCTGAGGGGAGCAACGAGTGACCGACCAACCCGCGGGCGAGCAGTCGGACGCCGACAAGGCCGCCTTCCTGGCGAAGCTGCGGCAGTACGAGGGCATCGAGGTCGGAAGCGACCGCGGCCCCGACCCGGTGAACCAGCCGATGGTTCGCCACTGGGTCGAGGCCATGGGTGACACCAACCCCGTCTACGTCGACGAGGAGCTGGCCAAGGCCTCGGTGCACGGCGGGGTCATCGCCCCGCCGGTCAGCCTCCAGGCGTGGGTGATGCGCGGCATCCGTCCCCGCCCGGCCGCGGGTGGCTCGAAGCAGGACGAGCTCATGAACCTGATCGACGGCGCCGGCTTCACGTCGGTCGTCGCGACCAACTGTGAGCAGGAGTACTTCAAGGAGCTGCACCTCGGCGAGCACCTCTCGACGCGCTCGGTGCTGGACTCCATCTCCGAGGAGAAGGCCACCGGCCTCGGGGTCGGTCACTTCGTCACGACGCGGATCGAGTACACGAACGACGACGGCGAGCTCGTCGCGAAGATGCTGTTCCGAATCCTCAAGTTCAAGCCGGGCACCGGCCGCGGTGGCGCACCCGCGCCGGCGACCGAGCGCCCGAAGCGCCCGCGACCCGCGCTCACACGCGACAACGCGTTCTGGTTCGAGGCTGCGGAGCGCCACGAGCTCGTCATCCAGAAGTGCTCGAAGTGCGGCGTGCTCCGCCACCCGCCCCGCCCCCGCTGCAACAAGTGCGGCTCCTACGACTGGGAGTCCCAGGTCGCGTCCGGCCGCGGCACCGTGTACAGCTTCGTGGTCAACCACTACCCGCAGGTGCCGGCGTTCGACTACCCGCTCGCGGTCGGACTGATCGAGCTCGAGGAGGGCACGCGCCTCGTCGCCGACATCGTCGGCATCGACCCGGCCGACGTGAAGATCGGGATGGCGGTCGAGGTCGAGTTCGTGAAGCACGACGAGGACCTCACCCTCCCGGCCTTCCACCCAGCGAGCTGATTCGTGGACTTCAGTCTCAGCGAGGAGCAGGAAGCGGTCCGCGACCTCGCGACGCAGATCTTCCAGGGTTCGGTGACGGTCGAGCGCGTCAAGGAGGTCGAGGCGAGCACGGAGCGCTTCGACCGCGAGCTCTGGCGCTCGCTCGCCGACGCCAACCTGCTCGGCATCGCGCTCCCCGAAGCCGCCGGCGGCAGCGGCCTCGGCATGACCGAGGTCGTGCTCGTGCTCGAGCAGCTCGGACGCGTCGTCGCGCCGGTCCCGTACTGGGCGACGGTCGTGTGCGGCGCGCTCGCGATCGCCGCGCACGGCACCGACGCGCAACGGGAGCGTTGGCTCCCCGGCGTCGTGCAGGGCGACGTGTTGCTCACCGCGGCGCTGGCCGAGCCGGGCGTCAACGACGTGCTGCGCTCCGGCGTGCGCGCGACGCCCGCCGGCGACGGCTGGACGCTCGACGGCTCCAAGCCGTCGGTCCCGATCGGCCACCTCGCCGACGCGATGCTCGTGCCCGCGACGCTCCCCGCCGAATCCGGGCCGGGGGAGATCGCGGTCTTCGTCGTCGAGCGGGGTGCCGCGGGCCTCACGAACGAGGTCGCGACCACGACCGACCGCTCGCTCGTCGCACACGTCACGTTCGACGGCACACCGGCCGAGGCCCTCGGCGACCCGGCCGCCGGCCAGGCCACGCTCGAAGCGCTGCTCGACCGCGCGCTGCTCGGGCTGGCCGCGATCCAGGTCGGTGTGTGCGAGGAGGCCGTCCGCATGGCGGCCGAGTACACCTCGACGCGCGAGCAGTTCGGGCGGCCGCTCTCGACCTTCCAGGGTGCGCAGCTCAAGGCGGCCGACGGCTACATCGGCACCGAGGCGATCCGCGTCACCACGTTGCAGGCGGCATGGAAGCTCGACGTCGGCCGCGACGCGTCGACCGACGTGCTCGTCGCCAAGTGGTGGGCGTCCGAGGCCGGCCAGCACGTGGTGCACATCACCCAGCACCTCCACGGCGGCATGGGCGCCGACATCGACTACCCGGTCCACCGCTACTTCCTCTGGGGCAAGCAGATCGAGGACACGCTCGGGGGAGCGAGCGCGACGCTCGCGCACCTGGGCGCCCGCATCGCTGACAACCCGATCGCACACGCAGGAGCGAGCGCATGACGGCGACGACCACGACC
Source organism: uncultured Bifidobacteriaceae bacterium (assembly GCA_964555735.1). Taxonomy (GTDB): domain Bacteria; phylum Actinomycetota; class Acidimicrobiia; order IMCC26256; family PALSA-555; genus CAZKTS01. The sequence goes on from CAZKTS010000074.1 coordinate 2,292, forward strand.
AGCGGCATCCGCTACGACGACGTCCAGGTGGGCGACGAGCTCCCCGGGCTCGACATCCCGCTCACCCGCACGCTCATCGTGGCCACCGCGATCGCGTCCCGCGACTACCAGGACGTCCACCACGACCCGGGCCTGGCCGAGGAGCGCGGGTCGAAGGACATCTTCATGAACATCCTCACCACCAACGGCTTCGTCGGCCGCTACATCACCGACTGGGCGGGCCCCAACGCCGTGCTGAAGAGCGTGAAGATCCGCCTCGGTGCCCCCAACTACCCGGGCGACACCATGGTGATGACCGGCACGGTCACCAAGAAAGAGGATGGGATCGTCGAGGTGAGCGTCCGGGGGGCCAACAGCCTGGGCGACCACGTCTCGGGCACCGTGGCCCTCGAGCTCCACGACCCGCCGATCGCCTGGGGCGACGTCGGCAAGGGCAAAAAGAAGGACAAGAAGGCCAAGAACAAGAAGAAGAAGGGTTAGGCGGACATGAGCTGCAGCGGAGCCGTGGCCGGACGGCCGGGACGGCGGAGCGAAAGCGACCAGAAGAGATGAGCGAGAAGAACCAGCTCCTCGACGCCGGCGCGGTCGTCGGCATCGGTGCCACCGAGTTCTCGAAGGACTCCGGGCGCTCCGACCTCCAGCTCGCGATCGAGGCCTGCGAGGCCGCCATCGACGACGCGGGCCTGAAGCCCGAGCAGGTCGACGGCATGGTCACCTTCACCGCCGACACCAACCCCGAGATCGAGATCGCCAAGAACCTCGGCGTCGGTGACCTCTCGTTCTTCTCGCGCATCCACCACGGTGGCGGCGCGGCGTGCGGGACGATCCAGCAGGCCGTGCTCGCGGTCAACGCCGGCGTGGCCGACTACGTCGTCTGCTATCGGGCGTTCAACGAGCGGTCCGGTCATCGGTTCGGCACCGGTGTGCAGGACCGCGCCCCGCAGCCGACGGCCGACAACGCGCACTTCGCCTGGTACGCGCCGCACGGCCTCCTCACGCCCGCGCAGTGGGTCGCGATGTTCGCGACTCGCTACCTGCACGAGTACGGCGCGACATCGGAGGACTTCGGTCGCATCGCGGTCGCCGACCGCAAGCACGCGGCGAAGAACCCGAAGGCCTGGTTCTACGAGAAGCCGATCACGCTCCAGGACCACCAGGAGAGCCGTTGGATCGTCGAACCGCTCCACCTGCTCGACTGCTGCCAGGAGAGCGACGGCGGCCAGGCGCTCGTGGTCACGACGCCCGAGCGGGCCAAGGACCTCAAGCAGCCCGCGGTCATCGTCAAGAGCAGCGCCCAGGGCGCGGCAACCGATCAGGAGATGATGACGAGCTACTACCGGGAGTCGATCACCGGCCTGCCGGAGATGGGGCTCATCGCGCGCCAGCTCTACAACACGACCGGCCTCGGCCCCGACGACTTCCAGGCCGCGATCATCTACGACCACTTCACGCCGCTCGCGCTGCCGCAGCTCGAGGAGTTCGGGTTCTGCAAGCGCGGCGAGGCGAAGGACTTCATCGCCGACGGCAACATCGAGCTCGGTGGCCGCCTGCCGATCAACACCAACGGCGGGCAGCTCGGCGAGGCGTACATCCACGGCATGAACGGCATCGCCGAGGGCGTCCGCCTGGTGCGGGGCACGTCGACCAACCAGCCCGAGAACGTGGAGACGGTGCTGGTGACCGCGGGCACGATGGTGCCCACGAGCGCGCTGATCCTCGGGAAGGCCGCCTAGACCTCGAGGACGAGGGGGAGGGCCGACACCCGGCGGACCATCAGGTTCGGCAGGTGGCGCGGCTGGCCCGCGAGCTTGAACGAGCGGGTCGATCCGAGCAGCGCCTCGAGCGCGATCCGCGACTCGAGGCGCGCCAGCGGCGCACCGATGCAGAAGTGCAGACCGTTGCCGAACGCGAGGTGCTGGCGCGGGTTGGCCCGGTCGAGGTCGACATCGTCGGGGCGGTCGAACACCTCGGTGTCCCGGTTCGCCGCGCTCCACAGCACGAAGAGGCGGTCGCCGGCTTTGAGCGGGGTGCCGGCGAGCTCCGTATCCACGAGCACGCGGCGGAAGTGGCCGCGGAACGGCGCCTCGAGCCGCAATACCTCTTCGACGAACGTCGGGATCTGCGCGGCGTCGTCGCGCAGCCGCTGCTGGAGGTCGGGACGCTCAGCGAGGATCCGCACCGAGCTGCCCATGAGGCTGCTCGTCGACTCGCTGCCGGCCGCCACGAGCTGCATCACGAGCGACGCACCCTCGGCCGAGCTGACCTCGCCCGCGCGCACCGCGCGCGCGATCGTCGGCGTGAGGGCATCGCTGCCGTCGTCAGGTGCGTCGACGGCCTCCATCAGGCGTGCGTGGTGGTACGCGACCCAATCGGCGATGATCCAGGCGCACTCCATCATCCGCTCGGGCGGCGTGACGACCCCGAGGACGTCGATCCCGGCGTCGGACCACCGCTGGAGCCGCGCGAGGTCGTCGGTCGGCAGGTCGAGGACGTGCGCGACCACCGCGATGGGCACCGGGATCGCGACGGTGCCCATCCACTCGATGAAGCCTGCGCCGAGCGAGGGCGCGAGCAGCCGCGCGACCATCGCCTCGACCATCGGCGCCAGGTCGGCGATGCGGCGGTTCGTGAACGCGGTGGCCACGAGGCCGCGGTGCACCGTGTGACGCGGCGGGTCGGCGGTCGCGAGCACGTCGGCCGCTGACCCCTCCGCCGAACCGGCCTTCTCGGCGTCGGCGTCCAGGTCGTACAGGACCTCTTGGATCGTGTTCGAGAACTCGTCGGTGCGCGCGAGCACCTCCATGACGTCCGTGTGCCGGGCGACGAGATGGATCGGCGTCCCGTCGATCGCGGGCACGCCGTCGGTGGCGCGCAGTCGCTCGTAGAGGCCCTCGGGGTGCTCGAGGTCCAGGTCGTCGACAGTCAGCATGCGGCGAGCCAAGCCGCGGTCCCGATCCGTGTCAAGAGCTTGATATCAGGGGTGCGGCCGGGCGCCGCGTACTGTCCTCGGCCATGAGCCAGCGCCGTCCCCACCGAGCCCTCCGCCGCCTGGCACCGTTCGTCGCCGCGGTGCTGACCCTCGCGCTCGTGGCGCCCGCCGCGGCCGCCCACGGGGACGACGAGGTGCAGACGAGCGAGATCACGGTCACGCTCACCTCCAGCCAGACGGTCCTCGAGCAGGTGGGTCGCGGCGGCGAGGTCACCTACGGGTGGAACGAGCTCCAGGGCGAAGCGGCCACCGACTCCGGCGACGTCTCGGTCACGCTGCTCGGCAACGTGCAGTACACGAACGGCTCGGGCCCGTTCTTCGGGTTCCTGACGCTGAAGTTCGCGTCGCAGTCGACGCTCGGCCTGCGAATCGTGAAGGGCACAGCGGAGAAGCAGTCCGACGGCAGCACCGATCTGAAGGCGAAGCTCAAGGTGATCGACGGCACGGCGGCCATGACCGGCGCCAAGGGTGGCGGCTCGTTCACGGGGGGTCGTTCGGCGGACCTCGGCAGCCCGATCGAGATCACGATCACCCTGAAGCTGAAGCTCGCCTAGCCGTTCGCGCTGCCCCCGGTCGCGCGCTGCATCCACGCGGCGAACGCGGTCACGCCGGCCTCCTGGGCCTCGCCGCCGCCGAGCCGGCCGAGCAGGCCGTCGCCGCCGCGCATGAGGTCGAGCGTCAGCTTGGTGCCGTCGGTCGTGGTCAGACGCACGGTCAGCGCCTCGTCGGTGACGGGGATGTGCGTGCTCCACCACTCGTCGCCGCTCACCACTGCGCTGGCTGCGCGCAGCGCGTCGGGGGTGATCGACACCGGGTCGCCGTCGGGCACGAGGCGGCGGGTGAGCGGCTGCACGACGAGCCGCCGGTCGGTGACCGCCACCGCGACCGTGCGGCCGCTGAAGGTCTTGCGCTGGGTCGCCGCCACGACCCCCTCGAGCGACTCGCCGGGTTCGAGCACGCCGGCGATCGCGGTGCTGACCCGGTCGTGGAACTCGCTCACCGCGTCACTCCTCGACCGGCGTCGCGAGCGGCGCGCCGTCGGCCAGCAGCGCGGCGACCATGATCACCACCGGCTTCTTGCCCGCATTGGAGCCGAAGTGGACGAGCGTCTCGGTCTCGGTGATGGCGTCGCCCGGGCGGAGCTTGATCTGGGTGGGGCCGGTGAACTCCTCGGTCGTTCCGTCGGCGCGGGTCACCGACGCGGTGCCCGACTCGATGTCGTAGGTGAGCACGCCCCGCAGGATGCTCGCCACCTGCGTGCCCTGGTGGAGGTGGAGCGGCAGCTGCGCGCCGGGCGCGATGCGAACCTCCTGGAGGTACAAGGTCTGGCCCGGCGCGTTGCTCGGCTGGGTCTCGGCGAGCTCGGTGCGGGTGATGCCGTTGGTCGTCGACGACTCCTGGGCCGCCGACACGCCGGCCACCATCCCGACGATCGCGATGGCGATCGCAGCGACGGAGGCGATCCGGACTCGACGCATGCCGTGCTCCTTCAGCTTCGGGGGCCGGAGCCCGGACGTTGGTGCTGCTGGAGCTCGCCGATGCGGCGGCTCAGCATCGCCACCTCGGACCGCAGCGCGGCGAGCTCGGCGCCGATGTCGGGCGCGGCGGCGCTCGACGACGACGGCAGGGGAGACGCCTCGGCCGACGCGGCCGCATCGGTGTTGTCCTCCACTCGCAGGAACGCCGAGAGCGACCCGGCGAGCGCGCCCAGGAACGCGAGTCCGCCGATCATGAGCACGATCGCGACGGCTCGGCCGGCGGTCGTCTCGGGCACGAGGTCGCCGTACCCGACGGTGGTGATCGTGACGATGCCCCACCAGAACGAGTCGCCCAGGTCGTCGAAGCCGTTCTTGCCGTGCTCGACCTGGTTGACGACCAGCGAGCACACGACGAGCAGGAGGGTGGCGTAGAGCGACGCACGGCCGAGGCGCCCGACGAGGCGTCGGACCGCGTGGGTGCGCGACCCCTCCATGAAGAGCCGCGCGACCCGCGCCAGGCGGGCGAGGAGGATGATGTCGGCGCTCTCGAGCCCCGGGATGATGTACCAGGGGAACGTCATCACGACGATCGCGAGATCGAACATGCCGACCCCGGACTTCAGGAAGCCCTTGCGGTAGCGCACGTGGACGATGAGGTCCACGAGGAAGATCCCCCACGCCACGAAGTCGATGACGAGGAGGATGCCCTCGCGCTGGTGGGCCACCGTCGCGATGATCGGCACGAGGGCGGCAAGGATGATCCACGGCCGCGCGTGCTCGTCCCATCGGCGGATCGTGGCCTCGCCGGCCGACTCGGTGTCCAGCTCCGCGCGCACCAGGCGAGAGTCTGGCGCGGGCCCGCCGCGAAGTGGCGGAACTGGTGTGGGCTAGTGCAGTCCGAGCTGGCCGTAGGTGTTGCAGAGGCCGTACGCGGTGATGGTGAGGAACGCGGCGATGACCGCGAACACCACGCCGCGCTTCCAGCCGCGCAGGTGCACCCCGCCGCCCGTGGGTGGCATGTACCAGGAGGGGAGCGGCGCCGGGCCCGGCCCACCGACGAGGTCCCACAGGCTCGGGACGTCGTCGCCGATCGGTGCATCGAGGTCCGCGGCGAGCGCGGCGTCGGCGAGCTCTTCGTCGGTCAGGGCGGAGTCGGTCGGCACGGACACGGCGGGCAGCGCGGCGATGCTCATGTGAAGAGTGTGCCCCACGGCGTGGGAGACTGTCGTGTGCTGCTCGTGCGTGACCTCGTCGTCGACATCGGCGCGAAGACCATCGTCGACGGCCTCACCACCAAGGTGACGGCCGGCGAGAAGGTCGGGCTCGTCGGGCGCAACGGCGCGGGCAAGACCACCCTCTTGAAGGTGCTCGGCGGCGAAGCCCGGCCGAAGGCCGGCGTCGTCGACCGGCCCGTCGCCACCGGCTACCTCTCGCAGGACCCCCGGGCCGACGTCGTGCCCGACGACACCGGCTGCCTCGCCCACGTGCTCGCCGGACAGGGCCTGGACCGGCTCCAGGACGAGCTCGAGAAGGCCCGCGTCGGGCTCGAGGAGGACCCGTCCGAGGCCAACGTCAACCGGTTCACCCGGCTCCAGGAGGACTTCGAGGCCGCGGGCGGGTACGCCGCCGAGTCCGAGGTGCGGCGCCTCGCCGCCGGCATCGGGCTCGCCGACGACCGCCTCGACCTCACCCTCGGTGCCCTCTCGGGCGGCGAGCGCCGACGGCTCGAGCTGATCCGCATCCTGTTCGCCGGGAGCGACCTGCTCCTGCTCGACGAGCCGACCAACCACCTCGATGCCGACGCCCGGACGTGGCTGCTCGGCCTGCTGCGGTCCTACCGCGGCGCGCTCGTGGTCGTGAGCCACGACCTCGACCTGCTCGACGACGCGATCACCCGCGTGCTGCACGTCGACCGCGAGACCGAGGAGGCCGCGGGGAAGGTCGTCGAGTACAAGGGCACCTACTCGCAGTACCTGGACGCGCGTGCGAGCGACGAAGAGCGCCAGGCCAAGACCGCGAAGCGTCAGGCCGCCGAGATCAAGCGGCTGTCGACGCTCGCCGACTCGATGCGCGGCCAGACGGCGAAGCGCGCCCGGGTGGCGAAGAACCTCGACCGGCGGGTCGCCAAGGTCGAGGCCGAGAAGGTCGACGCGCCGATCAAGCGCCGGAAGATCAACGTGCGCTTCCCGACGCCGCCGCGCAGTGCCCGGACCGTGCTGACGGTCAACGAGGTGTGGAAGGCGTTCGGGACCAAGGACGTGTTCTCCGACGTCAGCTTCGACGTCGGGCGCAGCGAGCGGCTGCTGGTGATGGGTCTCAACGGCGCGGGCAAGACGACGCTGCTCAAGGTGCTCGAGGGACGGCTCGAGGCCGACCTCGGCACGGTCGAGCTCGGCACCAACGTGTCGCTCGGCTACTACGCGCAGGAGCACGAGGGCATCCGGCCGGGCCGGACGCTGCTCCAGCACATGCAGGAGGCCGTCGGTGTCGGCGACACCGCGCTCGGCGAGCCCGACCTGCGCGCGCTGCTCGGCATGTTCGGGCTCAGCGGCCCGAAGGCGTTCCAGGACGCCGCGACGCTGTCGGGCGGCGAGAAGACCAAGCTCGCGGTCGCGCAGCTCGTCGCCGGCCGGCACAACCTGCTGCTGCTCGACGAGCCGACCAACAACCTGGACCCGGCGTCGCGCACGGCGACGGGGGAGTCGCTCGCGTCGTGGCCGGGCACGATGGTCGTCGTCAGCCACGACGTCGAGTTCGTCCGTGCCCTCGCCCCCGACCGCGTCCTGCTCATGCCCGAAGGCACGTTGGACTACTTCGACGAGTCCATGCTCCAGTACGTCGAGCTCGCCTAGGGGTTTCGGCGTCACACACTCGACCGTGAGTCGAGTCTGTGACGCCAGAAGCGCTCAGGTGTGGGCGGCGAGCTCGGCGAGGAGGAGGGCCTCGCTGCGCATGAGGCGGTGCCAGTCGTCGAGGTGGAGGCTCTCGTCCTCGCCGTGGATGCGGCTGTGCGGGTCGGCGGGGCCGAGCATCAGCACGGGGATGCCGCCGTACGCGTCGGCGAACGGCCCCACGAACGGGATGGTGCCGCCGACGCCCATGAGCACCGGCGCCTTCCCGAACCCCGCGGTGAGCGCGCGCTCCGCAGCCTCGAACGCCCAGCCCTCGGGCTCGCACGACCACGCGGGCACGTCGTCGTCGGCCGTGAACTCCACCGTCATGCCCCACGGCGCGTTCGCCCGCACGAACTCCTCGAGCAGCGCGTTCAGTCGCGACGGCACCTGGCCGGGCGCGACTCGGATCGAGATGCGGGCCGTCGCCGACGCGACGATCTGGTTCGACGAACCCTCGATCGGGTGCGAGTCGAAGCCGAGCACGGTGATGGCCGGCCGGTGCCAGAGGCGCTCGTAGACCGACACCGACGGATCGCCGATCAGCTCGACGCCCGGCAGCACGCCCCACGCGGCGCGCAGCCGCTCCTCGTCCACGGGCAACGCGGCGAGGCGCTCGCGCTCGTGGTCCGACGGCCTGCGCACGTCGTCCCAGAGGCCGGGGATCGCGACGTCGCCGTGCTCGTCGGTCAGAGAAGAGAGCAGGCGCGCCATCGCCTGGGTCGGGTCGGGTACCGGCCCGCCGCCCATGCCCGAGTGGATCGGGCCTTCGAGCGCGCGCAGCGTCACGTCGCCGCCGCAGAGGCCGCGCAGCGAGTACGTCAGTCCCGGCGTGCCGACGCTCCAGTTGCCCGCGTCGGCGAGGAGCAGCACGTCGGCTTCGAGGTCGTCGGCGTACTCCCCGAGGAACGCGGCGAGGTTCGGCGAGCCGATCTCCTCCTCGCCCTCCACCAGCAGCTTCACGTTGCAGGGAAGCGCGCCGGCGGCGTCGAGCCAGCCCTTCACCATCGCCGCGTGCGCGACCGCCCCGGCCTTGTCGTCGGCGGTCCCGCGGCCGTAGAGGCGGCCGTCGCGAGCCACCGGCTCGAACGGGTCCGACGACCAGCGGTCCTCGTAGCCCGGCGGCTGGACGTCGTGGTGCGCATACAAGAGGACGGTCGGCGCGCCGTCGGCCTGCATCCACTCGCCGATGACGGCAGGCGACGCGCCGTCGGGCCCGGCGGGGGCGATGCGCACCGACTCCAGCCCACACGACTCCAGGTAGGCGGCCGTGGCCTCCGCGCTGCGCTGCACGTCGCCCGCACGGTCGGGATCGCCGCTGATGCTCGGGATGCGCACCAGATCCTCGAGCGCGAGGCGGGCCTCGTTGAGACCCGCCTCGATCGCTCGAAGGGCATCGTCCGCTGCACCTGCCACGAGGTGCAGGGTAGGTGACTACTTCAGGGGGAGGGTGCAGTTGAGGCCGCGTTCGGCGTCCTTGAGCTCGACCCGGAGCCGCTCGATCTGCTGCTTGATGGCCCGGCGCTTGAGCAGACCGGCGTCGTCGAGCGACTGGGTGAGCGCGCTGATCTGGTCACGGATCTCCTGCGCGCTCTTGCAGAACGGGAGCGGGGCCGTCGTGGTGGTGACGAGCCCGCCACCGTCTGTCTCCTGGTCCGCACCCGTGCCGCTCCCGCCCGGCGCCTGATCGGTCGACGTCGTCCCGGTCGTGAACGGCACGACCACCACTTCGTCCGCGGGTGGTGGCGTGGTCGGGAAGACGGCCTTCACCGCCGCAGCAGCGGGGACACCGACGACATCGGTCGTCGGCGCACCCGAGCCCTGCGCCTGCACGGGCGTCGTGAGCACACGCGCCCCGGCGAGGTTCGCCGTCGACACCTGGCCGTCGGTCGTGCCGTCGTTCAGGACGACCCACCCCGCGGCGTAGCCGGTGCCGTCGATCACCTGCTCCTGACGGAACAAGCCGGCATCACCGGTCGCCGCCTTGAGGACGAAGTCGGCGGCGGTGCCGTCGGCCGACACGTAGGTGCCCTCCACCTTCTTGCCCTTCACGGCGGCGGCGATCACCGAGCTGTCGGCGGCCTCGAGGTCGAGGGTGCCGTCGGTGTTCGTGCCCTTGAACCACGCGGTCACGTCGTCGCTGTCGCAGAGGTAGGCGAAGGCGTGGTCGTCGTCGACGACGATCGCCAGCGAGCCGACGCCCTTCACGGTGCCGACGTAGGTGGTGGTGGGGTCCGTGGCGCCCGACGGCGCCGATGCCATGGCGGGGACACTCGCCCCCAGCGTGATCACGGCGACGATCGTCGCCACGACCAGCGATCGTGTGAGACGTTGCATGGTGTCCTCCGTTGCCCGAACGGCTCGGGCGGTGTCCGACGCCCGCTTCCCGGGGCCTGGATCGGACGGTACGGACGGCGGCGCTGCGGAGCATCCGTGCGCGCACGGAGATCAGGGCGATGGTGCAGGCGCGCTACCGTCCGCTCGTCACCGCCGACACCACGGCAGGATGCAGGCCACATGAGCGACTTCGAGGGCAAGGTGGCGTGGATCGCCGGTGCGGCCCGACCGCCCGGCATCGGCGCGGCGGTCGCCGTGCAGCTCGCCCGGCTCGGAGCCGCGGTCGCGCTGGTCGACGTCGTGGCCGACGACCCGTCGCCCGAGCAGTCCGTGGCGGTCACGCAGGCTGCCCTCGATGCGGTGGCCGAGCGGGTGCGCGCCGAGGGGCGGGACGTGTTCGTGCACTCGGTCGACCTGACCGACGAGGCCGTGGTGGACCGCTCGGTCGCCGACACGGTGGCGACGCTCGGACGCATCGACGTCTGCTGCAACCTCTCCGGCGGCACCGGGCCCGCACTCGGCAACGGCGCGCTCGTCGACCTGAGCGCCGCGAGCTGGCACGCGGCCGTCGACGCCAACCTCACGGCGGCGTGGCTCGGCTCGCGTGCGTGCGCGCGCCGCATGATCGACCAGGGCGACGGCGGCGCGATCGTGAACCTGGCGTCGTCGGCCGCGCTCGCCGCAACCGCGGGGTTCGGCGCGTTCTCGGTGGCGCGGGCGGGCGTCGTACGCCTGACCGACGCGCTCGCTCTGGAGCTCGGGCCGCACGGCATCCGGGCGAACGCCGTGTGCCCGCGAGGGATCGCGCCGGACGCGCCCGGTGGCAACCCGGGCCTCACCCGGGGCGTCGGCGACCGCTCGCAGCTCGACGAGTGGGCCGCCCGCACGGTGCCGCTCGGCCGCCTGCAGCACGTCAACGAGACCGCGGCCGTCGTGGTGTTCCTCGCCAGCGATGCGGCCAGCTTCGTGAGCGGCCAGGCGATCGAGGTCACCGGCGGCGCCCGCCCCGGCGACTGATCCAGCCGCCAGGTCCGGGTTCTTGGCACGGTCGACCACCGATGTGGTGGTCCAGCGTTCCCAGAACCCGACGATTGGCGTCTTGGGTGCGGTGATCCGGGCCCGGGGGAGTGGCGAATGGTGACCGTGGGGCGACGTCGGGGCATCAGGACGGCCGTCGTGGCGGTCATCGCGACCGCGACGGCGACGGTGTGGGCTCTGCCGGCCGGGGCGGCGCCGCCCGCCGCGCCGGTGTTCGTGCCGGGCCCGTGCCCGGGCGGGCTCACCGCGCCCACGCTCGAGTGCGGCACCGTCACCGTGCCCGAGCGGCGCGACGACCCTGACGGCAACCAGGTCGTCCTCGCCGTCGCGGTCATCCACCCGCCGACGGCCGAGAGCGAGATCGCCGAGCCGCCGCTCCTGTACCTCAGTGGCGGTCCGGGCGACTCCGCGCTCAGCCAGCTGCCCGACCGCGTCGAGCACCCGCTCGTCACCGACCGCGACGTCATCCTCGTCGACCTGCGCGGCATCGGCGCATCGACGCCGTCGCTCTCGTGCCCGGAGATCGATGACGCGGCGTTCTTCGGCACCGCGACCTACGCGCCCGACCGACGCCCGACGTACCTCGCGCAGGTGCAGGCGTGCCGCGACCGCTTGGTCGACGACGGCGTCGACCTCACCGCCTACGACAGCGCCGAGACCGTCGCCGACCTCGTCGACCTGCGCCGCGCGCTCGGCATCGACGAGTGGAGCGTCTACGGCGTCAGCAACGGCGGCCGGCTCGCACTCGAGCTCGCTCGTCGTCACCCCGACGGCATCGCCAGCCTCGTGCTCGACAGCCCGGTCGCCCCGCAGGGCAACTTCTTCCTCGACCGCTGGCCGCGCGCCGATCGCGCCTTCGACGCGCTCTTCCGTGCGTGCGAACAGGACACGATGTGCGCCGCCGCGCATCCCGACCTCGAGGCTCGCTTCTACGACCTCGTCGAGCGGCTTCGCGCCGACCCGGTCACCGCCGACGGCATCGTGTTCGACGATCGCAACACCATCGAGATCCTGCGCAACGGCATGTACGACACGTCGCTCATCCCGGCGATCCCCGGCCTGATCGACCAGCTCAGCCGGGGTCAGGCGTTCGACCTCGTCGCGAGCCAGGTGCGTGCCGCGCAGACCGACCCGTTCGCGCTGGCCTACAGCGACGGCACGGGCTTCTCGACGAGCTGCCGCGAGGAGGTGGCGTTCGCCCGGCCGGCGCAGCTCGCCGCCCTGGCGAAGCGGCTCCCCGAGCTCCGCCGCGTCGTGCTCGACGACACGTTCCTCGACGAGTGCGAGGTCTGGGACGTCGGTCGTGCGGATCGATCGTTCGGGCGCCCCGTGCGCACCGACATCCCGGCCCTGATCCTCGCCGGCGAGCTCGACCCGGCGACCGGCCTGCCGTCGGCGGAGGCGGTCGCCCGCACGCTCCCGAACGGTCGGGTGGTCGAGCTCCCCGGCCTCGGCCACGCCGTCGCGTTCGCGGGGGTCGACTGCCCGCGCGAGATCATCCGGGCCTTCCTCCTCGCCCCCGACGGCCCGCTCGACACCACCTGCGCCATCGCGATGCCGGAGCCGTCGTTCGGCTAGGCCCGCCCGGGCGTGCGCCGCGAGGCCGTCCAGAGCCCGTTCTCGGCACGTTGAGTGTCATATGGACTGACGCAACGTGCCAAGAACCGGCCCTGGCCCTTAACCTGGACCTTGACCTTGACCTTGGACTAGATCGCGCGTCCGGCAACGTGGCCGTCGTAGACGGCTCGGTCGACGGGGCGGACGGCGACGGCGTCGCCGACGACGTGCAGCTCGTCCACCTTCCCGCGCAGCTCGTCGGCCAGCGCGGTGTTCGGCAGGCCGTGCGTGCGGATCACCACGGTGTCGACGGCCGGGATCGTCTCCATCGCGCGCGACAGCGTGTCGACCAGGAGCACGTCGTGGTCGCCGATCATCCCGAGCACGGTGTTCGGCCGCCACGTCATCCCGGCCTGCACCGCGCGAGGCAGGATCGCGGCCTGCGTCTCGCCGTCGAGCGCCATCGGGACGGGGAGCGGCGTCACGCAGATCGCGGTGCGCCCCTGCGTCGCCAGCATCTCGCCGAGCCCGATGGCCTGCGCGTGCCCGACCGCATCGAGCAGCACGATCGTCGACCCGAGCGAGTCGGGGTCGTCGAGCGCGCGCCGCAGCGCCTCGACGTGATCGAGCACCCAGTCCTGCTCCGAGCCCGGCACCGGCATGGGGTGGTACGCGGCCAGGCCCATCTTGGTGGCCCGCCCGCCGGTCGCGATCACCACCGCGTCCGGCGAGAGCGCGAGCACCGACTCGGCCGTCGCCTCCACACCCGTGCGCACGTCGACGCCCTGACGCGTGCACTCGCCGATCCGCCACGAGGCGAGCAGGCCGATCTCCTCCCGCCCGGGCAGCGTGCGGGCCAGCCGGATCGCGCCGCCGAGCTCGGCGTCGCGCTCGAGCAGGGTCACGTCGTGGCCACGGGCCGCGGCCACCCACGCGGCCTCGAGCCCACCCGGACCGCCGCCCACCACGACCACCTTCTTCGGCGTCGTGGCGGGTTCCATCGTGCCGAGCCCGAGGTCGTCCTCGCGCCCGACGGCCGGGTTCTGCACGCAGTTGATCGGCATCGACTGGAGCAGGTTGCCGTAGCAGGACTGGTTGATCCCGGTGCACGCCCGGATCTCCTCGTCGCGCCCCTCACGGGCCTTGTTCACCCACTCGGGGTCGGCGATGAGCGCACGCACGAGCGTGATGCCGTCGGCCTCGTGGTTGTCGATGATGCGCTCCGCCTCGTCGGGCTGGAGGATGCGGTGCACCGTGAAGACGGGCGTGTCGCGCACGGCCTTCTTCACCGCGTGCGCGGCGTACACGCCGAGCAGGTGCGGCGAGTAGTTCGTGCGCACCATGCCGATGCCACCGATGCCGATGCTCACGTTGAGGAAGTCGACGAGCCCGAGCTGCTCGTACCGGGCCGCGACCTCGGCGCAGTCGTCGGCGGTCAGGCCCGGACCGTGGCGCTCCTCGTCGTCGCCGGCGAGGCGCAGACCGACGGCGGCGCGGTCGCCGACCGCCTCGCGCACCGCGCGCAGCACCTCCACGCCGAAGCGCATCCGGTTCTCGAGCGAGCCGCCGTAGCCGTCGTCGCGCCGGTTGAACTTGGGCGAGAGGAACTGGTGCAGCAGGTACCCGTGCGCGCTCTGGATCTCGATGCCGTCGAACCCGCCGGCGACGGCGTTGTTGGCGCACCGCACGTGGTAGTCGATCATCTCGGCGATGTCGTCGGCGTCCATCGCCTTCGGCGCTTCCATGTGGTCGGGCGCGACCGACGGTGCGACCGCGACCTCCTTGGACCAGTTGCCGAGCATCATGGCGCCCGAGTGCGTGAGCTGGATGAACGCGGCCGCGCCGTGCTCGTGCACCTGGCTCGTGAGCGCCTGGTAGTGGGGGATCGACTCGGGGTCCCAGCCGTTGGCGTTGTTCGGCATCTTGTAGGCCGTGTTCGGCGCGACGGCCGTCTCGCCCGCGATCACCGCGGCCACCCCGCCCCGCGCCCGGTCGGCGAGGTAGCGGCCGTAGCGGCGGCCGTAGAAGCCGGGCTCGCCCCACACCGGGTTGGGCTCGGTGAACATCGTGAAGTGGGCGCCGAAGATGATCCGGTTGCGGAGCTCGACCGGGCCCACCTGAAGCGGCTGGAAGAGAGCGTCATGCGCCATGGGCCGCAGGTTGTCACAGCCGCGACCCCCGGCGAGGGGTGAGGCTGACGCCGCCGTCAGGGTCTGGCAGGCTGGGGGGATGAGCAGCCCCGACCTCCAGGACGCCGCACCCGGCGACGAGTACGACCCGTTCGCCGACTTCGACGCCTCGGCGGGCATCGGCGAGGTGCGCGACCCGTACCCCGTGTTCCACGAGCTGCGTGCCGAGTGCCCGGTGCACGTCGGCGCGCTCAACGAGCGACTGGGGATCGAGCCGGGGCTCGAGGCCGCGCTGGTGGGCAATGCGGCTACGCCGCACACGGTGCTGTCGTTCGAGACCGTCCAGCAGGCGCTCAAGGACGGCGAGGTGTTCTCGTCGTCGGGCTACGCCGACAGCATAGGTCTCGTCTTCGGGCACTCGATCCTCGAGATGGACGAGCCGGAGCACCACCAGTACCGCGCGCTCATCCAGCAGGCGTTCACACGCAAGGCGATGGAGAGGTGGGAGGCAGACCTCGTGCACCCGATCGTGCACGGGCTCGTCGACACGTTCGCGGAGCGCGGCGAGGCCGAGCTGGTGCGCGAGCTCTTCTTCCCGTTCCCCGTCACGGTGATCGCGGGGATGATCGGTCTCCCCGATGACGACCTCGCTGCGTTCCACGCCAAGGCGGTCGAGCTGATCTCGATCACCATCGACATCGAGCGCGGCCTCAACGCGTCGCAGTGGCTGTACGACTACTTCGCGCGGATCATCGCCGAGCGTCGCCAGGACCCGCGCGGTGACCTCATCAGTGTGCTCGCGCAGGCCGAGCTCGACGGCGTGCAGCTGACCGACGACGAGATCATCGCGTTCCTGCGGCTCCTGCTCCCGGCGGGCGCGGAGACCACGTACCGGTCGTCGAGCAACCTCATGTACGGGCTGCTCTCCAACCCCGACCAGCTCGACGCGCTGCGCAAGGACCGCGCGCTGCTGCCGCAGGCGATCGAGGAGGGGTTGCGCTGGGAGCCGCCGCTCACCGGCATCGGCCGTACCACGACGCGCGACATCGAGGTGGCGGGCGTCGTGATTCCGGCGGGCTCACCGGTCCAGATCCAGATGGGCGGCGCGAACCGCGACCCGTCGCGCTGGGAGAACCCCGACGAGTTCGACCTCTTCCGCGAGCCCAAGCAGCACATGGCGTTCGCGTTCGGTCCGCACATGTGCCTCGGCATGCACCTCGCGCGCATGGAGACGACGGTCGTCATAAACGCCGTGCTCGACCGCCTTCCCAACGTCCGCTTCGCCCCCGACGCCGACGACCCCCACATCAGCGGCCTCGCCTTCCGCGCCCCCAACCACCTCCCTGTCGTCTTCGACGCGTAGGTGGTCGACCGGGGAGCCCCGGTCAAGATCTTGTTTGGTGGGTCGATGCGGCTCGGGGGGGCGCGTTCGACCAAACAGAGTCCCTAGACGCCGTACAGGCGCGACGGGTTGTCCCAGAGGATCTTCTGCTTCTCCGGTTCGGTGAGGTCGTCGCGCTTGGTGAAGTCCCTCACGCCGTCGGGGAAGGTGCCCTCGGGGTGGGGGAAGTCCGACGCGGTGACGATGCAGTCGGCGCCCAGGGCGTCGACGACGTTGCGGAGGTTCGGCTCCTCCATCTCGGCCGAGATGAAGCACTGTCGGCGGAACAGCTCGCTCGGCGGAGCGCTCAGCTCCTCGACGTCCAGCCCGGCGTAGCGCTCGTACAGCTCGTCGAGCCACCACAGCCAGAACGGCAGCCAGCCTGCGCCCGACTCGAGCACGACGACCCGCAGGCCGGGGTGCCGGTCGCAGATCCCGCCGACGAGGAAGGAGAAGAGGGTGAGCTGCGCCTCCAGCGGGAACGCGGCGGCGATGCGGGGGAGCGCCCAGTCGCCGAAGCGGTCCGCGCCGAGCTGACCGAGCCCGGTGCCGGCGACGTTGTGCAGCGCGAGTGCGACATCGAGCTCCTCGAGCGTCGACCACAGCGGGTCGTAGTACGGCCGCTCGAGCGTGACGCCCGGCAGCGGCGGCTCGGGCAGCACGAAGAACGCACGCTGCCCGAGCTCCTCGACACCTCGTCGTGCTTCGGCGATCGCAGCGTCCACGTTGCGCAGGTCGAGCTGACCGACGGCGAAGAGCCGGTCGGGCACGTTGGCCACGAACGCGGCCGCCCAGTCGTTGTACGCCCGCACGATCGCGGCGGCGAGCGTCGGGTCGAGCCCCCACGCCGCGACCTGCATGAGGCCGCGGCTCGGGTACAGCGTCATGCGGTCGATGCCCTGGTCGGCCATCGCAATGACGTAGGCCTCGGGGTCCCACCCGCGCTCGTCGTAGCGCTTGTAGGTGGTCGCCCACTCCTCGTTCAGCGTCGACAGCCCGCCGGCGAGGCGCCGCCACCGCACCGTCGGCACCCGACGGTCGCCGTCGATGATGGTCGCGCCGCGGTCCGTCGACCCCACGGGCGCGCGGTCGCGCAGCGCGGGCTCGATGTGCTCCGCCCAGAGGTCGGGCGGCTCCATGAAGTGGGAGTCGGCGTCCCAGATCATCGGCTCGGGATCATCCGGTCGGGATCAGGCGTGGTGACGGTGCGGCCGCAGCTGCCACGCCCGAGCGAGCAGGTGCAGTCGCGGCAGACGCTCGTCGTGGCGGTGGTGCCGTTCGTGCCGACGCCGACGGCGCAGCGCCGACTTCACCAGCGAGCGCCCGACGAGCATCCCGACGACGACCGTCGCGCCCACGACGATCACGCGCCCCATCGGATCGGTCACCGGCTCCCAGCGCACCACGCCGTCGCGGATCACGAACGCGCCGACCGGCCGGGCGTGGATGCCGAAGCCGGTGCCCGCGCCGGTCTGGCCCTGCGCGTCGACGCCGCCTCCGCCCCCGCCGCCACCGCTCACCGATGCCGCGGGGATGACGACGGTGCCGTCGCGCTCGATCGGATCGCCGTACACCCGCCGCACGGTCATCATGTCGCGCGACTTGTCGACCATCGCGCTGATCTTCTCGATCTCGCTCATCCTGCGCTCCCTTCCGACGGTGCGGTCGAGGCTCCGCCCTTCGCGTGGTACTGGTCGCTCCACTCTTTCGGCGGTGGGTCCGAGCGTCGCGCACCGGCGCCGAACATGCGAGGGAGCTCCTGGGCGAGGTCGTCGGCGGTCCAGCCGCGGTCGTCGCGCTCGGCAACCCGGTCCACCGCGAACGTCTGCACGTGCTCGACGGTCCCGCCCCGCACCTGGAACGTCTGCCCGCTCACCCAGCCCGCGGCCGGCGACGCCAGGAAGCACACCATCTCGGCCACGTGCACCGGGTCGGTGGGGTCGAAGTCGACCTCCTGGCGCTCGGCGTTGCGCGAGATGCGCCATCCGATGTTGGCGAGCCGCGTCGCGGCCGACGGCATGATGCAGTTCGCGGTCACGCCGTACGGCGCCATCTCGGTGGCGACGGCCTCCGTGAAAGCCAATGCGCCAGCCTTCGCGGCCACGTAGTTCGACTGCCCGGCGCCGCCGTAGAGCAGCAATCCGGTCGACGTGTTGACGATGCGCCCGCCCTCGCCGCGCCCGGCCTTGTGCTCGGCGCGCCACCAGCGGCACGCCGGCGCGGTCACCGAGAACGTGCCGCGCAGGTGCACCGCGATCACGTCGTCCCACTCGTCGTCGCCGAGGTTGAAGACCATCCGCGGCCGACCGAAGCCCGCGTTGTTGACGACGATGTCGACGCGGCCCCACTCGTCGAGCGCGTGCTGCACGACGGCCGCGCCGCCGTCCTTGGTCGCGATGTTGCTGCGGTCGGCGACGGCCTCGCCGCCGGCGGCCTGGATCTCGTGCACCACCTCTTGGGCCGGCGTCTCGTCAGTGAGACTCCCGTCGGTGGCAACACCCAGGTCGTTGACCACGACCTTCGCCCCGTACGCCGCGAGTCGCATCGCCTCCGCCCGCCCGATCCCGCGCCCGGCACCGGTGACGACGGCGACCCGCCCGCTGAGGTCGGTCACGCGAGCTCGAGCTGGTCGAGGCGGTCGCGGGCCTCGAACCGGGCGCGCAGCTCGGCCCGATCGGCGTCGGTCATCGGCGTGAGCGGCTCGCCCTTGCCCGACCGCCACCACACCGGGTCGCCGACCTCCCAGTGCTCCTTGCGGAGCTGGCGCTTCAGCGGCTTCTTGGTCTCGGTGACCGGGATCGCGTCGACGATCCGCACGTAGCGCGGCGCCGACTTCGTGCCGAGGTCCGACTGCTCGGCGAGGAACGCGTCGAACGCCGCCGGGTCGAACGTCGCACCCGGGCGCAGCTCGAGCGTGGTCATCACCTGGTCGCCGACGTCCTCGTCGGGGACGGCGTACACCGCCGCGAGCACGACGTCGGGGTAGCGGGCGAGGATGCGCTCCACCGGCGCGGCGGCGAAGTTCTCGCCGTCGACGCGCAGCCACTCGAAGTCACGCCCCGCGAAGTAGAAGTAGCCCGCCTCGTCGCGGTAGCCGAGGTCGCCGGTCCAGTACCAGCCGTCGCGCACGCGCGCCGCGTTGGCCTCGTCGTTCTTGTAGTAGCCCTCGAACAGCGACGCGCCCGCCTTGTTGACGATCTCGCCGATGGCTTCCTCAGGGTTGAGGAGGTGGCCGTCCTCGCTGAAGCGCGCCCGCGGGCACTCCTCACCGGTCTCCGCGTCGACGATCTCGGTGCCTTCGGCGGCGAGCCCGAGCGCGCCCTTGGGCATGTCGGGGGTGCGGCTGATGTTGGCGCCGCCCTCGGTCGAGCCGTAGCCGTCCTGCACGGGCACGCCGAAGCGCTTCGAGAACCGCTCGATGTCGAGGTCGGCGGCCTCGTTGCCGAACACGCGCGTGAGCGTGTTGTCGGCGTCGTCGGGCTGCTCGGGCGTGGCGAGGATGTACGACAGCGGCTTCCCCACGTAGTTGAAGTAGGTGACGCCGTACTTGCGGACGTCGGGGAGGAAGCCCGACGCCGAGAACTTGCGCCGCAGCACGCACGTGGCGCCGGTCATCAGCCACGGCGCGTACCCGGTGATCATCGCGTTCGAGTGGAACAGC
>CAZKTS010000075.1:0-4853 GCA_964555735.1 uncultured Bifidobacteriaceae bacterium
GGCCACCCCGTTCATGGTGCGCTCGACGATCACCGGTTCGTAGTTGCCCGTGCGCCCGATCGGGGTGGCCGTCGGGTTCTGGAGCGTGAACGCGACCCACGCGCCGCCGCCCGGGTCGGCCCAGCCCGGCGGGTCCTGGGCACCGCCGCTGGCCGCGGCAGGCACGGCGAAGGCGACGACGGCGGCCGCGGCCAACGCGACGGAGAGCAGCCGTCGGAGACCCAGTGCGCGGCGTTCCGGCATCGCGACGTTCCCTCCCGTGTCGGTGCCCCGGTGCGGGAAAGCCTACGGCCGGTCACCCCCGGTCCGGGCATCACCACCTGGAGTGGTGCTGCAGCACGACGACCCTTGCGGGAGGTGGGCGGGCATCATGGGCCGATGACCCGGGCGGGCAGATGGGCAGCTGGTGCTGCGGTCATCGTGGTCGTGGCGGTGATCGTCGTGACGATCGCCGAACGGTCGTCGTCGGACTCCGCGCAGCGGGACGTGGTCGACCTGACCGCCGAAGGGCGGCCGCTGAGGGGACACCCGATCGACCTCATCGGTGTGCGCGATGCCTACGTGGGTCTCGTCGAGGCCGGGTCCCGAACCTGGGCAGTGACGTCGGACGACGGTGTGCACTGGGACGCACACCACGTCGACGAGCTGCCGGGTGATGCGGCCCTGAACGCTGGCTACCCCGGCGGATTGAACAACGTCCGCCACGTGCTCTTCACCGACGGTGGCGCCGTCTACCTGCGATCTCGGACTGACACCAGCTACGACCGGCTCGGGACAGTCTCGTTGTACGTCTCGGACGCCACGGCGAAGTCCTGGCAACCCATCGTCCTCCCCGTCCCAGTCGGGAAAGGCGCGTTCCCGATCGCCGCCGCCGAAGCGGATGGGCGGCGCTATCTCGCGGGTGCCGTCTTCGACCCGGTCTACGGACGCAGCTACCTCGACGCCGCTGTGTGGATCTCGGACGATGGTGGTGATTGGCGACTGGTGGACGCGCCTGCGTTGACCGGGGACGGAAACCAGACCATCTTCGCCCTGGACGTCGCCGGTACGACCGTGATCGCCGGCGGAGGCGACGGTGCGTTGGTGCACACCGACACCTGCTGCTTCTACCCGGACGGCATCGCGCTCTGGCGCAGCACCGACGCCGGCGTCAGCTGGATTCGGAGCGCGACGGCCGACGGCCCATACACCCTGTTCGACCACGGCGCGGTGGTCGGCTTCGTCGAGGACGGCACCGCGCTGCACGCGGACGCGCCGTCGAGCCCACCCAGGAGCGTCGTCAGCGCCGATCGTGGGGCCTCATGGACCATCACCACCTACCCCAACGGAGACACGGGCGGCGTCGCGTTCCCGAGCCCCAGTCGGGTCCTCCGCGTCGACGGTCATTACGTGGCGACGACCGTCCCGTCGGAGTTCTGCTCCGACTGTGTGCAGGGAGCGCTCGCGCGCAGCGATGACGGCATCCGGTGGTGGGACGTCACCCCTCGCCTTCCCTGCGGCGATCACGACCGCGCCAGCTACGACTTCGTGAGCGCGCCCGTGGCTATCGGAAACGAACTCGCGGTCCTCGGCGGCTGCGGCGGACCACTGAGCGCGTTCGACGAGACGTTCGCCGCGATCTCGACCGACCGTGGGAGCACGTGGAACATCGAACGGTTCGACGGCCCAACCGGCGGGCCCATTGCGGCGGTCGGAGGACAGGGGCGCATCGTCACACTGGCGGGGGGTCCATTCGGAGAACCCGCCAAGCAGGTCCGTGCCGTCATCCTGCACGGATGAGCCGCGAACGGTGGAGACGATGGGACTCGAACCCACGACCCCCTGCTTGCAAAGCAGGTGCTCTAGCCAGCTGAGCTACGTCCCCGTGGGACGTCGATGGTACCGCTCCGGGTCGGCGTTCAGCCGCGCCGGCCGTTGACCAGACCGGCGCGGTTGGCGATCGCCACGGCCTCGAGGCGCGAGTGTGCGCCGAGCTTGCGAATGATCCGCTGCACGTGGTTGCGGGCGGTGTTGAGGCTGATGAACAGGCGCTCGGCGATCCCGCGCGTCGACACGCCCTCGGTGAGGAGGCGGAGCACGTCGAGCTCGCGAGCGGTCAGGCCGAACTGCCGGCTCGCACCGCTCGACGGCGCACCGGCGAGACGATGCACGGCCGACGGCGAAAGGCCCGCGTTGCCGTCGCGCACGGTGCGCACCGCCGCGACCAGGTCCTCGGTGGCTCGGTCCTTGGTGACGAAGCCCGCGCACCCGGCGTCCATCGCCATGCGCAGGATGCTGTCGTCGTCGTGGCCCGTGAGCATCACGACCCGGACGTCCGGCAGCACCCGTCGCAGCTGCTCGGCGACCGCGATGCCGTCGGCGCCGGGGAGGTGGTAGTCGATCACCGCGACGTCGGGCGGGTCCGCCATCGCCCGCTCCACGGCCTCCGCCGCGTCGACGGCGCTGCCGGTGACCTCGAGGTCCGGGTGCTCACCCAGCACCACGGTCATGAGCTCGGTGAACATCCGGTGATCGTCGACGAGCAGCACCCTGATGGGAGCGCGGCCACGGGTGTCGAGGGTGGGGACCATGACGGGCTCAAGGGTACGGGTGGCGGTCGAGCGCGCTCGGGATCATGACGCGGACGCGTCAGCCGCCGAATGACGCGCCAAGGTCTACGCCGGCCCAACGGCCGGGCCGACACCACCTCCACGGTTTCCCGGGGTGGGGAACATCAGACGGGGAGGACACCCGTGTTCCGCAAGACATCCGGCCGGCTGCCGCTGGCCTCCAAGCTCATCCTCTCGGTGGCGCTCATCATGGTCGCCGCCTCGATCGTGGGGATCGGCGCCTTCGCCGTCTTCACCGACACTGCCTCGGTGTCGCAGGCGACGTCGTCGGGGTCCGTGACCCTCGCCACGATCAACACCAGCGCGGCGAACAACCGGCTCAGCATCGGCGCGAGCAACATCGCGGCCGGTGACACGATCCAGCGTGCGGTCACGGTGCGCAACACCGGGACGATCCCGCTCTCGACGGTGACGCTCACCACGACGGCCACCACGAGCTCGCTGCTCAACACCGACACCGCGAACGGGCTCCAGATGGTGATCGACAAGTGCAGCGTCGCCTGGACCGAGTCCGGCGGGCCCGCGTACACCTACACGTGCAGCGGCACGACGAGCACCGTGCTCGCCTCGGTGCCGGTGATCGGCACCAACCTCGCGCTGTCCAACCTGGCGCTGGGCAGCGGGGTCGACAACTTCCTGCGCGTGACGCTGACCCTGCCGTCGGCGGCGCCGAACACGCTCCAGTCGCAGAGCTCGGTGGTCCAGTACGCGTTCACCGCGACGCAGCGGACCGCGACCGCGCAGTAGCGCGGCAACGAGGGTCCCGGGGGACGAGATGGCAACGGGCAGTCGCGACGGCCGATCGCGCCTGCACCGTTGCCTCTCCGCGGCGCTCGTCGTCCTCGCGGTGACGAGCGCCGCGCTCCTCGGCACCCTCGCGGTCGGCACCGCGCTCGACCAGTGGCGGTTCGCCCCGGTGCTCTCGGGTTCGATGGAGCCCGGCATCGCGAAGGGCGCGATGGTCGTGGCCGAGCCGGTCGCCACCGACGAGCTGCGCGCCGGCGACGTCCTCTTGTTCAACGCACCGACCGAGGGTCACCCCCTCGTGGTGCACCGCATCTACGACGTCGTCGCCGGCCGCCACGGCTCGATCTTCCACACCAAGGGCGATGCCAACGACGCGCCGGACGTGTGGACGATCCGCATCCGCGGCGACCAGGCGTGGCGGGTCCGACGCGACATCCCCTACGTGGGCAGCGCAGTGGAGATGCTCGCCAACGCGGGGTCCCGAATGGTCGTCCTCGTGCTCGGCGCGGTGCTGTTGACGGTGTGGGGCCTGCGTGAGCTGTGGGCGCTGCGCCCCATCTCGTGGCGCGCCGACGATCCGTACGGCGTCGAGCGCCGGCGGCGCGCCCGCCGAGCATCCATCCGTGCCGCGACCGTGCTCACGGTCGGGCTCGTCGCGGTCGGGCTGCTCGGCGGTGCCGGCCTCGCGTACGCCAAGTTCACGGCGACGCCCGCGCCGCCCGGCCCGGGCTTCTCATCGGGCACGCTCCCCGCGCCGACGGGGCTCGGGTGCCGGTGGACCAGCACGTCGGCGCTGTCACTCAGCTGGACGGGCGTCGCCGCCGGCTTCGCCACCAGCTACAACGTGCAGCGCGGCAACGCGAGCGGCGGCCCGTACAGCACCATCGGCTCGGTGACCCCGCTCACCACCACGACCTACTCCGACACCAGCGCGGGCCCGCCCACTCTCCGGTCGTACGTGGTGACGTCGAAGCGCTCCACGTGGGACAGCCCGGCCTCGAACCAGGTCCTGAGCACCGGCTGCATCGGCGCCATCAACCTCGTCGCGGGCTCCTCCGCCGGCTTCAGCGGTGACGGTGGCGCGGCGACGAGCGCGCAGCTGAGCGCGCCGCGCGGCGTCGCCGTCGACGGCGCGGGCAACGTCTACATCGCCGACACGACCAACAACCGGATCCGCCGCATCGACGGGGCGACCGGCGTCATCACCACGATCGCCGGCGGCGGTGCGAACACCGCGTGTACCTACACGGGCGCGGCCACCACCGTCTCGTTGAGCGCGCCGCGCGGCGTGGCCGTCGACAGCTCCGGCACCGTCTACATCGCCGACACCGGGCGCAACTGCATCCGCAAGGTCAGCGCCGGCACCGTGAGCCAGGTGGCCGGCGGCGGCGCCAGCACCGCCTGCACATTCAGCGGCGCCGCGGGCTCGGTCTCGCTCTCCGCGCCGGGTGGCGTCGCCGTGAGCTCCACCGGCACCGTCTACATCGCCGACACCAG
>CAZKTS010000076.1:0-2611 GCA_964555735.1 uncultured Bifidobacteriaceae bacterium
CCCTCGGCGCTCGCGCCACCACCCTGGGGCGCGCCCTCCTTGGAGCCGGCGTAGCCGGACAGGAGCTGGATGACCTGCTGTCGGACGCGCGAGAGGTCGGCGCCGAGCTTCACGAGGACCTGCGCGGCCACGCCCTCACCCTCCCGGATGAGGCCGAGGAGGATGTGCTCGGTGCCGATGTAGTTGTGGCCGAGCTGGAGCGCTTCGCGCAGCGAGAGCTCGAGGACCTTCTTCGCGCGCGGGGTGAACGGGATGTGGCCCGACGGCGCCTGGCCGCCGTGGCCGATGATCTCCTCGACCTGGGCCCGGACGGCCTCGAGGGAGATGCCGAGCGACTCGAGCGCCTTGGCGGCGACGCCCTCGCCCTCGTGGATCAGCCCGAGCAGGATGTGCTCGGTGCCGATGTAGTTGTGGTTGAGCAGGCGCGCCTCTTCCTGCGCCAGCACCACCACCCGTCGTGCTCGGTCGGTGAAGCGTTCGAACACCTGTGCTGCCTTCTCTCTGATCCCCTCGCTGGGATCTCGGCTGTGACTGCAACGCCTGCACTGTTCGGTGCGGAGCTGCGGTCCGGACCGCTGTCCCACTCTACCCGTCAGTGTCGCGTCGGCCCCCTGCACGTATCGGCATCCAACGGGGGCTCAGGAGGGGGAACAGCACCGGGAGGCCACGATTTGTTCCCGTGGTGGGCTCGGCCGGACCGGCTCGCGGCGATCTGGGCGGTTCGCCCCGGCTTGGTGGACGGCACGGGCCCTGCGTAGCGTGGGCACATGCAACCGGCGGCGACCCTGGCCCTCGCGCCGCTGGAGGCCGACCTTGCCCGGGTCGAGGAGCGCCTCGACGAGGCCGTCGCCCACCCCGACCGCTTCCTCGGCGACGTCGCCGCCCACCTCGTGCGGGCCGGCGGCAAGCGCATCCGCCCCACCCTCACCCTCGTCGCCGCGTATGCGGCCAGGGGTGGAGAGCAGCCCGCCAGCGACGAGGCGGTCACCGGCGGCGTGGCCGTCGAGCTGGTCCACCTCGGCTCGCTGTACCACGACGACGTGATCGACGAGGCCGAGACCCGCCGGGGCGTTCCGAGCGTGAACGCCCGGTGGTCCAACATCGTGGCGATCCTGTCCGGCGACTACCTCCTCGCCCGCGCCTCGGCCCTGGCCGCGTCGCTGGGGGCCGACGTCGCCGCCCTCCTCGCCGACACCATCGGTGAGCTGTGCCGCGGCCAGGTGCTCGAGCTCCAGCACCTCTTCGACGTCGAGCGCTCCGAGGAGGACTACGCGTCCGCCATCGAGGGCAAGACCGCGTCGCTGTTCGCCACCGCCTGTCGCATCGGCGGGATGGTGAGCGACGTCGACGAGGCCACGCTGGACGCGCTCACGCGCTACGGCCACCACCTCGGCCTCTGCTTCCAGATCGTCGACGACTGCCTCGACCTCACCGCCACCGACGAGGCGCTCGGCAAGCCGTCGGGCCAGGACCTCGTCGAGGGCATCTACACGCTGCCGGTGATCTACGCGCTCCGCGACGACGGCTCGGAGCTGCGCGGCCTTCTCGGCGGCCCGCTCGACGACCGCGCGCTCGCCACGGTGCGCGGGATCGCGACGGCCGACGGCGCGGTCCCTGCCGCCCTGGCCGTCGCCCGCGACCACGCGAAGAAGGCGAGCGAGGCGCTCGCCGGCGCGGACCGCCTCGACCCCACGGTGGTGGCGGGGCTCGGTCGCCTCGTCGACGACCTCATCAGCCGAGAGAGCTGATCAACCCGACTCGGCGAACCGGCAACCGTTCACGCCCTCGTTCTCGACCGCCGCGGTCGCCGAGAGGGCGATGCGCCGGGCGTACTCCTTCATGCCCTTCTCGGTGAAGTGCAAGGCGTCGTCGCGCAGCAGCGCCGGATCGGCCGTGAGCGCGGGCGTGAAGTCCAGGACGCCGAGCCGGTCCCACCGCTCCGTCGCGGCGCGGATGCGCTCGTTGACCTTCGCGGCGTTCGGGCCGAACGCGTCGAGGCGGTCGTCGACGTGGGTGACCCAGATCACCGGCACGTCATCGGGCAGCGCGCGCATGAGCTGGTCGAGGCGATCGTCGAACGTCGCCTCGTCGTAGTCCGCGCCGGCGTCGTTGGTGCCGAGCGCGACCACGATCACCGACGGGTCGCTCGCCAGCAACCCGGGCAGCTCGGGCAGCCAGTAGTCGTCGTTGTTCATGACCCCGTAGCCCGGGACGCCCCGGACCGTCGGCTCCCGGCCGCACGCGCGCAGCGCGGCCTCGATCACGGCGGTCGACTCGAACACGTTGGAGTCGCCGATCACCAGCACCCCGCGTCCGGGCGTGGCCGGCTCGATCGGGATGTCGCCCGGCGCGGTGACCGTGCCCGGGTCGTCGGCGGAGCACGCGCCGAGGGCGACCGCGAGGACGATCGCGACGGCGAATGCGGCGCTACGCCGCCCGAACACGAGCGTCGGCGTCGAGGAAGCCGAGGACCGCCCGGTTGAAGGCGCCGGGCGACTCGACCATGAGCGCGTGCGCGGCACCGCGCAGCTCGAACAGCTGCGAGGTCGAGATGAGCTCGTGGAGCTCCTCCGCGTCGCCGAGCGGCGTGAGGAGGTCCTGGCTGCCGGTG
>CAZKTS010000077.1:0-5706 GCA_964555735.1 uncultured Bifidobacteriaceae bacterium
GGGCAGGTCCTCGGTCGCGAGCACGTCGAGGATCGCGGGCAGGTGGTTGCGCCAGCCCGAGCCGGCCTTCGACGCCACGTGCGCGATCGCGCCGCCCTCACCCATCATGCCGTCGAGCACTCGCTCGGTGAGGTGGCGCAGGCCGAGGAAGTTGACGCCGAAGACCCGGTCGGCGGGATGCGTCTGGGGCACGCCCGCGACGTTGAACAGGCAGTGCACCGGCGTGCCGATCGAGTCGAGCGTCGTCTGGATCGACGCGGGATCGCCGCAGTCGGTCTCGTACGACTTCGTGGCCGGGCCCGCGCACGGCGCGATGTCGAGCGCGTGCACCTCGGCGCCGAGCTGGTCGAGCATCGCGACGGTGGCCTTGCCCATGCCGGAGGCGGCGCCGGTCACGATCACTCGCTTGCCGTCGTAGGAGAAGGGTGCAGTCATGGCGGTCCTCGGTCTCGGGAACGGGTCGTAGGGCGGGTCGTCAGATCTGGGCGTCGGCGGCGAGCTCGTGGGCGTGCTCGAGGAGCAGGTCGACCTTGGCGGCGATCGAGGCTGCGTCGCCCGAGGCGCCGCCGCCGGTGGCGCCCCGCAGGTAGCGGGCGTGGACGCCCTCGACGATGCACGCCATCTTCCAGGTGCCGAACACGGTGTACCACCCCAACGCGTCGAGTGATCGACCGGAGCGGCGGGCGTAGCGCTCGGCGACATCGGCCCGGCGGGTGAACACCGGCGCCAGGGTGGGTGACGAAGCGAGGAACTCGCACCGGTCGCCGGGGTCGGCCCAGTAGAGCAGCGACCACGCGAAGTCGGCGACGGCATCGCCGGTCGTGCAGAGCTCCCAGTCGAGCACCGCGAGGATCGTGTGGTCGGGGCCGAGCACGGTGTTGTCGAACCGGTAGTCGCCGTGTGCCAGGACCGGAGCGCCCGACGGTGGCGGCACGGTTGCCGCGAGTCGCGCGTGGAGCTCCTCGAGCAGCGGGAGCTCGCGGACGCCGGCGCGCTCGACCTGCGTGTGCCAGCGGTGCAGCTGACGCTCCGCGTAGCTGCCCGGCTTCCCGAGGTCGCCGAGCCCGATCGCCGCGGGCTCGATCGCGTGGAGCGCGACCTGCACGTCGACGAGCGAGTCGGTCGCGCGCTCGGCCTGGTCCGCTGTCAGCGCGGCGCCGTCGGCCTCGGTGCGCAGGATCGTGCCGTCCACGAACTCCATCACGTAGAACGGTGCATCGTTCACGTCGAGGTCGACGCACTGCGCGACGGCCCGGGGCACCGGCACGGTGCCGTCGGCGGTCAGGGCCTCGATGATCCGCCATTCGCGGTCCATGTCGTGCGCGGTGGCGAGCACCGCGGCGACGGGCGGCCGCCGCAGGGCCCACGCCCCGCTCGCGGCGTCGGTGACCCGGTAGGTGAGGTTGGAGCCACCGGCCGCGATCAGCTCGAACCGGAAGGGACCGACCGCGCCGTCGACGTGGTCGGTCAACCACGCCGAGACCCTCGCGGCGTCGAGCCCTGGTGTGGTCAACGGTCCGCCCCGGGCACCGGCACTGAGGTTCGCCACGACGGCCCGGCGGGTACGGTCGACTCCTCGTGCGCCGGACGTCCGCCATCCTCGTCGCGCTCGTGACCCTGCTCGTCGCGGCGCCCGCAGCGATCGCCGCGCCGCGCCCGCACAAGCCGGAGCCCCCACGCCCGAGCCCGGTCGATCAGCGGGTCTTCGTGCTCGGCGACTCGGTCATGCTCGGCGCGCAGGGCGTCGTCGCCTCTCGGCTGGCGTCGAGCGGGTGGACCCCCAACGTCTTCGCGGCCGAGAGCCTCCACATCTACAACTCGGGACCGATCGTCGACGCGAACCTGTTCGGCAACGGCGACGTCGTGGTGATCGCGCTCGGAGCGAACGACGGCATCAGCGCGCAGGAGCTGAGTGTGTGGCTCGACGGCCTCATGGCCCACCTGCAGGGCGTACCCCAGGTGTTCTGGGTGAACCTGCGCCAGTTCACCGACTGGGTGCCGGCCGCCAACGCGGTGATCGCCGACGCCGCGCACCGGTACCCCAACCTGGCTGTGATCGACTGGGACGCGCGCGCGACCCCGGACCCTGGCCTGGTCTACGGCGACGGGCTCCACCTGAACGACGCCGGCGCCGCGGCGATGGCAGAGCTGGTGGGCAGCACGCTCGACGCGTATGTAGCGGACCGTATCGAGCAGGTGCGCGTCTGGGAGCCGCGTGCCGAGAAGGCCGCGCGCGTCGCGCGCTTCTGAGTTCAAGCCGCGGCGCGCGCCGCGGGGGCGAACTTCACCGGCATGTGCTTGATGCCGTTGATGAAGTTGGAACGCAGGCGCTCGACGTCGCCGTCGAGCGACATCTCCGGGATCCGCGACAGGAGCTCCTCGAACATCACCTTGATCTCGAGCTTCGCCAGGTGCGTGCCCAGGCAGAAGTGCGGGCCGCCGCCGCCGAAGGCGACGAAGTCATCGGCGGGGTTGCGGGTGACGTCGAATCGGTGCGGGTCGGTGAACACCTCGGGGTCGTGGTCGGCCGCGATGTACCAGAGCGCGACCTTGTCGCCCTCCTTGATGGTGACGTCCCGGATCGTGGTGTCCTCGCGCGCGGTCCGGCGCATGTACATGACCGGCGACGCGTAGCGGAGCATCTCGTCGACCGTGCCGGGCAGCAGATCGGGGTTCGCCAGCACCTTGGCGCGCTCGTCGGGGTTCTCCATGAGGGCGAGCATCCCGTGCGAGATGAGGTTGCGGGTGGTCTCGTTGCCGGCCACGGCCAGCAGCTGGAAGAACATGTCGAACTCGATGTCGCTCAGCCGCTCACCCTCGACCTCGGCGTTGAGCAGCACGCTGACGATGTCGTCGCCGGGGTTGGCCCGCTTCGTCGCCGCGAGGTCGTGGGCGTACTGGAACATCTCCATCGCCGCGCCCATGTAGTCCTCTTGCGACACCGCGTACTCCGGGTCCTCCGACCCGATCATGCGGTTGCTCCACTCGAAGACCTTGTGGCGGTCTTCTTGGGGGACACCCATCATCTCGGCGATGACCTGGAGCGGGAGCTCGGCGGCGACGTCGACGACGAAGTCGCACTCGCCCCGCTCGATGATGTTGTCGACGATGTCGCGGGCGCAGTCCTGGATGCGGTCGTGCAGGCGGCCGATCATCCGCGGGGTGAAGCCCTTGTTGACGAGCAGCCGCAGCTTCGTGTGCCGCGGCGGGTCCATCATCAGCATCATCATCCGCTGCTGCGCGAGCTCGTCCTCGGTGGCCTCGTGCAGCGTGATGCCCCACTCGCTCGAGTACTGCTGCCACTTGCCGCTCAGCGTTCGCAGGTCGTCGCGGCGGGTGACGCACCAGTAGCCGCTCAGGCCGTCGGGCTCGTCGTGGAAGTAGAGGGGCGCCTCGGCGCGGAGGAGGTCGAACTGGTCGTGCGGGACACCCTGCACGAAGGTGTCGAGGTTGTTGAGATCCACGTCCGCGAGCGTGAGCGCCATCCGCTTGTCCCCCCTGTGTTCAGTTCTAGAACACGTTACAGTCGAAGCCGAACCCCAGCCAGAGGCGAGGAACCCATGCACGATCTCGTGATCCGCAACGGCACGGTCGTCGACGGGACGGGGGCGCCCGCCCGCCGGGCCGACGTCGCCATCGACGACGGCAAGGTCACGATCGTCGGCACGGTCGAGGCCGCGGGTGAGGCCGAGATCGACGCGACCGACCGGCTCGTGACGCCCGGCTTCGTCGACGTCCACACCCACTACGACGGCCAGGTCACGTGGGATCCGCTGCTCACGCCGTCGAGCCTCCACGGCGTCACCACGGTCGTGATGGGCAACTGCGGCGTCGGCTTCGCGCCCGCGAAGCCCGACGAGCACGAATGGCTCATCGGCCTGATGGAAGGCGTCGAGGACATCCCCGGCGCCGCGCTGTCGGCCGGCATCCGGTGGGGCTGGGAGACCTTCCCCGAGTTCCTCGACTTCCTCGAGGGCCAGGAGCTCGCGCTCGACGTCGGCACGCAGGTGCCCCACGGATCCGTGCGTGGCTACGTGATGGGGGAGCGTGGCGCGAAGAACGAGCCCGCCACGCCGGAGGACATCGAGGCGATGGCGCGGATCGTGCGCGACGGCATCGAGGCCGGCGCGCTCGGCGTCTCCACGTCGCGCACGATCGCGCACCGGGCGATCGACGGCGAGCCGGTGCCGGGCACGTACGCCGCAGAGGACGAGCTCTTCGGCCTCGGCCGCGCGCTGGGCGACGCCGGGGCCGGGGTCTTCGAGCTCGCGCCGGCCGGCGTGATGGGCGAGGACCTCGCCGCGTCCGAGAAGGAGATGGACTGGATGCGCCGGCTCTCTCGGGAGACCGGTCGCCCCGTCACCTTCGCGATGAACCAGCACGACCTCGATCCGGACCAGTGGAAGAAGATGCTCGACCTGGCGGGCGAGGCGTTCGACGAGGGGGTGCCGGTGCGGCCGCAGGTCGCCGGCCGTCCGCTCGGCCTGCTGCTCGGCCTCCAGACCTTCCACCCGCTCCGTCAGCGGCCGAGCTATGCGCCGCTCGACGACCTGCCCCTCGACGAGAAGGTCGCGGCGATGCGCGACCCGGAGCTGCGGGCTCGCATCCTGTCCGAGAAGCCCGAGGCCGACGACCGGATGGCGTTCATCGGCCTCGGTCTCGACCGCATCTTCAAGCTCGGTGAGCCGCCCGACTACGAACCCGCACGTGAGCAGAGCATCGCCGCGCTC
Organism: uncultured Bifidobacteriaceae bacterium; assembly: GCA_964555735.1. Lineage (GTDB taxonomy): Bacteria > Actinomycetota > Acidimicrobiia > IMCC26256 > PALSA-555 > CAZKTS01. Next base: position 4,731 of record CAZKTS010000077.1, read on the forward strand.
GCCGAGCAGGCCGGCGTCGACCCGGAGGAGTACCTCTACGACCTCCTGCTCTCGAACGACGGGCGCGAGCTGCTCTTGCGCCCTCTGCTCGGGTACACGAACTTCACCCAGGACCCGATCCGCGAGATGATCGCCCACCCGGCGACCGCACTCGGCCTCGGCGACGGCGGCGCGCACGTCGGTGCGATCTGCGACGCGAGCATCGAGACCTACATGCTCACGCACTGGGCGCGCGACCGCAGCCGCGGCGAGAAGCTCCCGCTCGAGCTGGTGGTGCGCAAGATGACGAGCGACACCGCATCGCTCTACGGACTCGGCGATCGCGGCACGCTCGAGCCCGGCATGAAGGGCGATGCCAACGTCATCGACCACGCCAACCTCACGCTGCACCGCCCGGAGATGGTCTACGACCTCCCCGGCGGCGCGCGGCGCCTCCTGCAGTACGCGACCGGCTACGACGCCACGATCGTCAGCGGCCAGGTCGTGATGAAGGACGGCAAGGACACCGGCGCCCGCCCCGGCACCCTTCTCAGGGGTGCGCGGTAGAGCGAGGCGAGCCAGAGGCGAGGACCCGCTGCGCAGGTGACCGTGCTAAGCACGAGTCGAGCGCAGCCCGAGCCGTGGCCCGAGCGGCCCGGCACGAAGTGCCAGGAGCGGAAGAGATGAGCAAGAAGTCGATCGTCGCCACCATCGTCGTCAAGGAAGACAAGGCGGACGACTTCCCCGCCGCGTGGGACGACTTGTTCGCCCACATCGACGCGAACGAGCCGGGCTGCGAGCACTACACGCTGCATCGCTCGGCGACGGAGCCGAACAAGTTCTTCGTGACCGAGGTCTACGCGGACCAGTCGGCACTCGATGCCCACATGGGCAGCGACGCGTTCGCTGCGTTCGGCGGTTCGCTCGGCGACTTCGTGGAGTCGGCCGACCTCCAGTTCGCCGAGCCGGTCAAGGCTGCGAAGTCTTGAGCCGCGCC
>CAZKTS010000078.1:0-36386 GCA_964555735.1 uncultured Bifidobacteriaceae bacterium
GCACGACGAGTACCGGCGCCGCTACGAGGACGAGATCTCCCAGATGGTGTGGGCGCACTGGTCGGTCAAGCACTCCCACTTCAAGAACCCGGAAGGCCGCATCTACACGTTGTCGCCGTGGCCGATCCCCACGTACTGGTCGTGGACCAAGCGCGTCGATCCGGACGACTACGTCGTCACCTGACCGTCAGGACGCACGGCGGGCGACGTCTTCGATCGCGGCGGCGACGGTCTCCGGCGCCTTGGTGAGGATCTGGGTGTGCTTGTACGGCACCGTCGCGAACACCGAGACGAGGGGGTTGCGCGCCACGGCGACGGTCACGGCCGCGCGCACCGTGCGCATGTCGTTCTCCGTGGCGCCGGCATGGCCTCCGCTCCCGACCACGAAGACGGTGGGGCAGCGCAGGGCTCCGAAGTCCTCCGTGAGCTCGCCGTTGACCGCGTCCATCTCGATGACGACGTCCGCGGACTCAGCGGGCGACATCCGCGCTGAACGACCGAGCGCGGCCGCGATGCGCATGATCCAACCCAAGCGGCGGAACTGGGCCCGGACCTTCTCCTTGCCGGCCTCGTCGAACATGGCGATCGGGTAGGCGCCGTCGATCAGCACGATCCCGCCGACCTGCTCGGGTTGCTGGGCCGCGAATCGCACTGCGATGGTCGCGCCGTACGACCAACCGACGACGATCGGCCGCGCGATGCCCGTGGCCGCGATCACGCGCCCGACGTCGTCGACGGCCCCCTGCACGGAGTAGTCGGCCGACCGGCCTGATCTGCCGCGCGCCCGCGCGTCGAAGCGAACCGCGCGGTGCGCGCCCTCGAGGCGATGGAGCACGGGGCGCCAGTGCCGAACCGTGCCGAAGCCGCCGCTGAGGAACAGCAGGGCAGGCTCCCCGCCCGGGTCGTCGACGACCGCGAGCCGGGTGTCCGCGGCGGGGACCATGAGCTGCTCCGACATGGCGAGCCCTTCCGAGTCGCGTGCTTCGCCGCCCGGTGAGTCCGAGCCCGGCAACGAGTGCAACGCTTCGCGGAGGGCGCGGGTGTCACGTGCAAGGCTGAACCGGACGTCGCACCGGGAGGGCCGATGCCTGCACGCAAGCAACCGAACGCCGCGCCGAAGCTGCTCTCGGGCGGCAACCCGCAGATCCCCAAGGGAGAGGGCGACGGTCCGGTCCAGGCCTACATCGCCGCCATGCCCGACTGGAAGCGGGACCTCGGTGCGCAGCTCGACCGGCTGATCGTGCAAACCGTCCCCGATGTGCACAAGGCCGTGAAGTGGAACCAACCGTTCTACGGCATCGAGGGTGACGGTTGGTTCGTCGCGTTCCGCTGCTACACGAAGTACGTCCAGCTCCAGTTCTTCCGGGGATCGTCACTCGACCCGGTTCCACCCAAGGCGTCCAAGCACGACGAGGTGCGGTACCTCGACATCCACGAGGACGACGAGCTCGACGAGGAGCAGCTCGTCTCCTGGATCCGGCAGGCGAGTGCGCTCCCCGGCGAGAAGATGTGACTCGCCCGGGAGCCTCGGAAGAACCCCGCCGCATGCGCGCGCATCGGTACCCTCGATCGATGCCGGCGCTCGCTGCCACTCGGACACGCATGAGCGCGGTGGCGCGCGCCACAGCGGTGCTCGTCTGTGGCCTGGTGCTGGCGGCGACATCCAGCACCGCCCTCGCGGGAGCACCGAAGCCAAGGAAGACGGATGTGCTGTTTGTCCTGGAGGGGCAGCAGGCATGGACGGTCGGAGCCGACGACACACTCGAGCTGACGATCGCCGGCGTCGACCCGAACGTCCTGTTCTTCAGCGACCGACCGGCACGCACTGCCGGAACCGTCGCATCGACCGAGCTGTTCGCTGGGTGGGAGGCGCTCGACTTCCGCCGCGATCCGCCGAATGCCGCCGTCGTCATGCAGGACGGACCGAAGGGGCGCCGGCCGACCGCCGTGGAGCTCGGCGAGCCGCGGTACGACGACGCGACGGCCACCGTGACCTTCCCGCTCTCTGCGCTGAGCGGTCAAGAGTCGTCGTGGCTCCGCACGCTGACCCAAGACCGAGCGGCGACCCACGGCTCGATCGATCTGTTCATCGATACGTCGCCGATCGACATCCGCTTCATCAACGACTCCGCAACCGGCCTGTGCATCATGGTGTTCCAGCCGCCACCGGACGCAAAGCCCTGTCGCTGACGCCTGACGACGATCAGCCGGCCGGCTCGGGGTGCTCGTCGACGGCGCCTTCCGGCAAGCCTTCGCTGAGGTAGGCGGCACGGCTCACCATCGTGGACGCGGGGGGCGATGCGAGCAGGTGCAGCACGCCGGCGAGCACGACCGACGTGATGTCGTTGAGGCTGGTCAGGTTCACGGCCGCGCCTGTGAGCAGCAGCAGGATCCCGAGCGTCGATGCCTTGGACAAAGCGTGGAGGCGCGCCAGCACGTCGGGCAACCGGACGATGCCGATCGCCGACAGCAGCACGAACAGGGCCCCGACGAGCGCGATGGCCTCGCCGATCACTGGCGTCGTTCCTCGATGAACCGGGCGATCATGCCGCTGCCGATCGGCCCCACCAACGCGATCGCCACGAGCGTGGGGAGGAACGCGCCGACGCCGGAATGCGCGGCGTAGGTGGCGATCGCTCCCATGCCCACCAGCACCAGACCGTTGAGCGCGACGACGCGATCCGCCAACCGCGGGCCGACGCACAGTCGGTAGAGGATCAGCGCGCCGGCGATCGCGAGGATGACGAAGGTCGCTTCGGTCACGGGGACACCTCCGGCGTGGAACGGCCATCGACCTCGTCGGTCTGCCGCAGGGGGATGGCCGCGACGACGAGCTGCTCCAGTCTCCGCAGTGACGCGCGCGCGGCCGGGATGTCGTCGAGGCGGAAGAAGTGGACGTAGATCGTGGTGGAGTTGACGGCGACGTCGACCGTCATCGTGCCGGGGCTCAAGGCGATGACGCTCGTCATGACGGTGACGACCTCGTCGGACGGCTCGAGCAAGCGGTGCGCGAGCACACCCGGCCGGTCGCGCGGAACCCGACGAAGGATCTCGCGCGCCATGACGATGTTGGAGGCGATCAGCGACCAGCCGACATGACCGACGAGCACCGCAACGCCAAGCGGGCTGACGCGCCGCGGCGAGCGACTGGTCCGCCCGAGCGGGAACGCGAGGAGCAGCAGCGCCGCGACGACGATCCCGCTCGCCACGTTGGCGATCGTGAAGTCGCCCCACGCCAGGAGCCACAGGACGACGAGGAGCGCAACGCGCGGGACGACCCTCACCCGAGCACCTGCTCGATGTAGCCCTGTCGGTCCATCAGGTCCTGGGCGGTGCGTTCGCTGAAGGCGAAGATCGGGCCGGCGGCCGCGGCGATGGCGAGGCTGGCGACCACGAGCGCGACGGTCGGCGCCACCATGAGGAGCGGTCCGCCGCCCCGTCGGACGGGCAGTCGCGGCTGCGGTGCCTCGACCTCGGGCGGACTCCAGAACGCGCCCATCCAGATCCGCGACATCGCGAAGATGGTCAGCAGGCTGACCGCCAGGCTCACGCCGACCACGGCGTAGTCCTGCACGGCGAAGCCGGCGTCGACGAGCGCGAGCTTGGAGACGAAGCCGGAGAACGGCGGGACGCCGGCCAGGCTGATCGCCGACACGAAGAACATCGCGGCGAGGAGTGGAGCGGTGCGCACCATGCCCCCGATGCGGCTGAGGCGGTTCGATCCGCTCGCGTGGTCGATGAGGCCACCGACGAGGAAGAGTGAGGTCTTCACCACGATGTGGTGGACCATCGAGAAGACGACCGCAGCGATCCCGGCGACGGTGAAGAAGCCCAGCCCCATCACCATGTAGCCGATCTGGCTCACGATCGTGAACGACAGGATGCGGCGGATGTCATCCTGCGCGATGGCGCCGAACACGCCGACCACCATCGTCGCGGCCGCCACCACGAGCAGCACCGTTGCCGGACGGGTGTCGTCGGTGAAGAGCAGCAGCTGGGTGCGGATGATCGCGTAGACGCCGACCTTGGTGAGCAAGCCGGCGAAGATGGCGGTGATCGGCGACGGCGCGGTCGGGTAGCTGTCGGGCAGCCAGAAGAAGAGTGGGAACACGGCCGCCTTGATGCCGAAGACCACGAGCAAGAGGACGGCGAACGCGGTCTGCACGCCCGACGGCAGATCGCCCATGCGTTGGGCGAGCTGCGCCAGGTTGACGGTGCCGGTCGCCGAGTAGAGCAGCGCGAGCGCCGTGACGAAGAGCGTCGATGCGATGAGACTGATGACGACGTAGGTCATCCCGGACCGCACCTGATCGCGGGTCCCACCCAGGGTGAGGAGCACGTAGCTGGCGGTGAGCATCACCTCGAACGCGACGAACAAGGTGAAGAGGTCACCGGTGAGGAAGGACGCGGCGATGCCCGCCGCGAGCACGAGGTACGCGGACTGGAAGCCGACGTGGTTGCGCTCGGCCCCCGGCTCACCGATCGCGTAGATCAGCACGCCGAGCAGCGTCGCCTCGGCGAGCAGGAGCAGCACGGCCGACAAGCGGTCGGCGACGAGCGTGATGCCCAACGGTGGCGTCCATCCGCCCGCCTCGGCGACGAGCGTGCCGTTCTGGTCGACGTCGACGAGCAGCGCGACCGCGACCAGGACGAGCACCACGAGGATCGTGATGCCGATGACCCGCTGTGCGACGCGCGAGCGGCCGAAGAGGATCGACAGGGCAGCGCCGATCAGCGGCAGCACGATGGGCAGCGGGACCAACCAGGTCATGCCCGGTCCTCCCGTTCGATCACCTGGCGCTGATCGCTGACCTCGTCCTGGACGACGTCGGTTCGACCGATCGCCCGGTCGCCCACGTCGTCCTGGACCTCGTCGTCGCGGGTGAGCAGCCAGCTGCGGTACGCGAGCGCGAGCAGCAACATGGTCACACCGAACGTGATGACGATCGCGGTGAGCACCAGCGCCGGCGGGAGCGGATCGGCGAAGTCGGCCTTCTTGCCGGAGCCGATGATCGGCGGCTCGCCGCGACTGCCCGCGGTGATGAGCAGCAGGTTCGCCCCGTGGGTCAGCAACCCGAGCCCGATGATGATGCGGCTCAGCTTCCGCTGCAGGAGCAGGTACGTGCCCAGGCTGAACAGGACGGCCGCGGCGGCCGCGAGCATGACCGTCACGGCACGACCTCCGACGGACGATCGCCGAAGGCTTCGAACGCCATCAGCACCATGCCGACCACGGCGAGGTACACGCCGGTGTCGAAGACGAGCGCAGAGCTGAGATGGACCTCACCGAGGCCCGGGAGGTCGAGGGTCGTCGACGCGACCTCGAGCACGTCGCCGCCGAACAGGATCGGGAGGGTCGCCACGGTCGCCGCGAGCACGATCCCCGCGCCGAGCACCGTCCACGGCCGGAACCGGCTGAGACCGCGCACCTCCCCGATGCCCCCGGCGATGTAGCGCAGGGTGATGGCCGACCCCGCGAGGAGACCGCCGACGAAGCCCCCGCCCGGCTGGTTGTGGCCGGCGAACAGCAGCCACAGCGACGTCATCAGCACCGCGAAGAAGACGACCCGCACCGTCACGTCGACGAAGGCGAGCCGGCGCACCATCTCCGGTGGCACGACCGGCGCGCCACGCGCTTCGGCGGCGCGGCGTCCGACCCGCGCCAGCGCGACGGCACCGATCGACGCGACCGCGAGCACGGTGATCTCGCCGAGCGTGTCGAGGCCGCGGAAGTCGACGAGGATGACGTTGACGACGTTGCGCCCATGGCCGTCGGGAACCGAGCGGGCCACCATCTCGTCGGAGACGGGTGGCGTCAGCCGATAGCCGGCGGCGATCAGCGCGAAGAGGAACACGGAGACACCCACCGAGCCGGCGATGATGAGCCGGACGATCCGGCGTCGGCTCGTCGACTGCCGCTCGAACCCCTCCGGCAGCCGGCGGAGCACCAGCACGAACACGACCGTCGACAGCGTCTCGACCGCGACTTGAGTGAGCGCGAGGTCGGGCGCGCCGGAGAGCACGAAGATGCCGGCCATCGCATAGCCCGCCACGCCGAGGAGCACCGCGGCGGAGAAGCGGCGACGGATGAGCGCGGCGGCGAAGCCCGCGATCAAGAGCGTCGCGACGAGCGGCGCCTCGTCGACGTCACCGAGTGACGGCCATCCCGGCCAATCGCCCGCGACCAACAGCGCGCTCATGACGGCGACGGCCGTCGTCGCGAGGATCACGCCCGCGTACACCGGGAGCGAGCCGCTCTGGACGAGCGCGGTGACGCGCGCCGAGACCGAGCCCACCGCGCGCAGCACGGACAGGTACACCTGGGACCCGCTCGGGATCCTCCGGCCGAACGCCAGCACCGGCTGGACCCACCGGTCGGCGAGCGCGATGGCGATGCCGCCGGCGAGCGTGAGCACGGAGAGCGCCAACGGCGCGAGCCCGTGCCAGAGCTCGAGGTGGACGGCTCCGGCCGCGGCACCGAACTCGCTGAGTGCGGCGGTGGCGAGTGAGTCCGCGATCGCGGGGTACAGGCCGAACCCGATGCCGAAGGCGGCGAGCACCGCCGCCGGCGCGAGGAGGCCGAGGGTCGGGGGATCGGGTGTCGTCACCTGCACCGCGTCGCGGCGTTGCGGCGCGACGAACGCGCCCCAGAAGAAGCGGATCGCGTACGCGACGGTCAGCATGGAGCCGCCGACGACGACCGCGAGGACCGCGGTGCCGCCGGTCAGGCCGACGTTCCCGAGATCGTCGTAGGCGAGCTCCTTTGCGACGAAGCCCGCGGTCAGGGGAACACCGGCCATCGATGCCGCCGCGAGGGACGCCACGACCGCGGTCGGCCGCCATCCGTGGAGGAGCGGGGGGATGGCGCGGATGTCGCGGGTGCCGGTCTGGTGATCGATGATCCCGACCACCATGAAGAGCGCGGCCTTGAAGGCAGCGTGCGCGACGAGCAGGACCCACCCATCGGTCGCGGTGGCGGGCGTGCCGGCGCCGAACAGCACCATCATCAGGCCGAGCTGGCTGACGGTGCCGTACGCGAGCAGCAGCTTGAGGTCGTGTTGTCGGAGTGCGCGAAGCCCTCCGAAGACGAGCGTGCAGCAACCGACGGTCAGGACGAGGGGGCGCCAGACCGAGCTCGTGGCGAAGATCGGAGCGAGACGCGCGACGAGGAACACGCCCGCGGTGACCATGGTCGCCGAGTGGAGGTACGCGCTCACCGGCGTGGGCGCGGCCATCGCGCCCGGCAGCCAGGCGTGGAACGGGTACTGCGCCGACTTGGTGAAGGCGCCGATCAGCATGAGGACCAGGGCGATGGTGACCGTCGTCGACGACGCGGGCGGGTGGGCCGCGAGCTCGCTGATCCGATACGTCCCCGCCTCCTGGCCGAGGAGCACGATGCCGGCGAGCAGCGCCAGCCCGCCCGCACTGGTCACGAGCAGCGCGTGGAGCGCAGCGGCTCGAGCGCGTGACTCGGTGTGGCGGTTGCCGATCAGCAGGAACGAGGTGATCGAGGTGAGCTCCCAGCAGATGTAGAGCAGGAGCAGCTGGTCCGCCTGGACGAGCCCGAGCATCGCCCCGGCGAACAGCACGAGGAGCCCCGCCAGGCGGCCGAGGTCCCGCGCGTCCGGGCGGAAGTAGCGCGCCGCGTACAGCAGGACGGCCACCCCGACGCCGGCGACGATGAACGACATCGTGAGGGCGAGACCGTCGAGCTGGAGGTCGATGTCGAGATCGAGGCCACCGACCCAGACGAACTGCTCGACGATGGGGTTCCCGTCGGTGACGGCCGTGGTCTGGGTCGCGAACCAGACCAGCGCGATGCCCATCGCCGCGGCCGCGACGAGGAATGCGCGACGGCCGAGGGACGCGCCGAAGGCGAGCAATCCGATGCCGACGATCGCCAGCCCGGCGAGCGTTGCGATCACACCGAGGTCCCCGTGAACTCCGCGCGGTCAGGTCGGCCGAGACTACCCAGCACCCGTCGCCGCTACACGGGCCAATCCAGTCGGCGCACCATCGATGACCACACTGGGAACGGTCGGTGCACGCGCGGTGACCACCGCGCGCCTGTGACTCGCGTCAGGCCGGCTCCGGGTTCTTGCACGTGCTGTCGGGCGTGCCCTTGCCCGCGGTCTTGAGGTAGGTCCCGTCCGGACACGCGAGCTTGCGGTTGAGACCGCTGAACACGCCGTCGGGCGACTCGTAGCCGGGCACGGTCCACACGTGGACCATGTAGCCACTCTGGACGATCCACATTCCGTGCACGGCGTCGCACTTCGCCTTGGTGGGTTCGTCCTCGCCGCGCAGGAGGACCTCGATCGCGCCGTTGTCGAACGAGATGCAGAGCTTGTCGTGGGAGTGCCAGTGATCGTTCGGCCCGACGAAGCCTTCGGGCACGGCACCGTCGGGGCCGTCCGCCATGTACATGAAGCCCGCGAGCGGGGACCCGGGATCGGTGCCGTCGTAGATCAGCTGCGGCAACATCGCCTCGCCGTTGACACCGTTGATGATCCCTTCGGCCGACCCCGCCGACCCCTGGTAGTGCACGCCGAGGCCGGGGTTGAACCGGCCGGCGCGCCGCCATCCGGCGGCCTCCGCGTCAGCGAGCGTCGGGTACTTCTCGACGAGCAGCGCGGTAGGCGCGAGCTGGACGCTCAGCGCGGCCTGGGTCGCGTCGTCGAGCTCGGCGATGCCCTCGCCGTGCTGGTGCCCGTTCTCGCCCAGCGCGGTCCACCCGCTCGCGACGTCCTCGGCCGATCCGTGGTCGTGGGTCGCGTCTGACGCCGCGACGGCGGTCTCGGAGGCCTCCACAGGAAGGGTGCGCGACGACTCGGTGTCACCGGGGTCCGCGAGGAGGACCGCGCCGGCTCCGACCGCGAGTCCCAGGACGAGGAGTGCGATCGAGCTCGCTCGCATCGGTGAACCTCCGTTCTCGGGTCGTGAATGCCTCACCGCAACCCCCGCAGCGCCGCGAGCATCTCTGCTTGCAGACGTTCGGCGTCGGGGAACGGCAACCCGGTGGCGCGCTTCATCGCGATGCCGGCATCGACGGCGGAGATCACCCACGCCGCGGTCTCCGGATCTCTCGTCAGGTCGGCGATCGCGTGATGGATGGCGACGTCGCGCTCGAGGTAGAGCTCGGTGATCCCTGCGCGCACGTCGGCGTCGCGGCGCGACGCGGCGGCAGCATCGACCTCGAGCAGGTGGATCTCGCGCGCTCGCTCCTCGTAGAGGAGTCCGACCGCGTCCTCCGGATCCTGGAGGGAGTCAGCGAACGCTCCCGACCCGTCGCGCCTCGCGATCTTGGTTCGGATCACCTCGACGAGCAGCTGCCCCTTCGAGCGGAAGTGTCCGTACACCGCGCCCTTGGTGAGGCCGGCCGCCGCCCCGATCTCGCGCATGGAGACCGCGTCGTAGCCGCGTTCGACGAACAGGCGACCGGCCACCTCGAGGAGTGTCCGCCGGCTCCCGGCCGCCTTCGGCGTCTTGGGAGGCGCCGGCGGGACGAACGGGATCGCCCGCGTCGCAGTGGTGGTGTTCATCGGTGCTCATCCATCGAGAGCACGAGAATAGACCACCGGTCGATATTCTGCAGTCGCCGCTTCGGTCGGGGGTGCTGCGGAGGCCCGAGTCGTCAGGACGCGACGGCGCCGAGGCGGGCGAGGTCCTCCATCAGCTCCGCGGTGCGGTCCCGATGCGAAGGGATCATCAGCGCGTAGAGGACGCCGAGCACCTTCGGCGCGTGGAGGACGCGGAACTGCTGCGTGATCGTGGTGTGGCCGTTCGCCTCGGCGAGCGAGATGCGCCACTCCGAGCTGTCCGGGTAGAGGGCCGTGGGCACCGTGATCCACACCAGCTCGTACGGATCGGCGGCGACGACCTCGCACACCCGTCCCCACCGGAACAGCCCGGCGCGGTTGCGGCCGCGGAACCGCGCGCCGGGCACCGCTCGGCTCGCGCCGTCGAGCCACATGGCGCCGACGCACTCCTTGCTCCACTCGCCGACGCGGGTGACGTCGCGCACGACGTCCCAGACGTGGTCGATGCCCGCGTCGACCGTGACCGAGACCCGGTTGTCGAGCTGGACCCGGCGCGGCGGACGGTGCGTGGTCCTGGTCATGTCGACCCCCTCGGTCAGGAGCGGGGGACGAGACGCTCGAGCGTCGCGCCGACCCATGCTTCGTACTGCTCGGGTGTCCAGCCCGACTCCTCGACGAGCAGGAACCAGACCTCCGGGCTCACGACGGCCCACACGCCGTCGCGCTCGGCCGCGGTCGGGGGGCGCTTCGCCACGAGCTCGAGCGCGGTCGCCACGTCCTGGCGCTGGCGCTCGCGCGTCGCGCTCAACATCTCGGCGATCGCCTCGTCCGCCGGCGCGGCGCTCCGCAGCAGCTTCGCGACTGCGGCCGTTCGCACCTGGACCTCGGTGACGAGGCGCGCCGCGGCGTCGATCCGAGCCGCGCGCGCCCCGCGCCCCATCGCCAGGAACTCCGGACGGCGCGCCAGCGGCACCGGGGCGTCGTCGCCCGCCGCCACGGTGTCGATGACCGCGCGGAGCAGCCCCCGCTTCGACGAGAAGTGTGCGTAGACGGTCTCGAGGGCGACGCCGGCGGCGCTCGCCACCTCACGCATCCCCGTCGCGGCCCACCCCTGCGCCACGAACAGCTCGGTCGCCGCTCGCACGACCGCCCGCCGGGTCTGTTGGGTCTGCTGCTCGCGTCGCGGCGATCGGTACCGGCGCCGGGCCGCCGCCGGCCGGGCGGCTGCGGCCTTCGTCGTCGGCGCCATCCGTCGACCCTAGAACGATCATATATTCAATACAAGTCTGTTCTAGAGACGTCGGGGTGCCTCGGATTCGCCGAGCTGGGCGAGCTCGGCCGCCACGAGACGGGTGATCGGCTGCTGCGGGCCCGACCGCCACTCACGCCACGGCAGCCAGTCGTACCAGCGCGCGAGCTCCCCGAAGTCGAGCTCGGCGGTGATGAGCTCCTCCTCGGAGCCGGCCTGCGCGAGCACGGCGGGGAAGCCGGGGAACGCGGGGCCACCGATCACGCTCCCCCCGGCCCACGTCGGCGGACCGTGGCGGTCGCCGACCCGGTTGGCCGACGCGGCGAACACGAGGTTCTCCTGGGCGCGCACGAGCGTCGCCTGCTCGAGGTGCTCACGCGCGCGCGGGAGGTCGGAGCGTCCGGTCGGGTTGACCAAGAGGCGTGCACCCTTGAGCGCGAGCACGCGGCACAGCTCAGGGTTGTTGTAGAAGTCGTAGCAGATCGAGATCCCGATCGGCCCGAGTGCGGTCTGGAACACCGGCAGCGAATCCCCGGGCGTGAAGTGATCGGTCTCGAGCGGGATGCCGAGGTGCAGCTTGCGGTACGTCCCGACGAGACCGTCGGGTGCGACCACGTTCGCGGCGTTGTAGACCACGCGCGCGTCGCTCGGGTCGCGCTCCTCGAACCCGTAGATCACGTGGACACCGGTCGCGGCCGCGACCTCGCCCAGGCGTCGACTCGCCGGACCATCGGCAAGCTCGGCTTCGCCGAGGTGCCACTCGCAGGGCTCGTGGTCCCGTGCACAGTCTTCGCATCGACCCCAGGTGTTGAGCGCGAGCTCCGGGAAGATCACCAGGTCGCAGCCGACTGCCGCGGCGTCGGTGACCACCGCGGCCATCTTCTCGAGCGTCGCCGCCTTGTCTCGAGGGACCGCCTCGAAGTTGGCGCACCCCACCGTGATTCGTTGCGGCCCGAACGACGGGTGGTCGGGACGCAGGTCCCGTCGTGCGTGGTCGTGGACCGGGAACTGCTCCACGCGCGCACGGTAACCGACCCGGTCACCGGCTGCTCCGGCGGCACCGGAGTGGGACGCCCGGGTACGTTCTCGATGCGGCCGGTGGTGACCGTGAGGGGAGGTCGGCCGAGCGTGGGCCGCGAGAGCTCGACCGGAACGGTGACCTTCCTGCTCACCGCCGTCGCCGACTCCAAGCGTCGGTGGGTGGACGCACCGGCCGACATGGCCACCGTGCTGCGCGTGCACGACGCCGTCGTCCGGGGCGCGGTCGAACGTCACGGTGGCTCGGTGTTCGGCAGCGGGGGCGACGGGATGCGGGCGGCGTTCGCCACGCCGACGGACGCGGTGGCGACGGCGATCGAAGCGCAGGGGCAGCTCTGCGATGGCGAGGCGGTCGAGTCGTCGGTGCGCATGGTGCTGCACACCGGCGCCGCGAGCGTCCGGGACGGGACCTACGTCGGCAACGACGTGAACCGCGCCACGCGACTGCTGTCGCTTGCACACGGTGGTCAGGTCCTGGTGTCGGACGCGACCGAGCCGTTCCTCCGCGACGGTGTGACGCTGCGACCACTCGGGGAGCACCGGCTCCGTGGCCTGCGCGGCGGCATGTTCGTGTACCAGGTCATCGCCGAGGGGCTCCCGGCCGACTTCCCCGTACTGCGTGACGCGGACGAGGCGGCGGGCAACCTGCCCGTGCAGCTCACATCCTTCGTTGGTCGCGATGCGGTCGTCGAAGCGGCTGCCGATCAGGTCCGGTCGCACCGGCTGGTCACGCTGACGGGGGTCGGCGGGGTGGGCAAGACGCGGCTTGCCCTCGAGATCGGGGCCGAGATGAGCGGCGAGCTCCCCGACGGCGTGTGGGGCGTGGAGCTCGCACCGGTCACCGACCCGACGGCCGTGCCCGCCGCGATCGCCGCCGTGCTCGGCGTGACGCCGCAGGGCGACGTGCCGATCATCGAGAGCGTGGCGGAATCGCTCGCGGGCCGGCACCTGCTGCTCGTGATCGACAACTGTGAGCACCTGCGCGACGCGGTCCGGGACGCGATCGCCGTGATCCTCGCCCGATCGGGAGCCGTGCGCATCCTCGCCACGTCGCGCGAGGCCCTCGGGAGCCAGTCGGAGTCGGTGCTCGCGGTGGAGCCGCTGGACGTCACCGGTGGGGTGGCGTCCGACGCGGTGACGCTGTTCGTGGACCGTGCGCGAGGAGTTCGGCCGGAGTTCGGCCTGGGCGATCCGGCGACCGCGACCGCCGTCGTCGACATCTGCCGGGTGCTCGACGGTCTGCCGCTCGGGATCGAGCTCGCGGCGGCGCGCATGGCCGCCATGAGCGCGGTGGAGGTGCGGGACCGGCTCGCCGATCGGTTCCGTCTCCTCGAGGCATCCGTGCCCGGGCCGGAACGGCAGCTCACCCTCCACCACGCGGTGGCCTGGTCGTACGACCTGCTCACCGACGACGAGCGGGATCTGCTCCGCCGGACCGCGGTGTTCGCGGGTGGCTTCGACCTGGCGAGCGTCGGCGCCGTCGCTCCAGACCTCGACGACGTCGATGCGCTGCGTCTCCTCGACTCGCTCGTGCGCAAGTCCCTCGTCGTCGCCGACCACACGGGCCCGCGCACCCGGTACGACCTCTTCGAGACGATTCGCCAGTTCGCGGAGGATCGACTCGCCGACGAGGGTTCGCTCGACGAGGCGCGCGATCGGCACGCGGCGCACTTCGCCCGCACGGCCGCGCGCCTCTGGGACCATTGGGATGGACCCGGCTGGCGCGAGTCCGTCGATTGGGTGGAGCTCGAGCTCGGCAACCTGCGGTCGGGCTTCCGGTGGAGCACCGGGCGCGGCGACGTCGAGGTGGCCTGCGACATCGCTGCGCACGCCGGGCTCATGGGCTTCTCGGTGCAGCTCTTCGAGACGCTGGAGTGGGCCGAAGCGGTGCTCGAGCCCGCGACCGTCGTCGATGTCCGTCGCCTGCCGCGTGCGTACACGGCTGCGGGCTACGCGTGCTTCGCCGGCCGGGCCGAGCGCGCGCGTGAGCACGCGCACCGGGCGACCGAGCTCGAGAGCGAACCTCGCTACGACCCGTGCCCACCGGGCTACGCGTCGTTCATCGAAGCGCTGGCCAGCGTGTACTGCGGCGACCTCGACCGCTACGTGGAGCTGACGCACGACGTCGCCGAGCGATACGGCCGCGTGCGCGGCTACGGCATCGCGGCCTACGTGGACGGCCTGCAGTCGAGCGGTCGGGTCTCCGAGGCGCTGGAGCTCGTCGACGAGTCGATCGTCGTGGCCCGAACGCTCGGCAACCCCTACTGGATCTCGTACGCGCTCTGGATCGCAGGGATGGCGTTCTCCAAGGCCGACGTGCGGCGGGCGTTCGCCGCGTGGGACGAGGGCGTCGACTTCGTGCGTGAGCACCGGGTGCAGTTCTTCGAGGGGTTCCTCGCGCGTGACGCCGGCCGCCTCCACACCTCCGACGGTGACGCCGAGGTCGCGCTCGGGCTGCTGGCCGACGCGATCGCCGCGTTCCAGCGCGCGGGCAACGTGCCGCAGCTCATCATCACGCTGGCGAGCGTGCCCGCGCTCTTCGAGCGCCTCGAGCGTCCGATCCCGGCGATGACCTTGCTCGGCGCCTTGTCACGGGAGCCATCGAGCCTGCACCACGTGCCCGAGCTCACCGAGATCCGTGCCCGGATCGGCCGGGCGCTCGGCCCCGAGGGTGCCGTCACCGCCGACGCGGCGGGCGTCGCGCTCGACCTGGGTGGCGCGGCCGCCTACGCGCGCCGCCAGCTCGACCTGGCGCGCCGCGAGCCGGACCCTCGGGCGACGGCGCGGCCCGGCGGCCTCAGCCGGCGGGAGGTGGAGGTGTTGCGCCTCGTGGCCGACGGGCGGACCTCGCCCGACATCGCGACGGAGCTGTTCATCTCGCCCCGGACGGCGGAGCGCCACCTGCAGAACATCTTCACCAAGCTCGGTGTCTCGAACCGGGTCGCGGCGACGCGCTGGGCGGTCGAGCACCACGTGGTCGACGGCCCCGCCTAGGGAGTCGGTGACGCACCGAACCTCCCCGAAATGCGTAGGTCTACGGATGCCGGACCGCGTGCGGATCCGGACAATCCCCTTCGACGTCGACCGCACCGGTCGGCGCGCCACGGGGCCCGAACCGGCCCGTACGAAGGGATGCATCCATGATCCTCGCCACGACCCAGGTCGAAGACGTCGACCGCTTCCTGGAGGTGTTCGGCACCAAGGGTGCCGAGAAGCGTGCCCTCCACGGCTCCAAGGGCGCGACCGTGTTCCGCGACCCCACCGAGGAGAACCGCGTCTGGGCGCTCTTCGACTGGGACGAGCAGGGCTGGGCCGCGTTCGTGTCCGACCCCGACGTCCCGCCGATCCTCGCGGAGGCCGGTCACCTCGGGAAGCCGGATGCCGCGATGTTCCTCGGCACCTACGGCGCGTGAGGGGGACGACGATGAGCAGCTCGATCGACCGCTCGGCCCGGGTGGGCCTCGTCACCGACCAGACCGGCGCCCTCTCGTTCATGGGCGTCGCGAACGTCAACGTCGCCACGATGGTGATCGACGACATCAACGCCCACGGCGGGCTCCTCGGCCGGCCGGTCGAGCTGTTCGTCCAGGACAGCGCGACCGACGACGACGTCGCGGCAGCCGCCGCGGCGAAGCTCGTCGATGCGGACGTCGACGTCGTCGTCGGCGGCATCTACAGCTCCACGCGGCAGGCCATCAAGGGACCGGTCGTCGACGAGGCGGGCACGCTCTACCTCTACCCGGAGCAGTACGAGGGTCAGGAGTCTCACCCCCTGATCTTCTGCACGGGTCCCGTGCCCGCCCAGCAGATCGACCCGTTCTTCCCGTGGCTCATGGAAGAGACCGGCGCGAAGAAGTTCTTCCTGCCGTCGGCCGACTACATCTGGCCGCAGACGCTGAACAAGCGGGTGCGCGAGGTCGTCACCGCGCGGGGCGGTGAGATCGTGGGGGAGGAGTACTTCCCGCTCGATCACACCGACTACGCGCGCGTGGTCGACGACATCATGGCGAGCGGCGCGGACGTGGTGTTCAACACGATCGTGCCGCCCGGCCTGACGCCGTTCCTCGGGCAGCTCCACGAGGCCGGGTTCACGAGTCGGGGTGGGACGATCGTCTGCACCTACTTCGACGAGAACTTCCTGAACCTCGTCCCGGCCGAGCAGGTGGAGGGCCTCTACGGCTGCCTCGACTACTACCGGGACGTCGACGACCCGTTCAGCATCGAGCTCCTGCACCGCTACGAGGCTCGGCACCCGGGGAGCGCGATGTTCACGGCCGGGAGCGCGTGCACCGGCACCTACCGGGCGCTCAAGCTCTGGGAGGCCGCGGTCATCGAGGCGGGTTCGCTCGACCAGGACGACGTCATCGCCGCGCTCGACCACGCGCGCATCACGGCCGGCCCCGGCGGCCCGGCGGAGATGGTGCCGGGACAGCACCACGTCCGGATGAACATGTACATCGCCCGATCCGAGGGCGGCACGTTCAAGGTCGTGGAGAGCCTCGGCCACATCGACCCGCAGGAGGCGACGGTTCGGAGCTGAGCGGTCGGACGAGGCCCTCCGCTCGGGAGGGCCTCGTCCGTCGACCGCGGTCAGTCGTTCGCGGTCAGTCCTCGGGCAGGGCCGCGAAGTCCTTCTTGGCGGTCTTGTACCAGCCCATCCCCTTGATCGGGTGCTTCCACCGGCCCCGCATGTCGTCGTTCGCCGGCCCGTGCGCGGCGTCGCCACCGGCGACCATGTCCTTGAGGTGCTGGTCCTGAGCCTTGATCACCTCGTCGGCCGTCTCGCCGTGGTGCGGGTGGTCGCAGGGGCCACCGAGCTGCCGGCAGGTCATCGTCTTCATGGGCGTCACCTTCGTCGTCGCCATCGTGGTCACCTCTCGCTTGGAATGAGAGTAGCACTCTCGAATTGAGAGTGTTACTTTCGTTCATGTGGCGGGCGATGTCAAGCGCGGAGGATCAGGACGGGCCGAGCAGGCCCGGACCCGGCTCGCCCGGCGGGCCGTGGTCGCCGCGGCCCGCACGTTGTTCCTCGACCGGGGGTACGCGGCCACGACGGTCGAGGCGATCAGCGACCTCGCCGAGGTGCCGGCGGCGACCGTCTACCGCCTGTTCGCCTCGAAGCTCGGGATCCTGAAGGCGCTGCTCGACGCGTCGATCGCCGGTGACGACCAGCCGGTCCCGGTGCTCGAGCGTCCCGACGTCGCCGACCTGTTCTCGGAGCCGGACCCCACGAAGCTCCTCGTCGGCTTCGTCGGCTTCACCGCGGCGATCAACGAGCGCACCAACGACGTGTACCGGGTGCTCGTGAGCGCGGCGAGCTCCGATCCCGCGGCGTCCGAGCTGCTCGGCGAGATCAAGCAGCAGCGCGGCACCGGCCAGCGTCAGATCGCGCGGACCCTCGCGCGCCGATCGGCGCTGCGCGCGGGCATGCGCGAGCGCGAGGCGAGCGACCTGATCCACGCGCTCATGTCGCCGGAGCTCTACGGGCTCCTCGTGACCGACCGGGGGTGGACGCCCGAGCGCTACCGAGAGTGGCTCGCCACCACGCTCGTCGACCAGCTGCTCTGAGTCCGCGGCTCAGCGGAGCAGCGACTCGAGGTCGTCGACGGCCGCTCGGGCACCACCGGCGGCGTGACTCTCCGCCGCCATGGCTGCCGCGGCACGCCGGTACGAGTCGTCACCGAGCACCTGCTGGAGCGCCCGAGCGATCTCGTCGGTCGATGCCTCGGTGTCGAGTACCACGCCCGCACCGAGGTCCGCGACCCGCTCGGCGTTCAGCGGCTGGTCGCGCGAGAACGGGGTGCAGACGAGCGGGACGCCGTGGCTCAGCCCGGCGGCGACCGTTCCGAGGCCCGCGTGCGTGACGAGCGCGCTCGCGGTCTCGAGCACGGGTCCGTGGTCGAGGTGCTCGTGGACCTCGACGTTCGCCGGCGCGGTGACCCCGGGTGCCAGGTAGCCCGAGGTGGTGACGATCCCGCGCACCGGAAGCGTCCCGAGTGCGGCGATGATCCGCGCGAGCAGGTCCTCCTGACCCATCGAGGTCGTGGAGAGGCCGACGAGCACGGTTGGCGGGCCGTCGGACACTGCGCGCGCCGGAGCCTCGGGGACGAGGAAGCCGAAGTGGCGCAACGTCGCGGGCGGGTCGTCCACCGGAGCCTCGAACGACGCCGGCACCACCGAGAGCAGGCGATCGTGGCCCGCGAACACGTCGGACCAGCTCCCGGCGGCGGCCAACCCGTAGTGGGCGCGCGCCTCCGCGACCCCGGGCGCGAAGAACGGCCACCACTCGCCGAGCCACACGTCGACGTAGGTCCGGAGCATGGAGTGGAGAAGCACGGCCGAGGGCAGGCCGAGCGACTCGATCGCCGACGCGACGGTCGCCAGGTTGCCGTCGACGACGGCGGCCTCGATGTGCTCCGCGCGGCAGAGCTCGACGACCTGGTCGCCGACCGCCCGTCCCGTCATGAGGGCCATCGCGAGCTCGGGCTGTGCTTCGATCTCGAGGCGCGAGTCGTAGTCGCCGAGGCCGGCGAACGGCACGAACCGACATCCGGCCGCGCGTGCCCGACGCTCGACCGACGGCTGGCTCACCCAGACGACCTCGTGACCCCGTGCGACGAGCTCGTCGGCGAGCGCGAGCATCGGCGGCACCGTGCCACCGGCGTCGTGGCCGCAGAGCAGCACGCGACGCGCGGGTCTCACGGGGCACTCCCCGGGCAGCCGGCGCGCAGTTCCACGACTCGCAGCCTACGGAGCGGGCTCGCCGTCGCAGCTCCGTTCCAGGTCCGTCCCGGCGAGCCGTCCGAACAGCCAGTCGGCGTCGACCAGGTCGTCGAGGTGATGCACGCCGGCCGGCGTCCCACCGTCGAGCAGCAGCTGAGCGACCTGGGCGGTGACGATCCCCGTCGCATGCGCCTCGTGTCGCCCGGTGGCCGCCCGGACCGCGTGGTTGCCGTGGTCGTCGGCCGCCGCCGCGTGCACGACGAATCGGTCGCTCCCGACATGGACGTTCGCGAGCGCGGCATCGACCAGCCGCAGCAGTCCGAGTCGGCGCAGCCCGGCGAAGACGTGGAGGGCGCGCAGTGCGAACACGGTCCCGGTGATGACGCGGGAGTCGAAGCAGAGCCGGGTCGTGACGGCACGACCGGTCGCGTGCTCGAGCGTGTGCTGGTCGGAGAACGGGAACGGATGGGCCGTGCGGGTCCCGAAGTGGGGCAGGCGCACTCGGGCCGGAGCCGCGGTCGGCACCGGTGCGCCGAGCCCGTCGAGGATCCACCGGCGCGAGTCGGCACCGTGATCGCCTGCGAGGCCGAAGCACAGGGTCAGCGCGACCGCCGTCGCCTCCGGGACGCTCCGGAGGCACTCGCGGGCCAGCAGGTTGGTGAGGCCGGGTGCCAGCCCGACGCTCAGCACGGCGGTGGCGCCGTGGGACCGGGCAAGGGGATCGAGACGCTCGATCGCGGCGAGCACGGTCCTCGTGGCGCTGATGTCGAGGTAGTGGATGCCTCGTTCGAGGCACTGGGCTGCGACCGCGGCGTTGTGCTGTTCGACGCACATGACGACGACCCGCGCGCCGTCGATCACCGTCGCCACCGCGGTGGCGTCCGCGACGTCGACCTCGGCCGGGACGATGCCGGGGTGTGAGCGAGCGAGCTCCATGGCTCGAGCACCGTTGCGCCCGGCGACGGTCACGCGCGACGGATGCCGGTCGGCCAGGACCGCAGCCGCGGCGCGTCCCACCGCGCCGTAGCCGCCGAGGAGCACGATCTGCTCGCTCACGACGGGGTGACCGCCCGCCGCGCCGTGACCAGCCAGTGTCGTCCGGGCAGCAGGACGCCGTCGGCGTGCTCGTACGGCCGGAGCGCGGCGACGAGCCGGTCGCGCGCCTCGGCCGTCGCCGCGTCGTCCAGGCGCTCGAGCGCGGCACGGCCCGGGCCGCTTCCGAGGAAGAACGATGCCGCGGTGCGAGCGTCCTCGCCGAACCAGAGGGACCGGTCGAGCGACTGGAGCGCGATGGCACCGAGCCCCGCCCGGCGGAGCACGCGGATGACCAGCCACGGATCCGCGAGCGAGAACATCGCCGACGGCGCGTCGGCGCTCGACGACGGGCGCCCGAGCATCGCGGCCAGCGGCACCTGGTACCACGCGCAGGAGGCTGCGGCGTTCGGGCAGACGAACGCAAGGCGGCCTCCGGGTCGGAGCGCGCGTCGGATGTTGGCGAAGGCCGCGACCGGATCCTCGAAGAACATCACGCCGAAGTGGCTGACCGCGACGTCGAAGGCAGCGGTGGCGAAGGGGTGCACCTGCGCGTCCGCCGCGATGAACCGAGCGTTCGTCACCCGCGCCTCGGCGGCCCGTTGCCGAGCCTGCCCGACCATCGTCGACGACAGGTCGACCCCGAGCGCGGCCCCTCGTGGCGCGGCGCTCGCGGCTCGCACGGTGGCGGCACCGTCGCCGCACCCGATGTCGAGGACCCGCGAGTCAGCGTCGATCACGGCGGCCTCGAGGAGGGGCTCGACGAGCCCCGCCCGCGGGTCGTCGGCTCGGCGGCGGTGGGCCGCCCAGTGCTCGCCCTCCGGACCGTTCCACGCCGCAGCCTGGTCGGCGTTCGCGATGGGCCCGAAGAGCGGGGCGGGGGCTGCGGCTCCGGTGTTGGTCATGCCTCGAGTGTCGGATGGCCGTGGCATGCGCACAACTGCGGGTTCGTTGGTGTTCACATACGCTTGTTGCATGCTTGATTCGTGGACGCTCCGGGTGCTCGTCGAGGTCGCCGACCGGGGATCGCTGTCGGCGGCAGGTGAGGCGCTGGCGATGACGCAGCCCGCGGTGTCGCGCCAGATCGCCGGGCTCGAGCGCCAGCTCGGCGTCGCGCTCTTCCGTCGCGAGCCTCGAGGGGTGACGCCCACGTCGGAAGGTGCCATCGCGGTCGAGCTGGCGAGGGGCGTCGTGACCCGCGCCGAGGCGATGGAGGCGACGATGCGGTCGCTCGCCGGGCTCGACGCGGGCCGGCTGCGCATCTGCGCCTTCGCCAGCGTCAACACCTGGTTCGTCCCCAAGGCGATCCGTGCGATGCACGCCGATCACCCCGACGTCGTGATCACACTCCTGCAGGTGGATCCCCAGGACGCCGTCGCGGCCGTCAAGACGGGGCACGTGGATCTCGCGCTCGTCACCGCCTGGCAGCTCTACGACGACCCTGCCGTCGCGCGCGAGGACCCCGATGCGGCGCGCCGCGCGGATCTCGACGACGTCGACCTGCTCCCGCTCGCCGACGAGGACATGGTGGTCGCGTTCGCGGCGTCCGACCCGCTCGCTCGTGCGGCGAAGGTGCCGCTCGCCGATCTTCGGGAGGCGACGTGGGTCGAAGGCGCGTACCCGGACTGTCTGGGCCCCATCCCGCGGTTGGCCGAGGCGCTCGGCGCGGCACCGCGCATCGGTTTCACGTGCCACGACTGGAACGGCAAGCAGGCACTCGTCGCCGGCGGTGAGGGGATCATGCTCGTGCCGAGCTTGGCCCGCCGCGCCCTGCGCACCGATCTGGAGCTGCGGCCGACTCGCCCCGCGCTTCCGACGCGGCGCCTGTACGCCGCCGTGTCGCGCCCGCCGTACCGGTCGGCCGCAACGGAGGAGATGCTCACGGTCCTGAGCCGCCTGGCCCAGGCGTCGTCCTCCGTTTGAGCCGCCGGGTGGTGGGGTAGCGAGACCTGTGACGAAGTCACAGATCGGAGGACCCCATGATCGAGCGCGACCTGAGCCTGAAGATCGAGTCCTGGGACGAGCAGCCCTACCGAGAGCTCGACGACGGCCGGAAGTTCACGAAGGCCGACGTCGTCCTGGGCGGCGACGGCGACGTCGAGTCGGTGACCTTCGAAGCGGTGATGTTCTACGCCGCCGATGGCACCAGCACCTACCTCTCGTTGATGGAGATCACGGGTGTGATCGAGGGGCGATCGGGCAGCTTCGTTTTGGAAGGCCGAGGCACCTACGACGGCACCACCGCTCGAAGCGCGTACACGGTGATCCCCGGCTCCGGTGGTGGTGAGCTCGCCGGCATCACCGGCACGGCGGAGAGTGCTTCCACGCATGACAGCTACCCCAACATGCCGCTGCTGCTCCGTTGTGAACTCTCCTGACGTCGCGACGGCCAACCTGCTCGGAGCGGTCGCGCTCGCGTTGACCGACCGCACGGCCGGGGCGGTCGCCGTCGCGGGCGGCGGCACGGCGCTGTCGCCGTCGGCCGCCGCCGCGCTGAGCTCGTTGCAGCAGTTCCTCGATCGGCCCACGCTCGACCGGCTGCACGCCGTCCTCGGCGTGTCGCCGTCGGGGGCGGTGCGTCTCGTCGACCGGCTCGCTGCGAACGACCTGGTGGCGCGTGGTCCCGGTGCCGACCGCCGCACCCGCTCCGTACGACTGACGCGCAAGGGTCGGGCCGCGGCCGAGCGCGTCGCGGCGGCGCGAGCGGCGGTGCTCGAGGATGCGATCGCCGACCTCTCGGTGGACGAGCGTCGGACGCTGCACGAGCTGCTCGGCCGCATCGCCGAGCGCGTCGTGGGCACGAAGCAGGGCGGCGCATGGATCTGCCGCCTGTGCGATCTCGACGCGTGCGGACGCTCGGAAGGACGTTGCCCCGTCGCCGACGCGGCGGCCGCCCGCAGCGGGTAGCACGCCGGCCGGGTGTTCGCGGATCTGGTGGACCTCGACCGAGGCCCGACCCTCTCGTGAACCACCGCCCGGAGCGCCGGCGCCGCCGCCGACGTCCGGTCACGAGCGCGGCCAGACCTCGGGGCAGGCGGGCGGGCCGACCGGGGCTCCGTCGACGACCGCGTCGAGCTCCGGGCGGGCGACCAGCCCCGGTCGGCGCAGGAACCGCGCGTCGTCGCCGCAATAGCGCACCGAGACCGCTCGCCGCCGCCGCGTCGAGCGGTTCGACGGCGCGCCGTGCAGGGTGCGCGCGTGGTGCACCGTGATGTCGCCCGGCTCGACGTCGAACGTGACGACCCGCGCGGCGAGCTCCGGGGTGCCGAGCACATCCGGCACGACCGGCCCCTCGGTGCCGTCGATCGGCTCGTCGGTCACGAACAGGTTCGGGCGGAACGCCTCTCCCGCGGTGTGCGAGCCGCGTACCCAGCGCAGCATCCCGCTCTCCGGGGTCGCGGCGTCGAGCGGCACCCAGACGGTGCAGATCTGCTCACCGTTGCAGTGGAAGTAGCCCGCGTCCGCGTGGAACCGGGTCTCGTACGGCGTCCCCGGCTCTTTGACCAGGACGCTGTCCTCCCAGAGCGACACGCGCTCGCTGCGGAGGATCGCGGCGACGATCGGGGCGAGGGGAGACCGGAGCGCGAAGGCCTCGAACGTCGCGTCGTGGCGCCAGTGGTCGACGCCGGCGTTGAACTGCGGGCCGCCGGGCGCGCCGCCGGCGATCATGCCGAGATCGGGTGCCTCGCCGCTCGTGATCGTGCGGTCCACCGGATCGGCCAGTGCTTCGAGCCAGACCGTGGGGAGGATCCCCCGCAGCACGACCACGCCGTCGGCCCAGAACTGCTCGATCTCGGTGCGGTCGACCGGCCGCAAGGGCTCGAGGGGCAGCACGGCCGCCCACCGTAGGGGCTCGCCGCGAGTCGGGCGGCTGAACCCGAGGGGGCGAGCCCGGTAGGTTGCCGCGTCGCAGGAGGTGAGGCCGGCACATGGGAACGACGACGGAGACCGAGAACCTGGACGAGCGGCTCCAGGCGCTCGTCGGCAAGCCGCTCGGCGATCGCGGCCCGGTGCTCGCGCCGGACCCCGTGAACCAGCCGATGATCCGGCACTGGGCCGCGGCGTTCGAGGACGAGAACCCGGTGTACACCGACCCGGAGGCGGCGACAGCGTCGCGCTTCGGCGCGATCGTCGCCCCCCCGTTCATGCTCCAGACGTGGACGATGGCGACGCCGCGCATCACCGGCATCGCGGAGCGCGGGGGCGCACCCACCGAGGTGGGCACGACCGGGGTGATCAGCCTGCTCGACGACGCCGGCTACGTGGCCACGCTGGCGTCCAACTCCGAGTTCGAGATCGAGCGCTACCTGCGGCTCGGTGACGAGCTGCGCGCCACGACCGTGCTGGAGTCGGTGTCGAACGAGAAGCAGACCCGCATCGGCCGGGGCTACTTCGTCACCTGGGTGACCACCTACACCGACCAGACCGACGACGTCGTCGGCCGCCAGCGCTTCCGCATCTTCAAGTTCCGTCCGGGGACCGCGTGATGCCCGGGCCCAGGACGTCCCTCGACTGGCGCGCCATCAAGGTGGGAGACGCGCTGCCCGCGATGGTGATCGACCTCACGCCGACGCGGGTCGTCGCCGGTGCCATCGCGACGCGCGACTTCATGCCCGTGCACCACGACCGCGACTTCGCGGTCAGTCACGGCGCCACCGACATCTTCATGAACATCCTCTCCGACACCGGCTACTGCAGCCGGTTCCTCACCGACTGGGCCGGGCCCGACGCGATGGTGCAAGCACTCGCGATCAAGCTCGGCGTGCCGGCGACAGCCGGGTGCACCCTGACCTACACCGGGTCGGTCACGGCGACGAGGCAGGACGGTGACGACGGCATCGTCGACGTCGAGTTCACGGCTCAGAACGAGCTCGGCGAGCACGTGCGCGGCACGGCGCGCCTCAGTCTGCCGGTGACCTGAACGACGGAGGGGCCATGGCGACCCGGACGCTGGAGACCGACTACCTCGTCGTCGGTGCCGGCGCGATGGGCATGGCGTTCACCGACGCGCTCGTCGACCACGCGGACGTGCACGTCACGCTGGTCGACCGTCGTCACGCAGCGGGCGGGCATTGGCACGATGCGTATCCGTTCGTCCAGCTCCACCAGGCGTCGCTGTTCTACGGCGTTGCGTCGACCGTGCTCGGGACCGGCGCGGTGCAGACGACCGGCCCGGAGGCCGGGCTCCAGGAGCGGGCGCGCCAGCCCGAGATCCTCGCGTACTACGACGACATCCTGCGCCGGCGCTTCATCGCCACGGGTCGCGTCACGTTCCTCGGCGGTTCCGAGTACGTCACCGACGGCGCCACGCATCGCGTCGTCTCCGGTGTGTCGGGGGAGACGGTGCAGGTCGACGTGCGGCGACGGGTCGTGGACGCGACCTACCTGGCGCCGACGGTTCCGGCGACGTCGCCGCCACCCTTCGGCGTGGCCGAAGGGGCGCGGGTCGTCGCGATCAACGAGCTCGCGCGGCTGACCGACAGCCCGCGCCGGTTCGTGTTCGTGGGGTCGGGCAAGACCGCGACCGATGGGATCGTGTGGCTGCTCACCAACGGCGTCGCGCCGGACCGCATCACGTGGATACGCCCGCGTGACCCCTGGATGCTCGACCGAGCCCGGGTGCAGCCCGACCCGGCGGTGGCGCTCGAGCTCGTCGCCGACACCATGGCCGCGGCGGCCGATGCGGAGTCGCTCGACGATCTGTTCCTGCGCCTCGAGGCCGCCGGCGTGATGCTGCGGATCGACGACGCCGTGCGGCCGACGATGGCCAAGACCCCGACGCTCGGTCGGTGGGAGCTGGACCTGCTCCGAACGATCGAGCGCGTCGTGCGGCTCGGACACGTCCACCACGTCACCGCCGACGAGATCGTGCTCGACCTCGGATCGGTCGCACTCGAGCCGGACTCCCTCGTCGTGCACTGCGCGGCGTCGGGGCTGCGCTACCCGCCGCTCGTGCCGCTCTGGCAGCCGGACGCGGTGCGGCTCCAGACCGTGCGCGTCGGCTTTCCGTGCTTCTGCGCCGCCCTGATCGGCTATGTCGAGGCGACTCGAGACGACGATCGCGAGCGCAACCGGCTCTGTCCGCCGAACACGCTGCCGGACTCGCTCGCCACCTGGGCGCAGATGCAGGTGCGCGGTACCCGTGCCGCGCGCACGTACGGCGCCGAAGCCGACATCGCGTCCTGGGCCAACGCATGCGCGCTCAACCCGGCGCGCATCGCGCCCGACGAGCACCAACAGCCGGCCGTGCAGGCCGCGGCCGCGCGTGTGGCCGAGGTCGGTGAGCGCGGGCTCGCGCGCCTCGCCGAGCTCGCACCGGAACCGCCGCCCGGGGCGCCGACCGAGGCGGTGCGTGGTCCGTAGCGGCCCCGCTGCGACGGTCACCGCGCGGCTGCTCGCGGCTGGGTGCGTCGCCGCGGGCGAGGAGTCGGTGATCCTCCTCACCGCGGCGCCGGATCCGGCGACGCTCGAAGCCTGGGTTCGGCGGCGGGAGCGGGGCGAACCACTCGCCTGGATCACCGGGAGCACGACCTTCGGTGGCCGCGCCGTGCGCGTCACTCCCGGGGTCTACGTGCCGCGTCCCCAGTCGGAGGAGCTCGCCCGGCGCGCGGCAGACCTCCTCCCGGTCGAGGGTGTCGCCGCCGACCTGTGCACCGGCAGCGGCGCGATCGCTGCGCACCTCGCGGCCGTGCGTCCGCGAGCGACGATCGTGGCCGTCGACATCGACTGCACTGCGGTGCGGGCGGCCCGGAGCAACGGCGTCGCGGTCGTGCTCGGCGATCTCGGCGCGCCGCTGCGGGGCGGCTCGCTCGACGTGGTCACCGTCGTCGCGCCCTACGTGCCCACGACCGCGCTGGGGCTCTTGCCCGCCGACGTCCGCCGGTACGAGCCGCGGCACGCGCTCGACGGCGGCCCCGACGGCCTCCGCGTCCTGCGTCGCGCCGTCGCCGACGGCGCCCGGATCCTGCGGCCCGGGGGATGGTTCCTCTGCGAGCTCGGAGCCGGCCAGGACGCGCGGGTCGAGGCGCTGCTCGACCAGGTGGGCTTCGCACCGCCGACCGCGTGGTCGGACGAAGAGGGTGATCTCCGCGGCCTGGTCGCGCGGCGCCGCTGATCCGAACCGCTGACCGGGCCGCTACGACGTGCCCCGCTGCAGCTCGCGATCGACGTCGGCCTCGGTCACGGGGCGCCGGAAGTAGACGTCCCAGATGTTCAGCACCAGCCCCACGCCCCAGGCGAGCATCACCCACGCGGGCCAGAAGTAGCCGCCTCCGGAGATCGCCCACACGCCGATCAGCATGAGGTTGACGACCACGTAGACGACGATGTGGGCCCCCAGGTCGCGCCGCTTCTGCACGCGCTGGCGGGCCTGCTCCCGAAGGTCTCCTGCTTCGTCTGCCACGACACGCTCCCTCGTCCGCCGCGTTCGACGATGGGGACGGTACGGAGGCACCACGATCGCAGGTAGGGCCGAACGTCCCTTCTGCGACCGGTGCTCCCCGGTGTCAGCGCCGTGTCAGCGATGCCGCGGACGATCCCTCGGTGCCCGACCTCGATCCCGCCCAGGTGCTGCACCGGCTCGCCGTCGCCGACCCGACCGTGATCGTGGAGATCGTCGCGGCCTCCCGGACGAGCGACGATCCCATGACCCTCGTCGTGGCCGCGCTCTTCGCGACCGACGCCGACGCGCTCATGGTCCGGGCCGGGCACCTGGCCACGACGACCCGTGAGCGCCAGACCGTCGCCATCGCCGCCGCGCACCTGAACGGCGATCGCGACCTCGTCGACGCCCTCGCGCGCGACCACCTCATCGAGCACCCCGACAGCGTCCTCGTCGCGTGGATCGCCGGTGCGGGTGCCCGTTCGTCCGGAACCGACCGACCGTCACTGCCCGATCACCCGATCAAGGAGACGTCATGAACCGCAAGCTGACTGCAGTCCTGCTGATCCTCGCGGCCGTCCTGGCCAACGTGGGGTTCAGCGCCCTCGGCTCGATCTTCAACTACCCCGACGTGCTCGACGAGCCGGCCGGCGCGGTGCTCGCGTCGTTCCGCGAGCACCAAGGTGCCGTGAGCACATGGTTCCTCGTGCTCTCGCTCTCGGCCGCGTTGCTCGGGCCGATCGCCATCGGCGTGGGTCGGCTCTCCACCGCACGGGCGATGCGGTTCGCGGTGCCGATCGGTGTCGCCGCTGCGGTCGTGCAGGTGATCGGCCTCCTGCGGTGGCCGATCCTCGTGCCGGGATACGCGTCCGACGCCGCGAGCAGCAACGCCGGGGTCGCGAGCGCCGCACGTGACTCCTTCACGACCGTGAGCGACGTCCTCGGCACCGCGCTCGGCGAGACGCTCGGATACGCGCTGACCGCGACCTGGACCGTGCTCGTCGTGGTTGCCCTCGGCCGCCGCTACGCCGGCCGCTGGTTCCAGGTGCTGGGCGTTGCGTCGGCCGTGCTCGTCGCGGTGGGTGTGCTGTCGCCGCTCGACCTCGGCGGCGTCGATGCCGCCAACTTCATCGGCTACGTGCTCTGGAGCGTGTGGCTGGTCGCGCTGGGCGTCGTGATCCTCGTGAAGGACCGACGCGAGTCGCGCGAGCGGGCCCGTGCCCTGGTCACCGCCTGAACAACGCGAACACCTGACCCCGTCATCCACTGACGCATCCCAACGAACAGGAGCAACTGTGCAGCAGCTGCAGGACCACACGGCCACCCGGACTGGCACCCGGACTGGCACTTCGAGCCCGACACCGATCCGCAGCGGACTCCGCTGGCTCGTGAGCTTCCTCGGCTTCCCGCTCGGTGGCCTCGTCGCCGAGCTCGTGGTCGGACCGGTCGACGGCGTGGCCGCCGCCGTCGTCGGTGGCGCGATCACCGGCCTGCTCTTGGGCGCCGTCCAGGCCTGGGCGCTGCGGCCGCTGCGCGTTCCCGCCGGGCCCTGGATCGCCGCGACCGCGGTCGGTCTGACGGTCGGGCTCGGCGTAGGCGCCGCGGCTGTCGACTACGGCACGAGCATGGGCGACCTCGCGGTGCAGGGTGCGATCTGCGGTCTCGCGATCGGCATCGCCCAGGCGGCCGTCCTCCGATCCCGCGCCGGCGCGGTCGCCTTCGCGTGGGTCCCCGCGCTCGGCGCGCTCTGGGCGTTGGGCTGGACGGTGACGACCGCGATCGGCGTCGATGTCGAGAGCCAGTACACGGTGTTCGGCTCGAGCGGTGCGATCACGGTCACGATCCTGACTGCGGCGATGCCGATGCTGCTCGCCCGGCGCGCGCGGCGGAGCGCGTCGTGACCGCGGCGACGGGAGGATCCAAGCGATGGCTCGCGTTGAGCGTGCTCTGCGTGAGCCTGTTCGCCATCGTGCTCGACAACACGATCGTGAACGTCGCCCTGCCGACCCTGGTGCGTGATCTCCAGGCCGACATCAGCGGGCTGCAGTGGGTGGTCGACGCGTACACGCTGGTGTTCGCCGGCCTCCTGCTGCTGGCCGGCACCCTCGGTGATCGCTACGGGCGTCGCCGGACGCTCATGATCGGTCTCGGCGTGTTCGGTGCCGCGTCGGCCGCCGCCGCGTTCGCGGGTGGTGTCGACCAGCTCGTGCTCGCTCGGGCGGTCATGGGCGCCGGCGCCGCGTTCATCATGCCGGCGACGCTGTCGCTGCTCACCAACGTCTTCACCGACCGCCGAGAGCGCGCCATGGCCATCGGCATCTGGGCCGCGACCGCGGGTGCGGGCGTGGCGCTCGGGCCGGTGCTCGGCGGCGTCCTGCTCGACCACTTCTGGTGGGGATCGAGCTTCATCGTCAACGTGCCGGTCGTGGCGGTGGCGCTCCTCGCGGCACCTCGCCTCGTGCCGGAGTCGCGCGACCCGTCGTCGCGGCGGATCGACTGGCTCGGAGCCGGGCTCTCGGGCGTCGGGCTCATCGCCCTGGTGTGGGCGGTGATCGAGGCACCCTCCAAGGGCTGGGGCTCCGCCGCGGTGCTCGTCGCGCTCGGGCTCGCCGTTGGCTCGCTCCTCGCCTTCGTCGTCTGGCAGCGGCGCGCGACCGAGCCGCTGCTCGATGTGAGGCTCTTCCGCAACGTGCGGTTCACCGCCGCGAGCCTCACGATCATGGTGCTGTTCTTCGCCCTCTTCGGCTTCCTCTTCCTCTCGACCCAGTACCTCCAGTTCGTGCTCGGCTACTCACCATCGGCGGCCGGCATCCGGATGCTGCCGTACGCCGGGGCGATGATCGTCGCCGCGCCGCTCTCGGCCCGACTGGTCTCGCGCTTCGGTGTCCGCCGGGTGGTCACGGCCGGCATGGTCCTCTTCGCGGGCGGTCTCGCCGTCGCGGCGACGGTCACCACCGCGACGGGCTACGACCGGCTCGCGCTCGCCATGCTGGCGATGGGTGTGGGCATGGGTCTCGCCGGCACGCCGGCCACGGAGTCGATCATGAGCTCGGTGCCACCCGACCGGGCCAACGTCGGCTCGGCGGTCAACGACACCACCCGTGAGCTCGGCGGCGCGCTGGGCGTCGCGGTCGTCGGCAGCATCGTGTCCTCGCTCTACGGATCTCGTCTCGACGGCGCGCTGCCCGACGGCGTTCCTGCCCCGCTCGCGGCCGCGGCGCGCGAGTCGGTGGGTGCCGCAACCCAGATGACCGGTCGCGCCGGGACCGCGGTCGCCGACGCGGCTCGCGAGGCGTTCGTCGTCGCGATGTCGCGCGGGACCCTCGTCGTCGCGGCCATGGCGGCGCTCGGCGCGCTCATCGCCTGGCGCTTCCTCCCGTCCGCCGCCCGGACCGAGGCGCCGTCGCCTCGCACGGTCGGGTACTCCCACGAGGTGATCCGATGACCACGACCGAGACCGCGGCGGCGCTGCTGCTCGCGCTGCCGATCCTCTTCAACGTCTTCTTCTTCTTGCTCGATCGCCAGTTCGAGTACCCCGACGTCCTTCGCCAACCCGTGGCGGTGGTGCTGCGCAGATTCGCCGCCGGCGGCTCCGCGCTGAAGCTCACGTGGCTCGGCTTCTCGCTCACGGCGGTGCTGTTCGCCCCGACCGTCGTGCTCGTCGGTGCCGTGCTCGCCGACGAAGGAGGCCCGCTCCTCACGGTGGCGACGACGTTCGGGGTGCTCGCGGCGATCGTCCAGTTCCTCGGCCTCGTGCGCTGGCCGTTCCTGGTGCCGTACCTCGCGCGCACGCACGAGGACCCCGGTGCGACCGAGGCGACGAAGGCGGCCGCGGCCGTCGTGTTCGAGGCGTTCAACCGTTACGCAGGCGTCGCCGTCGGCGAGCACCTGGGCTACCTCTTCACCGGCCTCTGGACCGCGCTGCTCGGGATCGTGCTCCTCGACTCGAGCCTCGTCGCCGGGTGGATCGGCGCCGCGGGCATCGTGCTCGGCGCGGCGGTGATGTTCGGCTCGCTCGAGTTCGTCGGGCCACACGAGGAGCGCGGGTTCAGAGCAGCCGGGGCGGTCGTGCCGATCGCCTACATCGCGTGGTCGGTCTGGCTCGTCGTCCTCGGCGTCGCGCTGGTCGCGTGACGCGCCACCGGCTGAGGCTCAGGACGTGGAGCGCGACCCTCGTTGGACCAGCCCGATGAGGAGGAGCACGAGGATCGCGCCGACGATCGAGCCGATGATCCCCGACGCCTTCAGCTCGACGCCATCTCCGGAGATGAGGCTGACGAGCAGGCCGCCGACGAACGAACCGGCGAGGCCGGCGCCGAGCGCCGTGCCCCACTGCACCGGTTCGCGGCCCCGAACGAGCATCCACGCGATCCACCCGATCGCCATGCCCCACACGATGATGAAGAGGATGAGCATGGGCGGATCATGCCGCCTCGACGGGTCTCCGTGTCGGATCGCGGTGCGGGCGGTCAGGTCCCCGCGGGC
This sequence comes from uncultured Bifidobacteriaceae bacterium, assembly GCA_964555735.1. Classification (GTDB taxonomy): domain Bacteria; phylum Actinomycetota; class Acidimicrobiia; order IMCC26256; family PALSA-555; genus CAZKTS01. The sequence goes on from CAZKTS010000078.1 coordinate 31,448, forward strand.
TGGAAGAGCTCGACGACGTTGCCGGACGGGTCCTCGATGAGGATCTGCTGGCCGCCGGGCCCGCTGAGGATGTCGTTGCGGAACGTCGCACCGGCCTCACGGAGCCGGCCGACCTCGGCCTCGATGTCGTCGACGATGAAGTGGATGCGGTTCCAGCCACCCGGGCCTGGCGTGGTGCCGTCCGGCATCGCTCGACCCGCGGAGCTCTGCGGTCCGGCGAGCAGCAGGCGGAGGTTGCCGCGCCGCACGTCGGCGAACGCGGGTGCCGCGTTCATCGACGGCTCGAAGCCCAGCTTCTCGGTGTAGAACGCGACCGCCTCGTCGACGTCGTCGACCATGTAGCGGACGTTCACGATCTCGTCGTTCGGCATGAGATGACCTCCCGGTCGATGGCTTCTCGATGGTGCGAGCGATGGCTCGTCGAGCATGTGCAGCAAGAACGCGATGCGGGTGTCGAGCTCGTCTGCGGTCCGTTCGAACGCGGGGTAGCTCGCCGCGTCGTCGGCACCTTCCAGCGCAGGGTCGCGCACGCTCCAGTGCACGAGCTCGGGGTTCCCGTCGAACTCGGGGCAGACCTCACGGACGCGATCGCAGAGGGTGATGACGATGTCGAACGGCCGGGCGTCGAGATCGTCGATGTGCTTGGTGCTGTTGGCGCTGATGTCGATGCCGCGCTCGCGCATCACGCGCACCGCGTTGGGATGCAGCGGCTTCGGAGCGCTGCCGGCGGACGCGGCCTCGAGGGCTCCGGCGCCGCGATGGTTGAGCAGGGCCTCCGCGATCTGGGAACGGGCGCTGTTGCCGGTGCAGAGGAAGAGGATTCGCCGGGTGTGCTGTCGCGGCGGGTCCGGGGCCGCCGGTGCCGGCGGGGCGAACGCCAGGGCGAGCCCGGGGTGGAGCGCGGCGCCGGCGCTCTGGAGCCCCACCGAGCAGCGGACGAGGTCGATCGAGTAGTAGCTGTCCCGACCGTCGGCGGCGCTGCGGTGCGCGCGCACGAGCTCACCCTTGCGGAGACGCCCGAGGTGGTACGAGACGAGGCTCTGCTGCTCGTCGAGCAGCCGGCTCAGCTCGCGAACGGCGCGGTCGCTGGCGACGAGCTCCCGGAGCAGCCGCCACCGCAGCGGATGGGCCACGAGCTCCACGAACGGCGGCGTCTGGTTCGACGACGGGGGTCTGCGGGCGGCGGTCCGAACCACGCGGCGACCCTACGCGGCATCCGAGAATGGATCAAATACAGTTGATGGAATCGCGTTCGTCCCGCCCGGGCTCAGGGGTCCGCCCGGAGGAGTGCGACGGCCCGGTCGGGCCCGTACACCCGCACCGCTTCGATCGTGAGGGAGGCCGCGAGGCCAGGGAGCTCGCCGTCGAGGGCCGCGGCCTGGGCCAGGCCGCGCAGCTGGAGCAGCAGGGGCGCGCCAGGAAAGAGGATGGACGCGGTGACGCGGACACACCACCGCAGGCCGTCCAGCCCGTCGGCACCGCCGTCGATCGCGTGCGGGGGGTCGTCGAACTCGGCGATGGCGTCCGATGGCACGTACGGAGGGTCCGCGAGCACGAGCGGCGCGCCCAGGTCGGGCAAGGCTTCGCCGGCGACGGTGGCCACGACGTCGGCGCGGGCCGCGTTCTGCGTCGCCCACCGGCGTGCAGCCTCGTCGTCGTCGATCAAGATCGCTGACCGGTTCGACAGCACCGCGGCGGCGATGCCGATCTGTCCGGCGCCGCAGCAGAGCTCGAGGATGGGTCCGGGCTCGGCCGTGGCCGACAACGCGGCCGCCCACTCGCTCTGCGCGAGGGTCCACGGGCGGGGTCGCAGCACCGCGCCGTCGAACGCGACGTCGATCGGTCCGAAGCGCATCGTCTCGAGGCGCGACTCGGCGGTCGCAGGCGAGGAGAGGGGTGAGGGCGGAGCAGGCACCCGCCCTGGGTACCCCCGAACGGGTGAATCGGAACGTGCCGGGCAGCCACCCGTTTGTGCGAGGACTCACCGGGTACCACATGGTCGATGGGGAACACGCCGCCACCGTGGGATGTGACGCACCTGCTCGACCGCGCACTGGGCGGCGATGCCGATGCGCTCGCTCGACTCGATGAGGCGCAGCCCGCCGACGAGCGGGATGCGCTGCTCGCGCTCGTGCGCATCCACGACCTGCACGTGGCGCCGCTCGAACGACTCGGCGGTGCCGAATGCTTCCAGCACCATCCCTGCCTTGCGGCACTCAAGGCTCGACTCGAGGACCCGCTCCTCGCGCGCCTCGACCGCGAGGCAGTCCGCGCGGGCGACGGCGAAGAAGACGACGAGGATGCGGTCGCGGGCATGCGGCGCATCGCCACCGCCGACCTCGTGCCCGCCGTCTACGAGTGGCTCGCGGAAGACGCCTCGTACGACGAGATGGTCGAGTTCCTCGCGATCGAGGGCGGACCCGACGGCGGGTTCGACGACTACGTCGCCATCTGCCAGGTGGGCATCGACGGCGAGGCGAAGGTGACGCTCGGCGCCAACTACTGGGACGAGATGGGCCGGGGCACGCTGGCTGCCGTCCACACCGAGCTCCACCGCCGCCTCGCCGGTGCGCTCGGACTCGTCGCCCTGGCCGACGATGCCATGCCCATCGAGGCGCTCCGGCGCGCCGCGCTCAACGGGCTCCTCGCGACCAACCGGGCGCTCCAGCCCGAGATGCTCGGCGCGCTCGGGCTCCTGGAGCTCCAGGCCGGCCCCCGGTGCCGCAAGGTCGTGCGCGCGCTCGAGCGTCTCGACGCCCCCCGCGATGCGTTCCCCTTCTACGAGGAGCACGCCCAGGCCGACCCGCGGCACGGGAAGGCGTGGCTCGATCATGCCGTCGCCCCGATCGTCGAGCGGACGCCGGCGTGGGGTCCCCGGATCCTGCGCGGCGCGCGCTGGCGCTCGGTGATCAACCGTGAGCTCTTCGACGCCCTCGCCGCGCGGTTCCGCGCGCACAACCTCGCGGCCTGAGCTTCAGACCGTCGCGGTGAACATGCGGGCGCGCTCGGCCGGCGTCGCATCAGCGGCGAGCTCGGCCAGCCGGGTGAACGCGCCGGGCAGCGCGGCGAAGAAGCGGCCCTGGAGTGCCGTGAGCACGTCGGGGTCGTCGTGCTCGCCGAGACCGGCGAGCAGGTTGAGGCGCGAACCTTCGAGCCAGGCGGCGAGGTCGGGCGCGTCGGACCAGGTCATCTCGGTCGCGATGCCGGCGAGGATGACTCGGAGGTAGTCGAACGGGGTGTGGGGCATCGCGGTCGGCCGGCACCGCTCGTTCTTCTCGTCGGTGCTCCGGCCGCTCGCCTCGACCACGCCCTGGAGGGCGCCGGAGAGCGTGAGCCCGAGGCGGGTGACCAGCTGGAGCGTGATCGCGTCGTCGGTGAAGATCGGCCGAGGGGGCCGGTCGCTCAGACCCGGCGCGGCGCAGTGCACGTGCAGCGCGTCGGGTGTGGTCGGGATCGCGCCGTGCTCGAGCACGATCTCGTCGGATGCGAGCCGAACGACGTGCCCGAGCCGAACGACGTTCTCGACCTGTCGGAGCTGTTCGAGCTCCCGGGTGCTGATGGTCGCACCTTTCATCATGCGGGGGGTGACGGTCGGGTCGGTGCGCAGCATCACGCCGTCACGCTCCAACCGTTCGTACACCTCGTCGACGGTCCCGCCTTCCACCATCGCCTCGAGCTGGAGCACGACGGCCTCGAAGGTGCGAGCGCGGCCGGGCTGGAAGAACTCGCGGTTCAGCACCCACGAGTCGCGAGGGCGGATCCAGGTGATGGCCGCAGGATCCGTGCCCCGGTCGAGGAGCCAGCAGATCGCGTCGAGCGCGGTCTTGCCGCCTCCGATGATCACGATGCCGTCCGGCGGCGTCGCGACCCTCGCCAGGTCACCGACCGGCACGCACCGCGCCCCCTCGGCGACCGGGAACGGCGGTGCCTCGGTCGCGGGGACGCGTGACTCCATGTAGGTCGCGTCGACCGTGCGGCGACGCACGCCCGCTTCGGTCACGCGGCCGGTGACGAGCGAACGGAAGCGGCCGTCGCCGAGGTACTCGGACATCGGGAAGAACCGCACCCGTCCGGAGTCGAGGAACCGGTGCCGCATGAGGTCGTCGTAGTAGCCCGCGATCTCCGCGCCGCTGGCGCGCTCGGCGAACCCCAGGTCGCCGTCGGCGGGTTCGAGCCGGGCGTGCCCGAGGGGCGTGGAGTCGACGCCGTAGTAGGCCGACGGCTGGTGCAGCTGCACGAACGGGTACGCGTCCAGCCAATGGCCACCCGGGCGATGGCGTCGCTCCACCATCACGACATCCGCGGTGTCATCGTGCGTCAGCAGTGCATCGACGAACGCCATGCCGAGGGCGCCCGCGCCCACGACGAGGTAGTCCGTGTCGAGTCGCGCCTCGACGTCCACGCGCCCGAGGGTACCGGCGTGGCGCTCAGGCGTCCTGGGTGGCCATCGCCGCGAGGACGCGGCGGAACAGATCGGCCTGCACGATCGCGTCCTCGAGCGCGTTGTGGGTGAGGGACTGCTGCTCGACGCCGAAGTGGCGAGCCATGGCGGCGAAGCTCGTGGCTCCCCACGAGCCGCCGGTCGCGCCCATGAACAGCGCCTTGATGTCGATCGCCTTGTGCCCGAACGGGTTGTGGCCGAGCAGGCGGTGGAAGGCGTCGGCGACGAACATCCAGTCGAATGGCGCGTTGAGCGCGACGAACACCGGGCGCGAGCGCGCCGGCGTCACCGCCGCGAGCCAGTCGGCGAACTGCTGCATGGCCGCCTGCGGGGCGACGCCGTCGGCCCGCAGCTGCGCGAGGTCGAAGCCGCCGACCGCCATCGCCTCGGGGGTGGACGCGTCCGTCGTCGGTTGCAGCTCGACGTAGAAGGTCTGCGACGGGTCGAGGGCCACGCACGCGCCGATCGACAGCAGCGAGTACGTGCTGGGGTTCGGAC
>CAZKTS010000079.1:0-6952 GCA_964555735.1 uncultured Bifidobacteriaceae bacterium
ACCGGCCTCGACGACTTCGGGCCCGATGCGCCCGGCACCGCCGACTTCCGTGAGCGCCTCGGGCTCTGGCTCGGGGAGGTCGACGCCGACCCCAACCGCACCGGCCTCGGTCGGCTCGCCCTGCTCGGTCCGTGCGTCCGCTACGCGTCGAACCGTCTGCTGCTGCACGACCTGCTGCGCCGCCACCCGGAGATCCACGACGAGCAGATCGAGCGCCCGATCATCGTCGCCGGGTTGCCCCGGTCGGGCACGACCCATCTCCTGAACCTGCTCGGTGCCGACACGCGGTTTCGGTCGCTCCCGCTCTGGGAGAGCTACGAGCCGGTGCCGATCCCCGACGAGGCCACGGTCGACGGTGTGGACGCGCGCTACGCGCGGTGCCAGGCCGAGTGGGAGAACATGCTCGCGACGGTGCCGTACCTCGCGGCCATGCACCCGATGACGCCCGACCACATCCACGAGGAGATCGAGCTCCAGCAGGCCGACTTCTCCAGCTACAACCTCGAGTGGGTGGCGCGCGTCCCCGGCTGGCGCGACTACTACTTCGCGCACGACCAGACCCCGCACTACGAGTACATGCGCACCGTTCTCAAGGCGCTGCAGTGGCAGGACGGGCCCGACCGACGCCGCTCCGGGTGGGTGCTGAAGTCGCCGCAGCACCTCGAGCAGCTCGGCCCGCTCCTCGCCACGTTCCCCGACGCGACCGTCGTCATCACGCACCGCGACCCGGTCTCGGTGGTGCAGTCGGCGGCGACGATGCTCACGTACGGCGCGCGCATGAGCTACGTCGACGTCGACGCCGACGGCGTGCTCGCGTACTGGCGGGAGCGGATCGAGCACATCCTGCGCGCGAGCGTGCGCGATCGCGACCTCGTGCCGGAGGCGCAGCGCGTCGACGTCCTCTTCCACGAGTTCATGGCCGACGACGTCGCCACCGTCGCCGGGATCTACGACATCGCGGGCGTGGAGATGACGGACGCCGCCGAGACGGAGCTGCGGGACTACATGACCGCGCATCCACGCGGCAAGGACGGGCAGGTGGTCTACGACCTGCGCGGCGACTTCGGGGTCGAGCCGGCCGCGGTGCGCGAGCCGTTCGACTTCTACGTCGAGCGCTTCCCGGTGACGGTGGAGGTCACGTGAGCAACCCATCCGACGCAGCGGCGCGGGCGGCGATGGTCGACCGGCTGATCGACGAGCGTCCGGGCCGCGAGCTGCTCGTCCCGCGATACGACCACGAGGCCGTGCCCGTCGCCGACTTCGTCTACCGCTCGGCCGGGACGACCGCGAGCTACCTCGTGGTCACCGATGCCGGGCGGCTGATCGTGAACACCGGCATGGGCTTCGAGGCGCCGCACCACCGGCGCCTGTTCGACGCGATCTGCCCGGGGCCGACGCCGTTCATCGTCACCACCCAGGCCCACGTCGACCACGTCGGCGGCGTGGCACGGTTCCGCGAGCCCGAGACGGTGTACGTCGCTCAGGCCGCGAACCCGGCGTGCCAACGCGACGACCAGCGCATCCAGGCGTTCCGCATGTCGACCGCGCAGATCTGGTTCGACCTGCTCGACGACATCAAGGCGCTGATGGCGGAGAACCCCGGCGTGCCGATCACCCAGGACGTCCCGACGCCGGACGTGCTGTTCGACACCACGTACGCGTTCTCCATCGGGGACCTGGAGGTGGAGCTGCACTCCACCCCGGGCGGCGAGACGGTCGACGCGTCCGTGGTGTGGTTGCCGCAGCATCGGATCGCGCTGGTGAGCAACCTGTTCGGGCCGCTGTTCCCGCACTTCCCCAACTTCAACACGCTGCGGGGCGACAAGTACCGCTTCGTCGAGCCCTACCTGCGCGCGGTGGAGACGGTCCGCAGCCTCGGACCCGAGCTCCTGATCACGGGGCGACACACGCCGATCGCCGGGCGGGACCTCATCGACGCCAGCCTCGAGCGGCTGCACGGCGCGGTCGAGCACGTGCACACCGAGACGCTCGCGGGCATCAACGCGGGGACCGACGTCGTCACGCTGATGCGTGAGGTGACGCTGCCGGACCATCTGCGCGTCGGCCAGGGCTACGGCAAGGTCGCGTGGGGCGTGCGCACGATCTGGGAGAGCTACATCGGTTGGTTCCAGCTCCGGTCGTCGACCGAGCTGTACCCCGTGCGCCCCGAGGCGGCGACGGCGGAGCTCGCCGCACTCCTCGGCGCCGATGCGGTCGTCGCGCGCGCCCGTGAGCTCCTCGCCGCCGGTGACCCGGTGCTCGCGTTGCATCTCGCGGAAGCGGTCCTGGCGCGCGACGCCGGCGACGATCAGGCCCGGGCGGTCGCGGCCGACGCGCACCGGGCGCTGCTCGCCGCCGGCGGCGACGTCAGCTTCTGGGAGAACGGCTGGTTGCTCGACCAGCTCGCGCGCTACTCGAACCCGGCCTAGACGTCGCGCCGGATGCAGGCGTCGGCACCCCCGTCGAACCCGGTCCGGAACGCACGCACCCGATCGAACGCGGTGGCGTCGCCGCGGCCCTCGAGGGCGACGAACGTGAGGACGGCCTCGTCCAGATCGCCGGGCGAGAGGGAGAGCTCGATGCTCTTCGGCAGCTCACCGCGGGAGACCGCGCCGGTCCACGCGCCGGTCAGGCAGTCGGCCTCGAGGTGCGCGTCGGCGGTGCCGATCGGACGCCCCATGGTCGAGGCTGCCGACGACGAGTAGGCCGCGGCGATCAGCATGCCGGCGCCGAAGTCACCCGAGTCGTCGTACGCCCGCTCCATCGCGCCGGTGCGGTAGATGATGCGGTCGTCGGCCGTGCAGTACACGACGTCGTCGGTGAGCACGCCGCGGTCGCTCCCGTGGTCGCACGCCGCCGGGTCACCGGCCACGATGTCGGCAACGCCGGCGTCCTTGCCCGCGGTGTCGGTCCAGTAGGTGTCGAGCGCGGGCGTGATGGCGTCTTGGATCTCGGACAGCGGGAGGTCGCCACCGTTCTCGTAGTCGGTCTGCGTGCCGTACGCGGTCTCGGTGACCTCGGGCGGGTTCGACTCGTAGTCCGCGCAGCGCGCCGCACCGTCCTCGAAGCCGTCCTGGAACGCGCTCACGCGGTCGAACGCGTTGCCGTGCGCGCCTTCCTGGCTCGGATCGATGCCGGGCGGGTCACGGAACTGGAGGAAGCCGCTCAGCGCGGTGTCGAGGTCGTGGCTGCCGAGCGACAGGTCGGTGTCGCCGTCGGCCACCGCCTGGGCCCACGAACCCGCGAAGCAGTCGGCTTGCTGCTCGAGGTACACGGTCGGGGCGTTGAACTGCACGCGAGCCTGGATCGCGTGGCCGAACTCGTGGGCCAACACCAGCGCGACGGCGAACCGGCCGTGGTCACGCTCGAGCTGGGGGATGAGCCCCTGCTCGTCCCAGGCCACGAAGTCACCCTCGGAGCAGTAGAAGGCGTTGCCCGCAACCTCCTCGTACGGGACGCGGCCCGCGGTACCGCAGCCCGGCGGCGGGACCTGCTCGGAGTACGGGAAGAGGCGGTCGCTGGGGATCGGGTCGTAGGCATCGCCGTAGACGTCGGGGAACGTGGCGGCCCAGTAGTCCTGGACCGCGGCGATGGTCGCGGCGACGTCGCCGTCGTACGACGCTGCGGCAGCGGAAGAAGAAGCGGAAGAAGAGGAAGAGGTGGCGGCAGCGCGCTCGGGCGTCGCTGCGGCGACGCCGGACCAGCCGGCACCGGCGGTCAGGAGGCAGAGCGCGAGGAGGACGGCCACGGGCCGGAGGCGGGACACGGGGGCTCCTGTCGTCGACATCGAGCAGGAGAACGAGCCCGCCGTCGCCCCCGGTTCCCACCCTGAGGAAACTCACAGGTTCGGACGGCGGGTGACCCCGGCTATCCCGTGAAGCGCACCGGCGCATCCAGGGGTGTGGCACTGCCGGCGGTGCCCGACGCCCCACACGCGGGGTCGTCGAGCACATAGGTGACGGTCACGCCGCCGTCACCGTTGGTCCCGGGGTTCGTGGTGGTCACGCTGCCCGCGCCGCTCGGGAAGCTCGCCCCGCCGCCGCCGCCGGACGATGCTTCGCCGCCGCTGCCGCCGCCGCCACCGCCTCCACCGTGGTAGCCGCCGCCGCCACCACCACCGCCGGCGCTGGCCGAGACGCCACTGCCGCCCGAGCCGCCGTGGCGCAGCGTGGGCGTGTCGCCCGCGGTGGCCGCGGTCCCGCCCCCAGCACCGGCGCTGCCGGGCCCGGCGACGCTCCCGCCGCCGCCGCCGGTCCCGTTCGAGCCGTCGGCGCCGTCGGCACCGGCCGCACCACCGGCGCCGCCCGCGCTCTGGTCGGCGGCGCGTGCGCCCCCGCCGCCCCCGCCGCCCGCGACCAGCACCTCGCTCGTGCCTCGAAGGATCGCGGTGGCGCCGCCACCGGGCGCGCCGTCGAGGAACTCGCCGTCACCACCGAGGCCACCACCGCCATAGGTGGAGGTGCCACCGTTGCCGCCGCTCTCGCCGACCGCGATCGTCAACGACTCGCCGGGCGTCACGCTCAGCGTGATCGACACCGCTCCGCCGCTACCCCCCGGGCCGCCGGTGCCCTGCCCACCGTTCTGGCCCGTGCCGCCGTCGGCCCCGAAAGCATCGAAGGTGGCCGAGCACACACCCGCCGGCACCACGAAGGTCGCGTCGGCGGTGAAGGAGTCGGTTGCCGCACCGGCCGGTTGGCTACCCCCGCCGACCAACCCGAGCAACAGCGCAGTCCCCGCGAGTAGCGCCGGGGTGCGGTGCCGTGTGACTGATCGCCCTGCGGCCACTGTCGGAGCGTAGCGAGTGGCCAGGGCGTGCACCGGGAGCGTCCTCGGCTCGCTACCCGACGACGCCGGCGGCGCGGAGCGCGTCGATGCGGGCGGCGAGGCCGAGCTCGGTGAGGACCGCGTCGGTGTCCTGGCCGAGGGCGGGGGCGGCGCCGCCGAGGGCGGCCGGGGTGGCGCCGAACTGGGTCGGGTGCCGGGGGCGACGGACTCGGCCGACGACGGGGTCGTCGGACTCCTCGAACAGCCCGATCGCCCGCGCGTGCGGATCGTCGACGAGCTCGGCGGGTGCGAGCACGACGCCGCACGGCACCCGCTCGGCCTCGAGGCGCTCGATCGCCTCGGCCGTCGAGAGCTTCGCGGCGGCCTCGTAGCAGCGGTCCATGATCACGTTCATCACGTCGCGGTTCTTGGCGCGCTCCATGATCGTGGCGACGCGCGGGTCGTCGTAGCCGTCGACACCGAACGCCCGGCACATGCCCGAGAAGTCGGCGTCCGACGTCGGCGTCGTGATGCCCCAGCCGTCGGTGAACGCGAACGGCCGGAAGTTGGACGAGAAGCTCGACTTCATCGTGCCATCGGCCTCGGTGAGCACCTCGTTGCCGGCGGCGTCGGCCCAGAGGAACGACACCACCGCGTCGAGCATCGAGAGCTGCACGTGCTGGCCACCCGCGCCACGCTCGCGTGCGAAGAGCGCCGCGGTGATGGCCTGCGACGCGTAGAGCGCGGTCACCTTGTCGGCGGCGGTCTGGTTGAGGAACCGCGGCGCACCGGTGTCGGGGTCGGCCTGGTTGCTCGCGAAGCCGCCGTACGCCTGGATCACGGTGTCGTACGCGCTCTTGCCCGCGTACGGCCCGTCGGGCCCGAAGCCCGACAGCGACGCGTAGATCAGCCCGGGGTTCTCACCCGAGAGCGCCTCGTAGCCGAGACCGAGGCGGTCCATCACGCCGGGTCGGAAGTTCTGCACCACCACGTCGGCGTCGCGCGCGAGCGCACGAAAGATGTCGCGGCCGTCGTCGGTGTGGATGTCGAGGGCGATCGAGCGCTTGCCACGGTTGCACATCGTGTAGAGAGCGCTCGTGCCGTTCACCGCCGCGCCGACGTACCGAGCGATGTCGCCGAAGCCGGTGCGCTCCACCTTCACCACGTCGGCACCCTGATCGGCGAGCAACGCAGCCGAGTACGGCCCGGTGAGCGCGATCGAGCAGTCGATGACCCGCACTCCGGCCAGCGGACCCTGCCGTTCTGCGGCGCTCACTCCGCGAACTCCGCGTTCGAGCGGGGACGGCCGCCGGGGCCGCTGTACGCCAGGCCGAAGCCCGGCTCGGGGTCGAACGCGGCGGCCGGGGCCGCGACCGCTGCGACGGCGCGCTGCCACGCGGCGATGAGGCGGTCCTCCGCCTCGTAGTCGAACGGATCCGTGAGCACGGTCTCCTCCATCCCTCCGGGTTCGGGCGGGTGTTCGGCGAGCCAGCGTGCGGTCGCCGCGAGAGCCTCGCGTGCCGGCACGACGTCGCGGTGGCCGAGGTCGTGGTGCAGGCGCGTCAGGTCGAGCACGCGGTGCGTCGGCGACGGCTGCGCCAGCATCGGCCGCGCCGGCGTCGCCAGGTCGTACGGCATCGACACCACGTCGAAGCGATGGCCGAGTGCCGCACCGATGATCTCGATGACCTGGCGGACGCTCAGCACCTCCTCGTCGCCGACGTTGAGCACGGCGCCGGCCGCAGCGTCGCGGCGTTCGGCGGCGAGGAGCAGCGCGTGCGCGAGGTTCTCGGTGTAGCCGTGGTGGTGCAGCGTCAGACCGTCGTCGGCCACGACGATCTGCTCGCGGCCGTCGAGGATGCGCCGCACGACGCACCACTCCCGCGGCGCGAGCTGGTACGGCCCGTACACGTACGGGTACCGGAAGTGCGTGGCGTCGGGATGGTGCGCGAACACTGCGGCTTCGGTGCGCACGATCCGGTAGCCCTTCTCGTCCTGCGCGGGCTCCTCGACCGTCGGCGCGTCCTCGGCGACGGGCACCGGCACGCCCGGCGGCTCGAAGAGCCACGGGTTCATCCATCCCCGGTACGCCGGCACGCCGCCGACCGAGATGAACACGCCGGTCCGCCCGGCGGTGAGCTCGGCGATGCGGCGCAACCGGCCGTACATCGCGTACACGACGTCGAAG
>CAZKTS010000080.1:0-34454 GCA_964555735.1 uncultured Bifidobacteriaceae bacterium
GCGCTCGGCCGGGTCCCAGCAGCCGGGCCGCATGTCGTCGTAGGTCGTCGCGGTCATGGTCATGACCGTCTTGTCGAACTTCGAGATGTCGCCGCCGGGCGTGGCCGCCTTCGGGATCGCGACGAACTTCTTCTGCACGTAGATGAGCTTGCCGTCGTAGATCCAGGCGTCGCCCCACTCGCCGTTCTCGTCCTCGGTCATCTCGTACTTGGCGCCCTTCTTGAGCCGGAAGGCACCCCACTTCTTGCGCTCGACCTTCGGGCCGCGCTCGCGCCACTTCTCGGGCAGCCACGTCTGCCAGACGTGCGCCGGCTCGACGACGTGGTCGTCGACGCTGATGATCTTGGGGAGCTCGGCCATGGGGGACGCCCCTCGCTACTCAGGAGAACGCTTCTCTGACACTCGTGTCAGGGTCAGGCTATCCCTCGCGCGCCGCGGGCCGGAAGGTGGGGCCGAGAGGTCCCGGAGAGAGACCGCCGGCCCGGCGCGGGCGGGGCGCGGGGCCGGCGGGACCCGGGGGGACCCGGGGACCAGGTGGGTCAGCGCATGTGCTCGGCGAGCTCGCCGACCTGGTCGCACACGATGTGTCGACTCGTGAAGGCCCAGGTGCCCGCGGCACACCGATACGTGTCGTGGTAGGCGCCGCAGGCCACGAGCTGGAGCGGGAGGGTCGGCGTCTGCTGCGTCACCGCGAAGTACGAGCGGCCGACCGCGGTGCGCGCATCGTCGTCCACCTCGATGAAGAAGTTGGTCAGGAAGTGGCGGGTGCCGGTGCGGCCGGCGTCGTCGAGGGCCACGATCGACCGGTAGAGGTCGGCGACGGGGCCACGGCCCTCGGCTTCGCTGCCGTCCTGGGGCCCGCCGGTGATCCTGACCGCGCCGTCGGCGAAGAGCTCCCCGAGGTCGTCGAAGCGCGCACCGTCCAGCGCTTCGGCGTAGCGCGCCATGAGGTTGGCGATCTCTCCCCGGTCGTCCACTGTTCCCCCCGTGCCCTTGACATCGCTTCTATCTTTCTCACTATAGTAATCATCACACTGATAGCACCAGGGGGGCGCTCGACATCCGTGTCGTGCGGGCTGGCTCGTCGTCGCCGCGTCATCGGCGTCTCGACGGCGGTCGGCTGCCTTCCGACCGAAGACCGGCGTCCGGCGTCCCGTCGGGCGACCTGGGGGAGCTCTTCACCCGAGAAGGAGTGCGAATTCACATGAAGCGCAAGTCTCGTTTGTCGATCGCGTTTGCCGCGCTGGCCACCTTCGGCCTCGTGGTCGCGACGCAGATCCCGGCCGCCGCCCAAGGCGACGGCCAGTCGGAGGCCACCGCGGCAGTCAAGGCGGCCACGAAGCGTCCGACCAAGATCCCGTCCACGACACCCATCGCCAAGACCGTTCCCGCCGACGTCAAGCTGGCGTGGATGGAGTGCAGCATCCCGGACTGCGAGACCCTGGGTGGTCCGCTGGAGCAGGCATCCAAGTACTTCGGGTGGGACCAGCAGACCATCGACGTCGGTCTGACGCCCGAAGAGGTGAAGGCCGGCTGGGAGCGCGCGGTGCGCGCCGAGCCGGGTGCGGTCGTGGCCACCGGCTTCCCGAGCGTGATCTTCAGCCAGGAGCTCGCCACGTTGGCGGCCAACGACACGAAGGTGATCAACGGCTTCGTGGCCGAGCCGGCTGGCGATGGCACCACGGCGGTGTTCAGCGGCACCTCGACCTCCGAGGAGATCGGGACCGCGTTCGCCAACTGGGTCGTGTCGAAGAAGGGCAGCGACGCGAACGTGCTGTACGTGACGTCCTCCACGTTCCCGACGCTGGGCGACGTGACCAACGGCTGGGACAAGCGCATGGAGGAGCTCTGCCCGGACTGCAACGTGCAGAAGCTCGACGTGCCCGCGACGTCGATCGGTGAGGACCTGCCCGACCAGATCGTCGCCGAGCTGCGGAGCAACCCCGACGTCAACTACATCGTCGTCGACGAGGGCAACATGATGATCGGTCTGCCGGAGGCGCTGCGCGCCGCCAGCATCACCGACGTGCCGGTGATCGGCCAGTACCCGTCCGAGACGACGCTCGAGTACCTGAAGGACGGATCGATCGTGAAGGCGATCGTGATGACCCAGCAGGCCGACGCGATGTGGCAGGCCGCTGACGTGCTCGCCCGGTCGCTTGCCGGCGACTCGTTCGAGCCGAACCAGCCCGAGAGCCCGGTGTGGATCGTCACGCCGAAGACGGCTGGCCAGCTCAAGGCCCCGTACGCGGTCGTGAAGGACTACCAGAAGCAGTACAAGGCGCTCTGGAAGGACGCAAAGAGCTGAGCGTCCGGTAGCGCACGGAGGAGACGTGACGTTGGACGGCCCCGGTGCCCCCACGAGTGACGAGGTGCTCGAGTACTTCGAGACCCTCTCCAACTGGGGGCGCTGGGGCCCCGACGACGAGGCCGGCACGCTCAACTACGTGACCGACGAGACCCGACGGGCGGCCGCCGCGCTCATCCGCGAGGGCCGTTCCGTGTCGTGCTCCCTCGTGCTGGGCACCGAGTCCCAGCCCGACCAGATCCTCGGTGCACCGCAGCGCTACATGATCGTCACCGGCGAGGAGGCGCATCCCGAGGATCCGCCCGCGCAGGCCAAGTGGGGCCCGATCGAGTACTTCGGGCTCACGTTCCACGGCTTCACCGTGACCCACGTCGACTCGCTGTGCCACAGCGTGTGGCGCGGCCGCATGTACAACGACCGGCCGGCGAACCTCGTGACGTCGCGCTCGGGTGGGCTCGTCCACTCTGTGCTCGCGGCGCGCCACGGCATCGCGACGCGCGGTGTGATCCTCGACATCGCCGGTCTCGTCGGCAAGGACTGGCTCGACCCCGGCGAGGGCGTGTTCCCCGAGCACCTGGACGCTGCGCTCGAGCGCCAAGGCGTCGAGGTCGGCGAGGGCGACGCGGTCTTCCTGCGCACCGGCTACGGACGCCGCCGGCGTGAGCTCGGCCACGAGGACATGCTCGCGGTCGGCCAGTCCGGATGGCACGTGGCGTCGCTGCCCTGGGTGCACGAACGACGCATCGCGATCATCGGCAGCGACACGTCCCAAGAGGTCGTGCCGTCGGGCTACGACGACCCCGTGCTGCCGGTGCACGCGGTGGGGATCGTCGCGATGGGTCTCTGGCTCGTCGACAACCTCGATCTCGAGGACGCGTTCGCGCTCGGTCAGGAGCTCGGGCGCAGCGAGTTCCACCTCGCCATGCATCCTCTGCTCATCGAGGGGGGTACGGGCAGTCCCGTGAACCCCGTCGCCACCTTCTGAGCACCGTCCAGACACTCGAGGAGACCGCTCGCCCGTGACCGAATCCACCGTCGCACCCGAGGGCACGGCCGCGGCGCCTGCGGCGGAGTCGTCGCCGCCGGCGCCGGAGCTCACCAAGGACTACAAGGTCGCGTGGTGGTCGCCCCGGACGATCGGCGCGATCTACCTGTGGATCGCGATCATCGTCCTGTTCGGCATCATCGAGCCCGACCTGTTCCTGAGCGATCAGACGGTCAAGGGCATCGCCAACAGCTACGCGATCACCGGCATCGCCGCGCTCGCGGTCCTCGTGCCGCTCGTCGCCGGCGTGTTCGACGTCAGCGTCGGTGCCACGATGACCCTGACCGGCGTCGTCGTGGCCAAGCTGCTGGGAGAGACGACGCTCCCGATCTGGGTGATCGTGCTCCTCGGTCTCGGCTGCGGACTCGTCGTCGGCATCATGAACAGCATCGTGGTGGTGGTGCTGCGCATCCCCTCGCTCATCGGCACGCTCGCGATCCTCGGCATCGTCGAAGCGATCGCCGTCGGCGTGTCGGA
Source organism: uncultured Bifidobacteriaceae bacterium (assembly GCA_964555735.1). Taxonomy (GTDB): domain Bacteria; phylum Actinomycetota; class Acidimicrobiia; order IMCC26256; family PALSA-555; genus CAZKTS01. Next base: position 3,831 of record CAZKTS010000080.1, read on the forward strand.
CAACCAGATCGTCACCTCGACGCGGCTCTCGGGCGAGTTCGGTCTGGATCTCGTCGCCGCGCAGGTCGAGGGCTTCACGCGCCCGGTCCTCTACGTGCTCTTCATCATGATCGTGCTGGGCCTGCTCCTCGAGCAGACCCAGGTCGGCCGCTTCTTCTACGCCGTCGGCTTCAACGCGCCCGCGGCGCGTCTGGCCGGCCTGCGAGTCAAGGCGCTCCAGGCGGGCGCGTTCATGCTCGGTGGCGTCATCGCGGCGATCGCAGGGATGGTGCTCGCCGGGTCGGTGTCATCGGCCGCACCCGGCGCGGGTGCGCCGTACCTCTTGCCTGCGTTCGCCGCGGTGTTCCTCGGCGCCACCCAGTTCCGCGACTTCCGCTTCAACGCTTGGGGAACCATCGTCGCGGTCTTCATGCTCGGGACCGGCGAGTACGGGCTGCTGCTGATCGGTGCACCGCGCTGGATGCCCGACGTGTTCCAGGGCCTCGCCCTCATCCTCGCGATCGCGATCACGCAGTTCGGTGGGCGCGAACGGCACGGCTCCGGGGTCTGACCATGCCCGGCGACATCGCGGTCGACATCGAGCGGGTCTCGAAGACCTTCCCGGGTCAGCGCGCGCTCGTCGACGTCGGCTTCGCGATCCGCGACGGCGAGATCCATGCGTTGCTCGGCGAGAACGACTCCGGCAAGTCGACGCTGATCAAGATCCTCGCCGGCATCTACACGCCGGACGCCGGCAGCTCCGTGCAGGTCGGCAGCACCGCCCTGTCGTTCGGCTCGCCGCGCGAGTCGGCCCGCCTCGGGCTTCGCTTCGTCCATCAGAACCTGGGTCTCGTCGACGAGCTGACCGCGGTCGAGAACATGGCGCTGACCTGGCGGTACGCCCGCACCCCGGTCCACACCATCCGCTGGCGCGAGCAGCGGCGCCGCACCAGAGAGATGCTCGACCGTCTCGGCGTCGCGGTGTCGATCGACCGGCCCATCGCCGACCTCCGTCCGGTCGAGCGCACCGCGATCGCGATCGCCCGGGCGCTCGAGCAGTTCACCGGGCGCATCCGGCTGCTCGTCCTCGACGAGCCGACCGCTGCCCTGCCGCCGGCCGAGGTGGACGCCCTCTTCGAGATCCTCGGCGAGATCCGCACGTCGGGGGTGGGGGTGCTCTACGTCTCCCACCGCCTCGACGAGATCCAGCGGCTCGCCGACCGGGCGACGGTGCTCCGTGACGGGCGCTGGCAGGCCACGGTCGAGCTCGCCGCAACCTCGCGGCAGGGACTGATCGACCTCATCGTCGGTCACGCGCCGGAGACGGAGATCATCGCCGCCGATGGGGCGGCGCACGTCGTCGCGCCCGCCGCGTCGACCGACGACCTGTTCCGGATCGAGGAGCTCCGCGCCGGCCGGCTCGACGGCGCCGCCTTCCCGGTGCGCGCCGGGGAGATCGTAGGCATCGCCGGACTGACCGGATCCGGTCGCGAAGAGGTCGCCGAGGCGATCGTCGGCGCCGTGCCTGGCCACGTCCGGCTCGTCGACGTCCGCGCCGACCGGATCTACGACGGCATGTCGCCGCGTCGAGCGCGTGACGCCGGCGTCGCCTTGGTGCTCCCGAACCGCTCGGCCAAGGCCGCGATCTCGGAGATGACGGCTCGCGAGAACGTGAGCCTGCCGTCGTTGGGTCGATTCGCGCGGTGGGGCTTCCTCCGCAAGGGGCGCGAGGCCATCGAGGCGGCGCGGATGATCGAGATGCTCGACGTCCGTCCGCCCCGCGGCGAGCACCTCTTCGCGTACTTCAGCGGCGGGAACCAGCAGAAGGTGATCTTCGCCAAGTGGCTCGCGATCACGCCCCGCCTGATGGTGCTCGACGATCCGACGAGCGGGGTCGACGTGGGCGCCCGCGCTCGGCTCTACGAGCTCATCCGGGAGCAGGCGGCATCCGGTGTCGGCGTGATCCTCGTCTCGGCGGACATCGAGGACCTCGTGTCCGTCGCGACGACCGTGCACGTGATCGCACACGGCGTGGTCGGCGAGACGCTGATCGGCGACGCGATCTCCGAGTCGAGCATCATCGCATCACTGAACCGGACTGCTGATCGCACCTTTGCCATCCACGCGAGCGCGTCGTCGTCGACGACGCCCTAGGAACCACGACCGCACCAACTGGGGAGCATCATGACCACCATCCCGATCGAGTCGTTGCCGGTGCTCGACCTCAACGAGCCCGACTTCTGGCAGGACATCAACACGCCGCTCGCCGAGGCGCGCGAGGCGTCGACCGTCGCGATGACCACCGACGGGGTGCTCTACGTGCTGCGGCACGACGAGATCGAGGCGTTGCTCAAGGATCCGCACTTCCTCGCGGCCGACCTGCTGGCGATGATGGGCCTCGACTCCGGACCCGTGTGGTCCTGGTGGCAGTCGCTGATGTTCTCCAAGAACCCGCCGGAGCACACCCGGCTGCGCACCCTCGTGTCGCGGGCCTTCACGCCACGGCAGATCGAGAAGCTCCGGGTGAGCATCCGCGAGGTCGCGGAGCGACTCGTGGCACCGGCGCTCGACGGCAGCACCTACGAGGTGATGGAGGAAGCCGCGCATCACCTCCCGTCGACGGTGATGGCCGACATGCTCGGCATCCCCGCAGGCGACCGTGGCGTGTTCATCGACTGGACCACCGACATCGGGCTCGCCTTCGGCGCCGCCGGCGACCCGGCCATCAAGGCGCAGGTCGAGGCCGCGCTCGCCGGCCTCGACGCCTACGTGCGCGAGCTCCTCGAGGTGCGCCGCAGGACCCCAGGGGATGACCTGCTCTCGCAGCTGCTCGCGATCGAGGAGGGCTCGGATCGCCTCACGACCGAAGAGCTGGTCGGCATCACCGAGAACCTGATGTTCGCCGGCCACGACACGACGCGCGGCTCGGTCGGCGTGCTCTTCAACGTGCTCGCCGAGCGCCCCGACGTGCACGAGCAGGTCTTCAACGACCCGTCGCTCGTCCCGAACGCGGTCGAAGAGCTGCTGCGCTACGAGGCGATCACCTTCTCGACATCGCGGGCCGCGTCGCGCGACTGCGAGATCGCCGGCGTCGCGGTGGCCGAAGGGACTGCGGTCGGCGTCTGCCTTCCCGCGGCATCGCGCGACCCCCGGCGATACGACGATCCGGACACGTTCGACATCACGCGCCAGGACATCCGTCCGCCGACGTTCGGGGCGGGTGTGCACTTCTGCCTCGGGGCCGCGCTGGCGCGGGTCGAGCTCCAGGAGCTGCTCTCGGTCCTCACGCAGCGCGCGTCCGCGGTCGAGCTCGTCGACCCGCCGGCGCGCTGGATGCCGTTCGCGCACATCCGGCGGCTGGAAGCGCTGCCGGTCACGCTGAAGGCTCGATGAGCGACCCCACCCCGCTCGAGCTCGTCCAGGCGGTCTACGCGTCCCACGAGGTGCGGGACACGCCCGGGCTGCTCGATCTGCTCGCCGACGACGTGGTGTGGGACACGGCGGAGCACCACCCGTACGCCGGCGACGGACCGTGGCGAGGCCACGACGAGGTGGTGCGCAACGTCGTCGACCCCATCAACCACGACTGGGACGACTACATCACCGACGTCGAGGAGATCCTCGATGCCGGCGACCGGATCATCGTGACGGCGCGATACCGCGGGACCTACCGGGCGACCGGCCGTGCGCTGGATGCGCAGGTCTGCGTGATCTACACGATCCGTGACGGACGCATCGTGCGGTTCCAGCAGTACACGGACACCGCACAGTTCCGTGCCGTCATCGGCGTCGACGACTGAGCTAGCGGACGATCGACGAGCGGGTCGCTGCCGCGTCGATCGAACGATCGGACGCGCCAAGCGGGAACTGCTGCGATGCCTCGAGGTGTCGTCGCGCCGCGGTGAGCACGCCCTCGGCGTCGCCTTGCTCGATCAGCTCGAGGATCTCCGCGTGCTCCTCGAGGCTGCGGACCCGCTTCTCGGGATCCGGGAAGTGGCCGGCGCGCGTCGCCTCGGCCGCCCACGCGGCTTCGTGCGCGGTCCACAGTCCTTCGAGGGTGCCGACGACGACGCGCATCGTCTCGTTCCCGCACAGCTCGACCAAGAGCTCGTGGAACGCGCGCGACGTCTGGATCGCTGCCATCTCGTCGTCGTCGTCGATCGCGCTCGCGAGCTGCTCGTGCGCGGCGCGCAGCTTCGGCACCACCGTGGTCGCCCGGTCGTCGCGCCGGGCGCAGAGCGCGGCTGCGGCCGGCTCGAGCTGCTGGAGCGCGGCGCCCGCGTCGGCGAGCGTGACGCCACGCGTCTCGAGCACGAGCGCGAGCATGTAGGTGACCGAGTCGGTCTGCGGGACGTGCACCACCGAACCGCCGACGTTGCCGCGGCGCACGGTGACCAGACCCTCGGTCTCGAGGATGCGGAACGCCTCCCGCACCGAGGGCTTGCTCACCTGGAACTCGTCGAGGAGCTCCTCCTGCTTGGGCAGCAGGTCGCCGTCGCGGAGCTCCCCGCGCAGGATCCGGGAGCGGAGCTCGTCGGCGATCATCTCGGCGATCCGGGGCTGGCGGAGCTGGGGTCGGGGACCCGCAGCCGCTCCTCGGGGTGCGTCCTGCGCCACCGCTCTCCTCCGTGCTCCTGCTCGCCGTCGGCGCCGCCCGGACGCGTCCCGACGTTGTAGCCCACGATCCTGCATGCAGAGCGGGGTCCGTGTGGGCATGGTCGCTCTCGCCCGCATATTGTGATTGAGATTGAGATGATTCTAATCATGGGCTCGGCACGGCGCCGCGGCTCGACGACAGGGGGGAACGATGGCTGACACCGCTGCCACCCGCCGCGCGGCCCAGCAGGCGCGCTTCGCCGCGCTTGCCGCCCAGCGACCGGCCGACGACGTCGATCGCTACGACCCCGGCTACGGCGTCGTGGCACCGAGCCGCGCGCTCGTCGCGGAAGCGGCGGCCGAGCTCGGCCTGCAGCTCGACGCCGACGCCCTCGACCTCTTCCACACGCAGATCGCCGGCGTCACCGACTCGTACCGCCGGGTTCGGCGGCTTCCCGAGCCGCGCCCCGAGCCGGTGTACCCGCGGACCGCCGGAGCCGAGCCCCTCCCTGGAGAGAACGAGCACCAGGCCTGGGCCTGGCGGTGCGACATCGCCGGCGCCGAGTCCGGACCGCTCGCCGGCCGCACCGTGGCCTTCAAGGACAACGTCCTCGTGGCCGGGATCCCGGCGTCCAACGGCTCGGGGATCCTCGAGGGCTACGTCCCCGACGTCGACGCCACCGTCGTGACGCGGGTGCTCGACGCCGGTGGCCGAGTCACCGGCAAGGCCGTGGCCGAGATGTTCGGGCTGTCGTCGGGATCCAACACTGCGGCAACCGGCGCGGTGCGCAACCCGGCGCGACCCACGCACTCGACCGGAGGGTCGTCGAGCGGCAGCGCGGCACTGGTCGCCTCGGGGGCGGTCGACCTTGCGATCGGGAGCGATCAGGGCGGTTCGGTGCGCATCCCGGCGTCGCTGTGCGGCATCGTCGGTCTCAAGCCGACGTTCGGTCTCGTGCCGTACACCGGCGTCCTCTCGATCGAGCCGACCCTCGACCACCTGGGTCCGATGGCGCGCACCGTCGCCGACGCCGCGACCCTCCTCAACGCGATCGCCGGGCCCGACGATCTCGATCCCCGGCAGGGGCGAGCGCCGTCCGAGTTGCCCGACTACACCGCCGAGCTCGAACGCGGCGTCGACGGCCTCCGGGTCGGGGTGCTCGCGGAGGGCTTCGGCCTGGCGGGCGACGCCGCCGAGCCGGGCGCCGCGCTGGTGCGGGCGGCGATCGACGCGCTCGCGGCCGCCGGCGCCGAGGTGGTGGAGGTCTCGGTGCCGCTGCACCTGGACGCCGGGCACATCGTGACGCCGATCTACGCCGAGGGCATCCGGGCGCAGATGCTGGCCGGTGGGCTCGGGCGCGGCTGGCGCGGGTTCTACCCGTCGTCGGTGCTGGACTCGTTCGGCCGCGTGTTCTCCGGATCGATCGACCGGCTGTCGGACACGGGGAAGCTGTTTCTGCTCGTCGGCGAGACCATGGCGCGCTCGACGCAGGGTCGCTACTACGCGCGAGCACAGAACCAGACGCTCGCGCTGCGCGCGGCCTACGACGCGGTGCTTGCCGACGTCGATGTGCTCGTGATGCCCACCTGCTCGCCGTCGGCGGTCGCCCTGCCGCTGGACGAAGCGCCCGGTCCGCTCGAGGTGTTCGCGGCCGCGTTCGGGTACCACGCCAACACCTCGCCGTTCAACGTGACCGAGCACCCGGCGCTCAGCGTGCCGTGCGGGGAGGTCGACGGCCTCCCCGTCGGTCTGATGCTCGTCGGGCGCCACTTCGACGAGCCGACGGTGCTGCGCGCCGGCTCGGCCGTCGAGCGGACCCGCAGCTGACCACGACCCACGACCCACGATCCGGAAAGAGGGGAGACGACCCGTGAGCTCACTCGAAGAGCGCGTCCAGGTGCTCGAGGAGATCGAAGCCATCCGCCGCCTCAAGCTGCGGTACGCGCGCCACTGCGACGACAGCTACAACCCGGACGCGCTGGCCGCCCTCTTCACGGAGGATGCGGTCTGGGACGCCGGCGACCTGGGCGTCTTCAAGGGCCGTGAGGCCATCCGCGGCTACTGGGCGAGCAGCAGCGACCGCATCCCGTTCGCGATCCACTTCATCACGAACCACGTGGTCGACGTCGATCCCGGCGCGCGGACCGCGAGTGGGGTCTGCTACCTCTGGGAGCCGCTGACCATCGGCGACGACGCGATGTGGGCCGCGGTCATCTACACCGAGCGCTACGCGAAGGTCGACGGCGAGTGGTTCTTCTCGGCGATGGAGCTCGAGACGGCCTTCCTCACCCCGTACGACACCGGCTGGGCGAAGCAGCGCTTCGCCGGCGCCTGAGCGAGGACACCCCGTGCAGGTCGGCCTCTTCATGAACACCCACGGCATCGGCGCGACCGTCGACGGCCAGTGGACGCTCCAGCACCTCCCCGCGCGCGAGATGCGGCCGCTCGAGGTCGCGCGCGAGGCCGAGGCCGCGGGGTTCCACTCCTTGTGGTTCTCGGATCACGTCCTGGTGACTCTCGACTCCGAGAGTCTGCACACCGCATCCGACCCGGTGACGGGCAAGCGCGCGTATCCGGAGCGGCCCAACATGCTGGACTGCATGGTGTCGATGGGCGCCGTCGCCGCGGTCACCGAGCGAGTGAAGCTCGCACCGTCCGTGCTCGTCTCGCCCTACCGTCACCCGCTGAGCGACGCCCGCTGCATCGCATCCATCGACGCGTATGCACCGGGGCGGGTCGTGCTCGGCGTCGGCACGGGGTGGATGGCCGAGGAGTTCACCGCGCTCGGACTCGACCACGCTACGCGGACACCTCGCACGGAGGAGTGCATCGAGGTCTATCGCCGCGCGTTCAGCGACGAGGTGGTCGAGTTCCAGGGCGAGCACTTCGCGTTCGAGAACGTCTCCATGGACCCGAAGCCGACCGTCGTGCCGCCGATCGTCTTCGGTGGTGTCACCAAACGAGCGGCGCGCATCACCGCGCACCGCTGCGACGGCTTCTACCCGACCTTCGTCGACCCGCTCGCGACGCCCGACCGCTACGACGAGGTGCTCGTCGTGCTCGGCGCGGAGCTCGAGGTCGCCGGCCGCCCGCCCAGCGCGATGCACCTGCTCGCGGTCCTGCGGGTCCGGTTGCTCGACGATGCCGGCACCACGGTGCGGATGCTCGGCACCGGCACCGCGGAGCAGGTGCTCGAGGATCTCGCCGCCCTCGCGGCTCGGGGTTTCTCCCACGTGGTCGTGCACCTGGATTGTCCGACTGGCACCATGCATGAGTACCGGGACCGATTGGACCGGTTCGGGGCGATGGTCGTGGCGGAGGCGGCGGAGCTCGAGAGTGCGGGGCCGTGGGCGACGCAGCCGTTGTGAGCACAAGGGTTCACGCTTGCAGCCGCCCGCCGTCAGTGGTAACAAAGATCACTAAGGTTTAGACGTTAGGAGCGCGGCGGTGGGGCCGACGCTTCCGTGGGGCGCAGCAGCAGGGGGTTTGGATGACTCGAGCGGACGCGGGCGAGCGCGTGGGCGGCGCGGCCGCCTGGATGCCGAGCGTGATGCCGCCGATGGCGGAGCTCGACAGCCGGCAGCGGCTGGCCTGCGCGTTCCGCATCCTGGCGAGGGAAGGGTTCAGCGAGAACATGGCCGGGCACATCACCTGGGCCGAGCCGCCGAGCGACGACCTCTTCGTGAACCCGTGGGGAAAGTGGTGGAGCGAGATCCAGGCCTCCGACATCTGCGTGGTGAACCCGGATGCCGAGGTGCTCGACGGCAAGTGGGACGTCACGCCCGCGATCCACATCCACACGGAGCTCCACCGCCGACGGCCCGACGCACGAGTGGTGATCCACAACCACCCATACTGGGCGACCGTCCTCGCGAGCATCGGCGAGCTTCCGCGCTTCGTCCATCAGACCTCCTGCATGTACGACGGCGACCTCGTGTTCGTCGACGAGTACGGCGGCGAGATCGACGATCCGGAGCTCGGCACCGAACTCGCCGAGCACATCGGTGACGCGTCGGTCGCGCTGTTGGCGAACCACGGTGTCATCGTCACCGGACCGACGGTCGAGGAAGCGGTCTACCGCGCCGCGAGTCTGGATCGTCAGTGCAAGATCACCTACGACATCCTGCGCCTCGGCGCGGAGATCCGCGAGATCCCACCGAGCACGCGGCCCGCGATGAAGGCCTCGCTGCTCGAGCGTGCAGCCGACGTCTACTGGGCCGGTGCGGTGCGGACCCTGCTCCGCGACGAGCCCGAGACGCTCGACTGAGCAGTCTGCGACGCCCGCCCACGGGAGGAGCCCGCCATGGCCGACATCGACGAGCTGGTCAGGAACACGAACTTCACCACGGCCGAGAAGGGAAAGGTCACGTTCCTTCCCGAGCCCGAACGTCGGGAGCGGCTGTTCACGGTCATCTCCGCTGATGACCACATCGTCGAGCCCCCGAACACCTTCGACGGTCGGCTGCCCAAGAAGTTCCAGGACCGCGGGCCGCACATCGTCGAGCGCGACGGGGCGGAGTACTGGGCGTTCGACGGCACCGAGTTCCCCAACGTCGGGTTCAACGCCGTCGTCGGCCGACCCGTTACCGAGTACAGCTTCGAGCCGACGCGGTTCGAGGACATGCGCCGAGGCGCGTGGGACATCCATGCCCGTATCGCCGACATGGACGTCAACGGCATCTACGCCTCGCTCAACTTCCCGTCGTTCCTGCCCGGCTTCGCGGGGCAGCGGCTCCAGAGCACGACCGACGACGCCGAGCTCGCGTTGGCCGCGGTCCGGGCGTGGAACGACTGGCACCTCGAGGACTGGGCCGGTCCGTACCCGGACCGGATCATCCCGTGTCAGATCCCCTACTTCCTCGACCCCGAGGTCGGCGCCGACGAGATCCGCCGCAACGCCGAGCGGGGCTTCAAGGCCGTGAGCTTCACCGAGTCGCCGGTGAAGCTGGGGCTGCCCTCGCTGCACTCGGGCCACTGGGAGCCGATCATGGCCGCGTGCGCCGAGACCCAGACCGTCGTCAACCTGCACATCGGCTCGTCGGGAACCTCGCCGTCGACCTCCGACGACGCGCCGCCCGACGTCGTCGGCGTCCTCTTCTTCGCGTACGCGATGTTCGCCGCCGTCGACTGGCTCTACTCCAAGATCCCGGTTCGCTATCCGGACCTCAAGATCTGCCTGTCGGAGGGCGGCATCGGCTGGGTTGCCGGCCTCCTCGACCGGCTCGACCACATGCTCAGCTACCACGAGATGTACGGGACGTGGAACGACGTCGAGCTCACGCCCGCCGAGGTGCTCCAGCGGAACTTCTACTTCTGCGCCGTCGAAGACCCGTCGTCGTTCGCGCAGCGCGACCGCATCGGCACCGACCACATCCTGGTGGAGCAGGACTACCCGCACTGCGACTCCACGTGGCCCAACACCCAGGCGCTGCTCGCGCGCGACCTCGCCGGCCTTCCTGCCGACGCCGTGCGCGCCATCACCTGGGAGAACGCATCCCGCCTGTACCGGCACCCGGTGCCGGAGGCCGTGCAGCGCGACCCCAACGCGTTCTGATCGCACCGGCGTGGCCGACAGCTCCTTGATCGACGACGAGACCATCGCGGCGAACGTCGCCGCGGGTGCATGGTCGACCGAGCCGCTGCGCGAGGTCGTGGCGGCGCACGCCGCGACCCGACCCGACGCCCCCGCCGTGATCTCGGAGCACGAGCGCTGCTCCTGGGCCGACTACGAGGCGCGCGCCCGTCGCCTTGCGGTCGCCCTGGCCGAGGTGTCTCCGACCCCCGGTGCGCGCGTCGCGGTGCTGTTGCCGGACGGCGTCGCGGTGCATGTGGCGTACCTCGCCACCGAGATGGCCGGTCTGGTCGCGGTCGGGATCGGGCCGCGCGCCGGCGATCACGAGATCGCCTACCTGATGACGCGGACCGGAGCCACGGTGCTCGTCGTGCACGACGAGCACCGCGACCGCTCGGCCGCATCGCTGGTCGACGACCTGCGGGCACGCGACGTCGTGATCGAGCACGTCGTGGTCGTGGCGGGCCCGCCTGACGGTGCGTCGAGCGTCACGGTCGACGGCGCCCCGCTCGATGCTGCCGACGCCGCATCGGCCGCGTCCGCCGTCATCGCCGCGCGGGGGCTCGGCCCCAACGACCTGTGGCTGCTGAACTCCACGTCCGGCACCACCGGGCTGCCCAAGTGCGTGACCCAGTTCCAGAACCGCTGGCGCTACTTCCACCAGCTCGCCGTCGACGCCGCGGCGCTGACGCCCGACGACGTCTTCATGAGCGTCGTGCCTGCACCGTTCGGCTTCGGGCTGTGGACCGCGCACTTCACCCCGACGTTCCTCGGTGCCCCCGTCGTGGTGCTCGAGCACTTCACGCCCGAGCGGATGATCGAGACCATCGAGCGGGAGCGGGTCAGCGTCTTGGCCTGCGTGAGCACGCAGTTCGTGATGCTGCTCAACAGCGAGGCCGGCGATCGCCACGACCTCACCTCGCTGCGCGTCATGTTCACGGGCGGCGAGGCCGTCCCCGCTGCGCGCGCCGCGGAGTTCGAAGATCGGGTGGGCGCGGCGGTCCTGCAGTTCTACGGTTCGAACGAGACCGGCGCCCTGAGCTGCACCACGCTCTCGGACTCGCGCGAGCGACGGTTCACCACGGCCGGGCGGGTGATCCCCGACATGCGGGTGCGCCTGCTCGACCCGGACACGCGCGTCGACATCACCGAGCCGGGTGCGCCGGGCCAGCCCGCGTGCCTGGGTCCTGCGACCTGCGCGGGTTACTACGACGACGCGGCCGCGAACCGTGAGCTCTATACGGCCGACGGCTGGATGCTGATGGGCGACATCTGCACGGTCGACGCCGACGGCTACCTCGAGGTGGTCGGACGCACGTCCGACTTCATCATTCGTGGCGGCAAGAACGTGTCGGCGGTCGCCGTCGAGCAGGAGGTCGCGACCCACCCGACCGTCCGGCTGGCGGCGGCGGTGCCGATGCCCGATCCGGTGTTCGGCGAGCGGGTGTGCGTCTTCGTGGAGCTCGATCCCGGCACCGAGCTCACACTCGACGAGCTCGTGCAGCACCTGCGCGAGCGCGGGGTGTCCCGTGAGTGGTGGCCCGAACGCCTGGAGGTGCGCGAGCACCTGCCTCGGTCGTCGGGCCAGAAGATCGCCAAGGGCGATCTTCGACGCGAGATCGAAGGGCTCCTCGAACCGAGCTGAGTCCGAAGACAGGGGGAAGCGATGCTCGAGTGGAAGATCGGCAACGTACGGATCAGCTGCATCCCGGAGGTGGTGCTCGACCTGCCCAGCTCCGAGCTGCTCCCGGACTTCAGGATGGAGGACCTGGGACCGGAGCGCGCGTGGATCGTGCCCGATCACATCGCCGCCGACGGCATGCTGAAGGTCGCGGTGCAGACCTTCGTCGTCGAGTCCGAGGGGAAGGTCATCCTCGTCGACACGTGCTTCGGGAACGACCGTGACCTTCCCTACGAGCACATGGAGCCGCTGCAGACCTCGTTCCTCGAGGACATCGCGGCGGTGGGCGCGTCCCGTGACGCCGTCGATGTCGTGCTCTGCACCCACCTCCACTTCGACCACGTGGGGTGGAACACGATGCTCGTCGACGGTGCGTGGGTGCCGACGTTCCCGAACGCGGAGTACCTCTTCGGTCAGGCCGAGTACGAGCACTGGCAGGACCACGACGATTTCAACATCGACTTGACCGACAACGTCGAGCCGGTAATCGCGGCCGGTCTGCACCGCTTCGTCGCGATGGACCATCGGATCACCGGCGAGGTCGCACTGCGTCCGACGCCGGGCCACACTCCCGGGCATGCGAGCCTCGCGATCGAATCCGGTGGACAGCGCGCGCTCATCACCGGCGACATGATCCACAACCCGGTGCAGGTCGCGCACCCTGACCTCGCCGCGCTGCCGGACTGGGACGCCGACGCCGCCCGGGCCACGCGGCGCGCGGTGCTGGACGACATCGCCGGACGTGAGGTCCTCCTGCTCGGAACGCACTTCGCGGCGCCGACCGGTGGCTACGTGCGGCGCGAGTCCGACGCCTCGCTCCGCTTCGACGTGGCCTGATCGTCATGCGCGTCGCGATCCTCGACGACTACCAGGGTGCTGCGCTCGAGTTCGGTGACTGGGCGTCGTTGCCCGACGGCACCGACGTGGTTCCGTTCCGCGAGCACATCGATGACGACGACGAGCTCGTGGCTCGGCTGGCGGGCTTCGATGTCGTGGTCGCGATGCGGGAGCGCACCCCGCTGCCCCGCGCGCGGCTGGCGCGCCTCGCCGACCTTCGTCTGCTGGTGACCACCGGACCGTTCAATGCCGTCATCGACATGGACGCGGCACGGGAGCTCGGCATCGTGGTCGCGGGCACCGGCGGGATCCTCACGCCGACATCGGAGCTCGCGTGGGCGCTGCTCCTCGGCTTGGCGCGCCAGACCGCGGTCGAGGATGCGGCCGTCAAGGCCGGTGGCTGGCAGACGACCGTCGGCACCGACCTCGCGGGCGCGACCCTGGGCCTCGTCGGCCTGGGCAACCTCGGTGCCATGGTCGGTGCGGTCGGCCGGGCGTTCGGCATGCGCGTCATCGCCTGGAGTCAGAACCTCACCGCCGAACGGGCCGAGGAGCAGGGCGCGGAGCTCGTCACGAAGGAAGCCCTGTTCCGTGAGTCCGACTTCATCAGCGTGCATCTCGTGCTGAGCGATCGCACCCGCGGGCTGGTCGGGCGGGACGAGCTCGCGCTGATGAAGCCGACCGCATATCTGGTGAACACCTCCAGGGGACCGATCGTCGACGACGACGCGCTGGTGGCAGCGCTCGAGCAGGGCACGATCGCCGGCGCAGGCCTCGATGTGTTCGACCGGGAGCCGCTGCCCGCCGAGCACCCGTACCGGCGACTCGCGAACGTCCTGATCACGCCGCACATCGGCTACGTGACCCGCGACTGCTACCGGCTCTTCTACGACGACATCGTCGACGACATCCGTGCGTATGCCTCGGGCGAGCCGGTGCGCGTGATCAACGCTGGGTGACGAGCTTCTCCGGGTGGCGGCCGTCGACGTGGCCCATGAACGCGGGGCCGATGCTGTAGCCGAGGAGCTCACGCAGACGGGGTGAGACCTCGCGAGCGCGGTCGGGCGGGAACTCGAGCAGGTAGCTCTCCTGCTGGCGGGCCCACGACACGACGTACTGGATCGAGATGCCGAGGCGCGTGCCGTCGCTCGTGTTCGGCCCGCCCGCGTGCCAGAGCGTGCCGGGGTAGATCGCGACCGCGCCGGCGGGCATCTCGAGCGGCACGCGCTCCGTGTACGGCTCCGGCTGCTCGTCGCCCCAGGCGTGACTCCCGGGGATCATCACGGTGGCGCCGTTGGCGGCGGTGAAGTCGTCGAGTGCCCAGAGCGTGCTGAGCGAGACCGGCGGGCGCGGGCGGGGGAGCGAGAAGTAGAAGGCCTCGTCGAAGTGGAGGTCCTGCGCGTTCTCGCCGGGATGGATGTCGATGGCGAGCGCGGCGGTGAGGAGGAAGCCCTCGCCGAGGATCTGCTCGGCGACCTGGAGGACGAGCGGGTCCTCGATGAGGCGGTCGAACGCCCGTGACTTCGCCGGGAGGCTGTACACCCGCTTGGTGTGGAAGCCCTCGAAGTCGTTGCGGCCGAACGGCCCGGCCGCGAGCAGCGGCTCGAGGGCAGCGCGGGCGTCGGCCTGCTCGCCGGCGTCGAGCGCTCCCTCGACGACGGCGTACCCGCGCTCGGCGATCTCGGCCAGGACGCGCTCGATCACGCGGCAACGCTACCGCCGTCAGAATGCGGTGTGCCCGTGCTCGTGGTCGACGCCATGAACGTGATCGGGAGCCGTCCCGACGGCTGGTGGCGCGACCGCGACGGCGCGGTGCGACGGCTCGTGGCGCGCCTCCAACGCCTCGAGGACGACGTGGTGGTCGTGTGCGACGGCCGTCCGCTCGCGGATCTGCCGGAGGGCGCGCACGCCGGCGTGCGCGTGCTCTATGCGCGCCGAGGCGGTGCGAACGCGGCCGACGACCGCATCGTCGAGGAGATCGAGGCCCTCGGCGCCGAGGCGACCGTCGCCACCGTCGTCACGTCCGACCGCGACCTCGTACGCCGCGTGACCGCCCTCGGCGCGTCGACCGTCGGCGCCACGACGTTGCTCACCCGCCTCGACGGTTCCGACGCCCTCGACGTGGTCGACGACCCGCCCTGAACGACGAGGCGCTCCTCAGTCCAATAGATCGGACTCAGGAGCGCCTCGTTGGTCGGTGCGGCCTCAGCAGCCCTTGGCGTGGAGGGTGGGGGCGGGGTCGATGCGGGTGCCGCCGGCGCCGTTGAGGCGGATGCTGAAGTGCACGTGCGGCGCGCTCGCGTTCCCGGTGTGGCCGACGTAGCCGATCAGCTCGCCGCTCGCGACCCGACGGTCGACGCCGACGAACGCAGAGAGGTGCGCGTACGCGAACGCGGTGTTGTCGTCGGCGGTCAGATAGACGGTGTTCCCGCCCGCGCCCTCCAGGGGCACGAAGCGCACCCGCCCGGCGCGCACCGCGTAGAGCGGCGTGCCCTCGGCCACGAGCAGGTCGACGCCCGAGTGGAAGCCCGAGCCGCGCGGCCCGAAGCCGTCGCCCCAGCGGGCGCCGGTGACCGGGCAGACGTCGATCGAGAGCGTCGGCGCCGGGTCGGTGGACACGACCGCGGGCGGATCGCTCACGTCCGGGGCCGGCACGGCGCACGCCGCGAGCCCTACCGCGAGACCGACCCCGAGCGCGACCGACCAGACCTTCCGCATCCTCTCCATAGGCTGCAAGGATCGACACGATGCACCGTCACCTGAAGGGGCTCGTGACGGCCATCGCCGTCGCCACGGTGCTGGCCGTGGGCACGGTCACGGCCGGCGCCCAGGCTGATCCCGAGCCGACACCCGCCCCGACACCCGCGCCGTCGTCCACCGTCTGGCTCTGCAAGCCGGGCATCACCCCGAACCCGTGCGAGGCCGACACCGCCACGACGGTCGTGCGGCCCGACGGCACCGAGCGGGTCGCCCCGACGCCCCGGCCGGGCGAGCGCCCGGTCGACTGCTTCTACGTCTACCCGACGGTCAGCACCCAGCCGACCGAGAACGCCGACCTCACCATCGAGCCCGCCGAGATCGCGGTCGCCGAGACCCAGGCGTCGCAGTTCTCGTCGGTGTGCCGCGTGTACGCGCCCATGTACCGCCAGCTCACCCTGGCGACCATCCGCACCGGCGGCCTCGGCTCGCCTCGCGCGGTCGCACTGGCGTACCTCGACGTCCGGGCCGCGTGGCTCGACTACCTGGAGCACGACAACGACGGTCGGGGCGTCGTCCTGCTCGGGCATTCGCAGGGCTCGGGCATGCTCCAGGCGCTGCTGCGGCGCGAGATCGAGCCCGACCCCGCGCAGCTCGACCGCATCGTGTCGGCGCTGCTGATCGGGTACAACCTCGTGGTCCCGAAGGGCAAGGACGTCGGTGGCTCGTTGCAGGAGGTGCCCGCGTGCCGGTCCCGCACCCAGACCGGCTGCGTCGTGGCGTACTCGAGCTACGACTCGCCGCCGCCCGCGGGCAGTCGCTTCGGGCGCGTCGACGCCGCCAGCACCACGGCCGTCGACGCCGACCCGGCCACGCTCGAGGTGCTGTGTGTGAACCCGGCGAAGCCGAGCGCGCGCGTGAACGGTCCCGCCGTGCCGCTCCGGCCGCTGTTCCCGACTGCCGTGCTCGGACCCGCGACCGACGTCACCACACCATGGGTGGCGTTCCCGCGGCTCTACTCGGCCGCGTGCACGCAGGCCGACGGCGCGACGTGGCTCCAGATCGACGCCGCGCCGCAGACCGCGACCGACGCCCGCCCCCGGGTCGAGGCCCCGCTCGGCCCGTCGTGGGGACTGCACCGGGCCGATGTGAACCTCGCGCTCGGCGACCTCGTCGCGCTCGTCCGCAGCCAGGCGCGCGCCTTCACGAAGCCCTGACGTTCACCCGCCCGCGGCCTCATACGAGGGTGGGACAACGCTGACCATGCGCACCTCGCCGCCCCTCCCGCCGGTCCCCGAACCGCCTGCCGCCGACGCGGACCGCCCGACCCGAGCCGGGCTCGTAGCCGGCCTCACCCTCGTCGCCGCGCTGGTGGTGGCGCTCGTGACCCGGGGTGGGGCCATCGTCGTCGGCGTCGCCGTGCTCGCACTGGTGTTCATCCCGCTCGAGCGGCTCTTCGCCCTGCGGCCGCAGCGCGTGTTCCGCCGCGGGCTCATGACCGACCTCGCGCACTTCTTCGTCAACAACCTCTTCGTGACCGCCGGTGCGATCGCGCTGGTGGTGATCGGTGCGCTGCCACTGCTCTGGGTGCGTGGGTTCGACGTCGAATCGATGCTGCCGGTCGCGGTCGCACTGCCGCTCGCGATCACGCTGGTGTTCGTCGGCAACTACTGGGGCCACCGTCTCACGCACCGCGTCCCGTTCCTGTGGCGCTTCCACGCCGTCCACCACAGCATCGAGCGGATGGACTGGGTTGCGTCGGCGCGCCTGCACCCGCTCGACTCGGCGTTCACCCAGGCGTTCACGATCCTGCCGTTGTTCCTCCTCGGCTACGACGCCGGGGTGTTCGCCGGTGCCGCCGTCTTCGTGACGCTGCTCGCGCTGTTCCAGCACGCCAACGTCCGACTCCGGTTCCCCGGTCTGCGGTGGGTGATCAACACGCCGGAGTGGCACCACTGGCACCACGCCATCGACGCCGAGGCGCGCGACAAGAACTTCGGGCTCCCACTCGTCGACAGGGTCTTCGGCACCGCGTACCTGCCGAAGGGTGCGCGACCGTCCGGGTTCGGGATCCACGACCCGGTGCCCGCCGACGGCTACCTCCGGCACCTCGCGTACCCGTTCACGAGGGCGGCTCGGGTGGGGGCGACGCCGGCCAGTCCTGCACCGCCAGCGACGCCCGCGCCGCGGCCAGCTGCTCCTGTCGCGTCCGGCCCTGGCGCGCTTCCACTCGCTTCCCCCACGGTGTCCGTCCCTTCGGCTTGAACACCGAGAGCACCGTCGCGATCCCGAGCGCCACGCAGTGGGCGATGGTCGGGCCGAAGAGGTGCGTGGCCGAGCCGGACGCCAGCGCGTCGCGAGCCGCCGGGGCCACGATCACCACGTCGGTGACGATCATCACCGCGGCGATCACGAGCTTGGCGACCAGCCACCAGTGGCGCACGAAGCCCCACACGGTGCCGAGCGACAGGACCGCGCCGGTGACGACCGCGACCGCGCCGAGCGGCACGGTCAGCCAGGGCGACGTCTCGATGGTGCGGAGGTAGGCGTCGGCCGTGGCGGCGTCGCCCGTGCTCGCCGCCGCGATGCAGCAGAACGCCACCACGACCGCGGCGCCGAACCAGCCGACCGAGCTCAGCACGTGTGCAGTGAGCGCCGCCTGATGGGCGCGACCCCGCAGCCGGTTGGGGGCAGTGCGGCCGCCACGGTTCGGAGAGGAGGTGGTCGAGGTCATGGCCACAGCCTCGCGCGATCAATTGCGGTCCGCAACTGTTGCGGATCGCTACGATATGGCCCGTGACTCTCGCCGTCGACCTCGTCCGCCTGGGCTTCCTCGCCTCGCACCGCTTCGCCGCCGGCCTGGCGCCGCTCGGACTCGAGCCCCGGCAGTTCGGCGTGCTCGTGCGGCTGGCCGAGCACGACGGCGCCTCGCAGCGGGAGCTGGCCGAGGTGCTCGACCTCCACCCCACCCGGGTGGTGTTCGTCGTCGACGAGCTGGAGCAGGCCGGTCTGGTCGAGCGCCGGCGCAGCACCACGGACCGCCGATCGAACGCGATCGTCCTGACCGCCGCCGGGCGGCGCGCGCTCACGCGTGGCCGCGCGGTGGCGCGCGCCAACGACGACGCGCTCGGCGACGGTCTGACCGCGAAGGAGCGCACCGAGCTCGAACGGCTGCTCGCCAAGGTCGCCGCCGCCCAGGGCCTCCCCGAGGGCGGGCTGCCGGGCCCGCCGCCGGGCGTTCGCCGCAGCGCCGCCACCACCTGACGGTTCCTTGCCGTCGCGCGCGCAGCGCGACGAAGATCGCGGGATGAGCGACACCGACGACTACCTCGCGATCCGCCGGCTCCAGGATCGCTACGCCGACGTCATCACCCGACGCGCGTTCGACGAGCTGCACGACCTGTTCCTGCCGGACGCGTCGATCGTCGTCGACATGCGTTCGGGCGGCGAGCCGTTCCGGTTCGACGGCCCGGGCGCGCTCGGCGAGTTCCTCGGGCCGGCGATGGGCCGGTTCGGCTTCTTCGTGTTCGTGATCCTGAACGCGCTCGTCGAGGTCGCCCCGGACGGCGAGGTCGACGGCGCGACCGGTCGCATGTACATCTCCGAGCTGCGGACCGAAGGCACCGACGGCCCGCGCGTCGACTCGTACGGCGTGTACCACGATCGGTACGTGCGCACCGCGGCCGGGTGGCGCTTCGCCGACCGGCGGTACCACTCGCTGGGCCGCCTCGGTCCCGACGGCCGCAGTGAGGTCTTCCCGTTCCCGACGGATGTGTGAGCAGGTGCCGGGTCAGAATGCGTCCATGCTCCGTCGCCGCGCCCCCCTGGTCGTCGCCGTCGCCGTCGCGCTGGCCGGTCTCGCCGTCGTGAGCCCGGCGGGTGCAGGTGGTGGCGCACCCGCGCCGACCGTCACCGGCCCGGTCCCGGGTCCGATCAGCATGCTCACGGTGACGTTCGACCCGGCCTCGAAGGGGTACGAGCAGGTCGAGTACTTCCTGAGCGGCGACGCCAGCGCGTACGAGGCGGTGGGTGCGCTGAAGTCCGACGGCAAGTGGAAGGTGACGCCGACCGTCAGCGCGCCGTACACGACGCGCGTCGTGGTGTACCGGCCGATCGACCCGAAGGACTTCAACGGCACGGTCTTCGTCGAGTGGCTCAACGTGAGCGCCGGCTTCGAGTCGACGCCCGACTGGGCGGCGACGCACAACGAGATCATGCGGGAGGGCGCCGCGTGGGTCGGGGTGTCGGCGCAGGTCGTCGGCGTCCAGGGCGGCGCCGACGTGATCGAGGGCGCGCCGCCCGGCGGGCTCAAGGCGAAGGACCCGGCGAGGTACGCGTCGCTCAGCCACCCGGGCGACCAGTACTCGTACGACATCTTCACGCAGGCGGGGCGCGCGGTCGCCGACGGCGGTCCCGACGGTCCGCTTGGTGGCCTCGACGTGCGGCGGGTCATCGCGATGGGCGAGTCGCAGTCCGCGTTCCGGATGGCGACCTACATCAACGCGATCCAGCCTCTGGCCGGCGTCTACGACGGCTTCCTCGTGCACAGCCGGAGCCGCTCGGCCGCCGGGCTCGGCTCGTCGGAGGCGTTCGGCCTCGGCGACGACGGGACGCCCGACGTCGCGTTCATCCGCAAGGACAACCGAACGCCGGTGCTCACGCTCGAGACCGAGACCGACCTCGAGACGCTGGGCTTCATCCCGGCTCGCCAGGCGGACTCGAAGTGGTTCCGGCTCTGGGAGGTCGCGGGCACGTCGCACGCCGACGCGCACACCGCCGGGCTGTCGTTCGGCGACGCCGGCGACGGCCAGGCCGAGGCCCAGCTCCTCGACCCGACCAAGGCCGACGGCGGTCCGCTCGGCTGCGCGCAGCCCATGAACTCCGGCCCACACTTCGCGGTCACGATCGCCGCGGTGCACCAGCTCGAACGGTGGGTGAAGGACGGGACGCCGCCGCCGAAGGCGCCGCGCCTCGAGCTCACGGCGGACGCCAAGCCGGTGATCGCGCGCGACGAGCACGACAACGCGCTCGGCGGGATCCGCACCGGGCAGATGGAGGCACCGCTCGCGTCGATCAACGGTCTCCCGAACGCGGGCGGGTCGTTCTGCCGCCTGTTCGGGAACACGACGCCGTTCGACGCCGCGACGCTCGCCGCGCTCTACCCGTCGAAGGACGCGTGGCTCGCGCAGTTCACCAAGGCGACGAACGCCGCCGTCAAGGCCGGCTTCCTGCTGCGCCCCGAAGCCGACCACTACCTCGCCGCCGCGAAGTCCCTGACCTGGCCCGCCGCCTGACCACCCCCCACCCACGGTGCGCTCCTCAGGGCAAGAGGGCGACAAGAACGGACGCCCCGTGGTGCTGCGTGAGCGGGGCTCAGCCCTTGCGGTAGCGGCGGACGGCCAGCCAGGTGAAGACGACGACGATGATGATCCAGCTGATCGCGAACTGGATCGCCGCGTCCTTGAGGTGCACGCCGTCGACCCGGTAGAGGACGTCGTCGCCGAGCGCGAGGCCGCGTGCGGTGTCGATCGCGGCGGTCACCGGGTTGATCTCGGCGATCGGTTGCATCCAGTCGGGCAGCTGCGAGATCGGCGCGAACGCCGAGCTGGTGAACACCAGCGGCAGCACCGGGATGAACAGGGCGGGCTGCACGCTCTCCGGGTCGCCGACGCGCAAGCCCACATAGGACGAGAACACCGTGAGCGCGACGCCGAAGAGCACGATGACCAGGATCATCCCGAGGGCACCGAGCACGCCGGTCTCGAACCGGAAGCCGATGAGCATCGCCGCGACGACCAGCAGCACGGTCTGGATCGCGAGGCGCACGCTGTCGCTGAGCGTGCGGCCGAGCAAGTACGCCGAACGGGCGATCGGCAGCACGCGGAAGCGGTCGACGATGCCCGACTCGAGGTCGTAGGCGAGCCCGACGCCCGTGCCCATCGACGCGAACACGATCGACTGCACGAGCACCGCAGGGACGACGAAGTCCTGGTAGCTGATCCCGCCGCCGACCGTCGCGACGGCGGTGAAGACGTACGCGAACAGCACCAGCTGCATGAGCGGCTGGATGGTCGAGAAGAAGATGAGCCCGGTGTTGCGCAGCACGCGCCGGTTGTTGCGCTCGGCGACCAGGAAGATGTCCTGGAGCACGCGGCGCGGCCCGAGTGCGGCGCGCTGCTCCGGGGTGGGCATGTCGTCGGCGCGGACGGTGTCGGTGGTGATCGCGCTCATGCCTTGAACGCCGTCCGCCGCTGCGGCTGCTCGTTGCGCTGCTCCTCGGCCATGTGGCCGGTGAGCGAGAGGAAGACGTCGTCGAGCGACGGTCGGCGCAACCCCAGGTCGGCCGCCTCGATGTTCTCGGCGTCGATCACGCGCACGACCTCGACCAGCGCGGCCGCGCCCTCCCGGGCCGGCACCTGCACCGTGCCGAGCTCCTCGTCGACGACCACCTCGTTCGCGGCGACGTCGAATACCGAGCGCAGCGCGGTCGCGGCGCGCGCGGTGTCGTGACGGTCGCAGAGCGCGAGGTGTACGACGTCGCCGCCGACCCGCTGCTTCAGCTCGTCGGCCGTGCCCTCCTCGATGATGAGGCCGCCGTCGATGACGCTGATGCGGTCGGCGAGCTGGTCGGCCTCCTCCATGTACTGCGTGGTGAGGACGATCGTCGTGCCGCCGCGCTTGAGCTGGCTGATGACGTCCCAGAGCTGGAGGCGCGACCGAGGGTCGAGGCCGGTCGTCGGCTCGTCGAGGAAGAGGACGGCCGGCGCAACCATGAGGCTCGCCGCGATGTCGAGCCGGCGCCGCATGCCGCCGGAGTAGGTGCGCAGCAGGCGCCCGCCCGCGGCCTCGAGGCCGAACGCGGCGAGGAGCTGGTCGGCCCGCCGGCGCGCGGGGCCCTTGCGCAGCCGGCCGAGCCGCCCGACGAGCACCAGGTTCTCGAAGCCGGTGAGGTCCTCGTCGACCGCGGCGAACTGCCCGGTGAGCCCGATGCTGCTCCGCACGAGCTGGGCCTGGGTGGCGACGTCGTAGCCCGCGACGGTCGCGCGCCCGCCGTCGGCGGTGAGCAGCGTCGTGAGGATGTTGATGGTCGTGGTCTTGCCCGCGCCGTTGGGGCCGAGGAGGCCGACCACGCTGCCGGGGCGCACGACGAAGTCGACGCCACGCAGCGCGTGGAACGAGCCGAAGCGCTTCTCGAGCCCCTCGACCACCACCCCCGCGTTGGTGACACCCACGTCAGTCATCGGGTCGAACCTATCGTTCCCCCCGACCGGCCCGACAACCGAGATCGCGAGAGGACGACGTGGCGAAGATCGTGATGGTGCACGGCGCGGGCAACGAGCTCTGGGGCCCGGCATCGATCAAGGCGCGCTGGTATCCCGCACTCGCCGACGGCCTCGCCTACCACGGTGTGTCCATCGAGCCCGAGGACGTCGCCTTCGCGTTCTACGGCGACCTGTTCCGCCCCGATCCCGAGCGCGAGTACGAGCCGCCCGTCGACACCGCGACCGCGATGGCGACCATCGGCCAGGTGCTCCAGGCGATGGACCCGAGCATCGACCTCGACGAGCTCACCAAGCTGCTCACCGAGCAGCACCTCGACCGCATGCTCACGCAGGCCGACGGCTACCTCACGAACCACGACGTCCGCGAATCTGCTCGCGCCCGGATCGCCGCATGCATCGCCGACGACACGCGCGTGGTCGTCGCGCACTCGCTCGGGACGATCGTCGCCTACGAGACGCTGTGCGAGCGTGGCGCCGCGCCCGCGACGCACCTCGTCACCATGGGCTCACCCCTCGCGGGCGACATCATCTTCGCCGCGCTCGAACCGCCGACCACCGACGGCCGGGGCGCGTGGCCCGACGGTCTCGTGGCCTGGACCAACGTCATCGGGACCGCCGACCCCGCGTGCCGCGGACCGCTCGAGGGGAAGTTCGCCGGGCCGGTCGTCGACCGTCGTGTCGACAACGGCCACCGCGTGCACGACCCCGAGCCTTACCTCAACAACCCGACGACCGGAGCGGCCGTGGCCGCCGCGCTTCAGACGTAGCAGAAGACGAGCTGGTCGGTGCCCTTGTGCGTCGCCTTCACCTTGCCGTCGACGCGCAGCTGGCACTTCACCGTGCCGTCGGGATCGTCCGTCGACTCGCAGTCCTTCGCGGCGTAGGCAGTGATGTGCCAGTGGCCTCGCTTCGAGCCGGTGCCCACCGAGACCTTGAACGGCAGGTCGACGCCCTTGATCGCCACCGGCGGGTTCTTCGCGGGCCCGCCCTTCTCGGTGGTCTCGTAGTAGGAGACGCAGGCGTGGTCGACGTCGGGGCTGGTCACGCGGAAGGTGATCGTGTGGCCCTCGATGCCCGCGCCGGCGACGCCGCCGCCCGTGAGGGCCGCCGCCGCGATCGCCACCGCGGCCGCGATCGCACCGAGCATGCGGCGGCGGTGCCGGGGGAGTCGCTCCATCCCCTCACCCTGCCATAGCGTCGCGGGCGTGATCGAACGGTTCGGTCCCGCGGCCGACCCCGACGCGGTGCACGTCGCCCTCGAACGCGACGGCGTGGTGATCGTCGAAGGCCTGCTGCCGCTCGACGTCGTCGCCCGAGTCAACGACGAGGTGGAGGCGGCTGTCGACGCCGCGGATCCCGACGAGGAGTTCTTCAACCCGATCCTCAGCGCGTTCCACGGACCGCAGACCAAGCAGGTCGCCGGGATGCCGGGGATCTCGCGCACGTTCGCGACCGACGTGATGTGCAACCCGCTGCTGCTGGACCTGTGCGATCGGGTGCTCCTGCCGTCGTGCGCTCGCTACCAGCTCAACCTCGGCCATCTGCTGCAGCGTGGGCCCGGCGCCGGGGAGCAGATCCTGCACCGCGACGAGCTGGTGTGGAACGACGTGCCCTCGCCTCATCCCGAGATCCAGCTCGCGTCGGTCATCGCGTTCGTCGACTTCACGCGCGACAACGGCGCGACGCGCGTCGTGCCAGGGAGTCACCGCTGGCCCGAGCGCGAGCTCTCGGGGGCAGAGCAGATGTCGCGACCGCCGCCGTCCGACGATCAGATCGAGGTCGCGGAGATGCCGGCCGGCTCGGCGGTCGTCTACTCCGGCGGCACCATCCACGCCGGTGGCGCGAACACGACCGACATCCCGCGGCGGGGTGCGCACCTCTCGTACTGCGTCGGGTGGCTGCGCACCGAGGAGAACAACTACCTCTCGACGCCGCCGGACGTCGCGGCGACCCTGCCGCGGCGCGCGCAGGAGCTGCTCGGGTACTCGGTGCACGACAGCATGCTGCGCGGCGGCGGGTACCTCGGCATGGTGCGGCTCCAGGATCCCGTCGAGCTGCTCGCGCGCGGCGAGCTCTAGCTCCGCGACCGAGGCCGTCGTCCGTTGGACCGCCACGGGTGGGACGAGCGCTACCAGGGCTCCGATCTGGTGTGGTCGTCGACGCCGAACGCGACGGTCGAGGCCGAGGTCGGCGAGCTCATGGACGGTGGTCTCACCGCCGGGCGCGCGCTCGACCTCGCCGCCGGTGAGGGACGCAACGCGATCTGGCTGGCCGAGAACGGCTGGTCGGTGACCGCGGTCGACTTCTCGCGCGTCGGGCTCCAGAAGGCCGCGCACCTCGCGACGGCGCGCGGCGTCACGGTGGAGCTCGTCGAGGCCGACGTCACCGAGTACGAGCCCGATCCCGGCGCGTTCGCCCTCGTCGTGATCGCGTACCTGCACACACCGGAGGCCGACCGGCGCGCGTGGGTCGGGCACGCGCTCGACGCCCTCGCGCCCGGCGGGGTGCTGCTCGTCGTCGGGCACGATCGGAGCAACCTCGAGCACGGCGTCGGCGGCCCCCAGGATCCGCTCGTGCTCACGACCCCCGACGAGCTGGTCGCGCTCGTCACTGCCGACGGCCGGGTCGCCGTCGACCACGCGGCCGTGTTCGAGCGCCCCACCACCACCCAGGACGGCGCCCCGGCCGTCGCCCTCGACCATCTGCTCCGCGCCCACCGGGTGTGACGACCCGTGGCGAGTTCCCGGCCGGATTCTTCGACCGGGCCGACGAGTCGCCCGATGACGGGTTCTACGCGCCGACCCGGTTGGTCACCCACATCGACGACGGCGCGATCGCCGCGGTCGGTGCGCTCTACGAGGAGCTCGGGTTGGCCGGTGACGTGCTCGATCTCTGCTCGAGCTGGGTCTCGCACTTCCGGTCGCCCCCGGCGCGGCTCGTCGCGCTCGGGATGAACGCGACCGAGCTCGCGCGCAACCCGCACGCGACCGAGTGGCTCGTGCACGACCTCAACGTGGATCCACGGCTGCCGTTCGCGGACGCGACGTTCGACGCCGCGACGTGCTGCGTGTCGGTCGACTATCTCGTCCGTCCGCTCGAGGTCTTCGACGAGACCGCGCGGGTGCTGCGCGACGACGCACCGTTCGTCGTCACCTTCTCGAACCGGTGCTTCCCGACCAAGGCGATCCGCGGCTGGCTCGCCACCGACGACGCCGGGCACGTCGACATCGTCACCGAGTACTTCCGCCGGTCCCACGGCTGGACGGCCCCCACGGCCGAGCGGCGCACGCCGCCCGACCACCGGGGCGATCCGCTGTTCGCCGTGTGGGCGCGGCGGACCCGCCGCTAGGGTTCGCGCCGTTCGCAGGACGCGACACCGCGAGGGGGACCACGGATGTCATCGGTGTGGAGCTACGACGGGATGCGCGTGGTCGTGAGCGGTGGCGGCGGCGCGGGCATGGGCGCGGCGACGGTGAAGGAGCTCGTCGACCTCGGCGCCGAGGTGCACGTGCTCGACCTCAAGGAGCCGCCGGTGCAGGTGGCGTCGCACCAGGTCGTCGACCTCAAGGATCCCGACGCCACCGCTGCAGCGATCGACAAGATCGGCACCAAGATCGATGCGCTCTTCAACTGCGCCGGCCTGCCCGGCCCGCCGTTCTCCGACCTCGACACGATGCTCGTCAACTTCGTCGGCATGCGCCACCTCGCCGAGCTCTGCGCCGAGAAGATGACCACCGGCGGCGCGATCGCGAGCATCTCGTCGACGGCCGGCAGCGGCTACCTCGCCAACATCGCCAAGTGGATGCCGTTGGTGACGAGCGACGGCTTCGCCGCGGCCAAGCAGTGGTGCGAGGACAACCCCGAGGCGATCGCCACCGGCTACGCGCCGTCGAAGGAGGCGATCTGCGTCTGGACGCACTGGGCGGCGATGGACTTCGCCCAGCGCGACATCCGGGTGAACTGCATCAGCCCCGGCCCGACCGACACGCCGATGATGCCCGCGTTCGAGGACTTCGCCGGCGCCGACCTGATCAACAAGTTCGCCGAGGGCGCGGGCCGGCGGTCCCGTCCGGAGGAGCAGGCCTACCCGCTCATCTTCCTGAACTCGCGGGCGGCGTCGTACGTGTCGGGCGAGAACTTCGTCACCGACGGCGGCACCCTCGGCGCGCTCATGACCGGCCGCCTCGTCCTCAGCTTCGACGCCATCGAGAACCTCGGCTGACCACCCCGCCTCGATGAGACGGGTGGCGCAGGCGGCGCTCAAGCGGGTCCGGGCGATCTGCCTCGCGCTGCCGGAGGTGACCGAGCGGCCGAGCCACTGCGCACCCACGTTCTTCGTGCGCGACAAGAAGACGTTCGTGATGTTTCACGACGATCACCACGGCGACGGCCGGCTCGCGATCTGGTGCGCCGCCCCACCCGGCGCGCAGGAGGGCATGATCCGCGCCGAGCCCGACCGGTTCTTCCGCCCGGCCTACGTCGGCCACCGCGGCTGGCTCGGGGTGAACCTCGACGTCGATCCCGACTGGGACGAGGTCGGCGCGATCGTCGAGGACGCGTACCGCACCGTCGCGCCGAAGACGCTCGTCGCGCGCCTCGACGCCGACGCCGGCTAGTTGCGGTCGTCGACCCGCGTGCCCCAGGACCACGGCAGCAGCTGACGGCCGACATCGAGGACGCCGCGCACGACGCCGCGGATCTCTTCCACCACCTGGAGCACCGCGTCGACCTTCTCCTCGAGCGCGCTCAGTCGCTCGTCGGTCGCGGTCGACGGCCCGCGCGCCGCCTCGGCCTCGAGTCGCGCTCGGCACGCCTTGGTGAGGCGGGCGGTGTCGCGCTCCTCGGCGATGTAGCGCCCGAGCAGCGCGCCGCTCTGGCTGTCGATCGTGCGGTCACGGAACAGGCCGTCGAACCCGTCGGGCTCGTCGTCCTTCGCCAAGCCGATGCCGAGCAGGTCCATCTTCTCGAGGTCGGGCCGCGCCGACGCCGCGATCGCCAGGCGCTCCTCGTGCTTCGGGTCGACCTTGCGGCGCACCTCGAAGCCCAGCTCGTCGATCCGGGCCGCGAACGCCGCGCCGTGCTCGGCCTCCCGCCGGGCGATGAGCCGCAGGAGCCGGCCGGTCTCGTCGTCCTTGGTCACCGACGCCCACGCCGAGAGCTCCGCATGGGCGTCCATCTCGCCGTTGGCGATGGCGTTGAGCAGGCCGAGGTACGTGGGCTTCTCGGGCATGACGGCTCCTCCGGCGGTGCGGGCGGATGCGGCGTGGACGGTCCGTCGAGCCTACGACCGCAGTGCCCCCGCCGCCCGGGGTGAACGCGTAGGGTTCTGCGCCATGCTGTCTCGCAGAGTCCTCGCCGCCGTCGTCAGCGCCGCCACCGTCGCCGCGCTCACCATCGGCACCGCCGCCACCGCCTCCGCCCAGGGCACCGACACCACGAAGGTGGTGAAGATCGGCGTGCTCGCGCCGATCGACGACGGCCTGACGCAGTTCGGCCTCGGCATCCGCAACTCGGCGCAGCTCGCGGTCGACCAGGCCAACGCCAAGAAGGCGATCCCGGGCTGGACCATCGAGCTCGTCCCGGTGAACGACTCGTCCGACGCGACCGTCGGCGCGGCCGGCGCGCAGCAGCTCGTCGACGACCCGGCCGTCGTCGGTGTCGTCGGCCCGTACAACTCGGGTGTCGCGTCCGCGGCGCTGCCGATCATGGCGCCGGCCAACCTCGCGCTGGTCTCGCCGGGCAACACGCTCACCGACCTCACGCTCGGCCCCGACCCCGACAACCCCGTGCGTCCGTATGCCGACTACTTCCGCCTGGTCGGGAGCGACGCCGAGCAGGCCGTCTTCCTCGCCGACAACGCCAAGGAGCTCGGCGCCAAGAAGGTCGCGGTCGTGAGCGAGACCAAGGCCGTGAGCCAGGGCCTGGCCAATCAGTTCGTCGCCGCGTTCGAGAAGGACGGCGGCGAGATCACCGTGCAGCAGGTGGTGCCCGACGGCGCGACCGACTTCACCGAGTTCCTCGACGCCGCGGTGCCGACCAAGCCTGATCTGATCTTCTTCGGCGGTGAGTACCCGGTGGCCGCGACGCTGCGCGACCAGGCCACCGAAGCCGGGCTCAAGAAGCCCCTGATGGGCGGCGACGGCATCAAGGACCCGGCGTACATCGTCGAGGCCGGCAACGCCGCGAAGGGCGACTACGCGAGCACGGTCGGCACGCCGATCGACTCGCTCAAGACCGCGAAGAAGTTCCTCGCCGCCTACGAGAAGGCCGACTTCACCGACCCGCCGAGCGACTTCGGCCCGTACGCCTACGACGCCGCGAACATCATCATCGCCGCGGCCAAGAAGGCGCTCGCCGGTCAGGACGCGATCCCGGCCGATGCCCGCGCGCAGGTCGTCGCCGGCCTCCAGGCCACCAAGACCAAGGGCGCCAGCGGCCCGGTGAGCTTCGACCAGTACGGCGACACCAACCACGTGGTGTTCACGCTGTACCAGGTGAAGGGCAAGACCGACGCGCTCGACTGGGTGCCGGTCAGCCCCTGACCGTCACCGCCCGAGCGGGCGGGCGAAGCTGAGCTCGTGGCCGTCGGGGTCGAGCGCGTGGAAGTAGCGCTCGCCCCACGGCGCGTCGGTCGGTTCGCCCTCGGGCGTGGTGCCGGCCGCGAGCACCCGTGCGTGCATGGCGTCGACGTCGTCGACGAAGAAGATCACGCGGCCCCACGGTCGGACGATGCGCGCGCGGGGCGGATCCAGCTGCAGGTTGAGGAAGCCTGACCCGGCGGCGAACGTCGTGAACGGCGCAGCAGCACCGCCGCTCACCGCGACGAAGCCGATCGCCTCGTAGAAGGCAACGCTGCGCGCCATGTCGGCCACGTGGAGCGTGACTGCGTCGATCGACTCGATCGGACCGTCGGCCATCCGCCCGAGTCTTCCAGCCGGTGCGGTGGTTCGGCCCGGGCGTGCCGGGGTATGGAGCCCGCATGCCGACACCAACCTCTGCCTCCCGCCCCCGCGTGCAGCGGCCGGTCCTGTGGGCCGGTGCGGTCGTCGCCCTCCTGCTGCTTGTGGTCTTCCCGCTCCAGACCCTCGCCGTGGCGATGCTCGTGGCGACGGCCATGCTCGTGATGAGCATCTACGTCGTCTGGCGCCACGGCCATCGCCAGCCCCCGGGGCGCAACGCGGCCATCGAGCACCGGCTGCCCCAGGTGACCGGCGCCCTGACCGCCTTCGGCGCCGTGGCTGCGCTGCTCTTCCCGGCGACGGTGGCGACCGTGGCCTTCGTGCTCATGGTCCTCGCCGCCTGCGCCCTGTTCGTGCTCGAGCTCGCCGACCGCGGCCACCGAGGCTCCCACCACCGGGCCTGACGCCTCGAGGCCGCTCGGGGCCTGACTGGTTTCCCTACCGACCAGTCGGTAGGGTGGCGCCGTGGACGACGCCGCCCTCCTCGCCGAGCTCGAGCCGGTGGCCGGCCGGCTCATGGATCGCCACCTCCGCACCGCCCGGTCGTGGGTCCCGCACGAGCTCGTCCCCTGGGAGCGCGGCGCAGCGGTGGAGCGGGGGGAGGAGTGGACGCCCGACGACACCGCTGCGGGCGACGCCGCCCGCAGTGCGCTCTTCGTCAACCTCCTCACCGAGGACAACCTCCCCTACTACTTCCGCACGATCAGCGATCGCTTCGGACGCGACGACGCCTGGGGCGCGTGGACCCGCCGGTGGACCGCCGAGGAGGGCCGCCACGCGATCGTGATCCGCGACTACCTGTCGGTGACGCGGGCCGTCGACCCCGTCGCGCTCGAGGAGGCGCGCATGACGCAGGTGTGCAACGGCGTCGTGCCCGAGCCGCAGTCGGTGTCCGACTCGCTCGTCTACGTGAGCCTCCAGGAGCTGGCGACGCGCATCGCGCACCAGAACACCGGCAAGCTCCTCGGCGACAAGGCCGGGCAGCGCATCATGAGCCGCGTCGCCGGCGACGAGAACCT
>CAZKTS010000081.1:0-20885 GCA_964555735.1 uncultured Bifidobacteriaceae bacterium
CAGCGCGGCGAGGTGGACGTGGTACGCCTCGATGACGGGGTTGGCGAGCAGGCGCTCGCACATCTCGTCGACCTGCAGCCGGGCCGCGGCCTCGTCGGCGGCGTCGACCACGAGACGGATCGACTTGCCGACGCGCACCAGGGACACGTTCGTGTACCCGAGCGCGGGGAGCGCTCGTTCGACCGTCGCGCCCTGGGGATCGAGCACGCCGGGCAGGTGGGTGACCTCGACGCGCGCCTCGAACCTCATGAGGTGGATGGTACCGAGTGCGCCGGCACGATCAGTCGTTGCCGCCGAACCACTCGTCGAAGCTGCAGTCGGTGAGCGCTTCGTAGGCCTCGACGTACCGGGCGCGCGTCCCGGTGATGACCTCGGTCGGCAGCGGCGGCGCCGGCGCGCGCTGGTCCCAGCCGATCGAGAGGTAGTGGTCGCGGACGTACTGCTTGTCGAACGACGGTGGCGAGGTGCCAACCCGATACTCGTCGGCCGCCCAGTAGCGCGACGAGTCCGACGTGAGCATCTCGTCGATGATGAGGAGATCCCCGTCGACCGTACCCAGCTCGAGCTTGGTGTCGGCGAGGATCAGGCCCTGCGCGGCGGCGCGCTCTGCGGCGACCCGGTAGATCGCGAGCACGGCGTCGCGGCACTGCTCGAAGCGCTCGTCGCCCACGAGGGCGGCCGCTTGCGCGTCGGTCAGCGTCTCGTCGTGGCCGGTCTCCGCCTTGGTGGTCGTCGTGAAGATCGGCTCCGGGAGCCGCTCCGCCATGCGCAGCCCGCTCGGCAGCGGTGCACCGCACACGGTCCCGGCCGCCTCGTACTCCGACCATGCCGACCCGAACAGGTAGCCGCGCGCGATGCACTCGAGGCGGAGCGGCTGCGCGGCGCGCACGAGCATCGCCCGACCGTCGACCTCCGAACCCGCGGTCTCGGGGAAGTCGGTGGGGTCCGACGACACGAGGTGGTTGGGCCAGACGTCGGCGGTCTGCTCGAACCAGAAGGTCGACAGCGCGGTCAGCGCCCGCCCCTTGTCGGGGATCAGGTCGTCGAGGACGACATCGAACACCGAGATCCGGTCCGACGCGACCACCAGCATCCGGTCGTGACCGACCTCGTAGAGGTCGCGCACCTTGCCGGTGGAGTGGTGTGGAAGCCCGATCTTGGTCACGCCGACGCGCCGGCATCGAGGGCGTCGATCGTGCGGCCCGCGTTCGCGAGGGTCCGGCCGAGGTCGAAGCAGGCGGCGAGGCCATCGGCCCCCAGCGCGGCGACCACCTCCGGGTCCTCGCGGAGCACGTCCAGGAACGGCCGGCGCTCGTCCCAGCACTTCATCGCGTTGCGCTGCACCATCCGGTACGCGTCGTCGCGTGACGCGCCGCCTTCGACCAGCGCGAGGAGCACGGTCTGCGAGAACACGAGCCCGTGCGACCCCTCGAGGTTCTCGATCATGCGCTCCGGGTACACGACCATGCCTTCGACGATGCTGCGGAACTTGACCGCGAGGTAGTACGCGAGCTGGAACGAGTCGGGGATGACGATCCGCTCGACCGACGAGTGCGAGATGTCGCGCTCGTGCCAGAGCGCGATGTCCTCGAGCCCGGGGATCACGTTGGCGCGCAGGATGCGAGCCAGACCGCAGAGCTGCTCGCACTTCACCGGGTTGCGCTTGTGCGGCATCGCGCTCGAGCCCTTCTGCGCGCCGGCGCGGAACGGCTCCTCCACCTCGCGGACCTCGGTGCGCTGGAGGTGACGGATCTCGAGCGCGAACGACTCCACGCCCGCGCCGAAGGACGCGCACGCGTAGAGCAGCTCCGCGTGCCGGTCGCGCGACAGCACCTGGGTGGCAGGCACGGGCCGGAGGCCGAGGTGCTCGCAGACGTACGCCTCCACCTCGGGCGCGACGTTGGAGTAGGTACCGACCGCGCCGGAGAGCTTGCCGACCGCACACGCCGCGCGGGCGCGGGCGATGCGCTCACGATCGCGACGCACGGCGAGGGCCCAGAGCGCGAGCTTCGCCCCGAACGTGGTGGGCTCGGCGTGGATGCCGTGGGTCCGCCCGACCATCGGCGTGTCGCGGAACTCACGCGCCCGCGTCGCGATCGCGGCCTCGAGCTCGTCGACGGCACCGAGCAGCAGGTCGCACGCGCGCACCAGGGTGACCGAGAGCGACGTGTCCACGACATCGCTCGAGGTGAGGCCGTGGTGGACCCATGCGCCCTCGGGCTGTCCGACCCGCTCCTGGACCACGTCGACGAACGCCGCGACGTCGTGCTCGGTGACGGCCTCGCGGGCCTCGACCGCAGCGGCATCGACCGATGCCCGGGCCCGGATGGCCTCGGCAGCCTCGGTGGGCACGACGCCGAGCTTGGCCTGGGCTTCGACCGCGAGGATCTCCACCTCGAGCCACGTGGCGTACCGGGCCTCGTCGCCGAACAGGTCGGCCATGGGGGCGAGGGCGTAGCGGGGGATCAAGGGCGGGCTCCTCCCTGCCGACACTGTACGTGCGGCACGGCCGTCGCCGGAGGGCCGGGACGGTGGTGCGGACGGGTTGGACGACGAGCACCGAAGAGGCAGCGGGCACCATGGGTTCGGAACAGCCAGGGGCGTACCTCGGCGCGTGCACGAAGCACTTCGCCGAGCCCGCGGTCGCGCGCTGCGAGGACTGTGACGAGCTGTGGTGCAGCGACTGCCTCGTACCCAAGACGCGGAAGCGTCAGCCCACCCGCTGCATCGACTGCGCGCTCGTCGCCGCCGGCGTGCGGGCCCCCGGTCCGCGGCGCAACACGGTCACGAGCATGAACCGAGTCCGCACCCAGCGCTTCATGTGATGACGGCGGCGCGTCCGCGCGCCGATCGCGTCGCCGACCGCGCGTGCTGCTCACGCGTTCGCCGCGGTCGCGGCGATGTCGTGGCGCAGCTGCATGCCCGGCCACGAGATGCGTGATGCAGCGTCGTAGGCACGGGTCCGGGCCGCGGCGATCGTCGGGCCGGTCGCGGTGACGCCGAGCACCCGGCCGCCCGCGGTGACCACGTCGCCGGCCGCGTCGCGAGCCGTACCGGCGTGGAACACGGTGACGCCCTCCACCTCCTCGGCCGCATCGAGGCCTTCGATGCGATCGCCGGTGCGGGTCGATCCCGGATAGCCCTCCGTCGCCAGCACCACGGTGACGCACGCGTCCTCGACGAACGACGCGTGCACCGCCTCGCCCCGGGCGGCGGCGACGCAGAGCTCGCCGAGATCCGTGGCGAGGCGGGGCAGGACCACCTGCGTCTCGGGGTCGCCGAAGCGGACGTTGTACTCGATCACCTTCGGGCCGTCGGCGGTGAGCATCAGGCCCGCGTAGAGGATCCCCCGGTACTCGATGCCCTCGCCCTGGAGCGTGTGCAGGGTCGGTCGCACGGCGACCTCCATGACCTGGTCCACCATCTCCGGACCGGCGATCGGCACCGGCGAGTACGCGCCCATGCCGCCCGTGTTGGGGCCCTGGTCGCGGTCGTGGATGCGCTTGAAGTCCTGCGCCGGCGCCAACGGCACCGCGGCGTCGGGATCGCCGTTGCAGACGACCAGCAGCGAGAGCTCCGGACCGCGGAGGCCCTCTTCGATCACCAGGCGGCGCCCGGCATCGCCGAACGCCTCCCCGGAGAGGTACGAGCGCACCGCGTCGGCGGCTTCGTCGATCGACTCCGTGACCACGACGCCCTTGCCCGCGGCGAGCCCGTCGGTCTTCACCACGTAGAGGCCGTCGAGCGTCCCGAGGAACGAGAGCGCGGCCTCTTCGTCCGCCGCGCCGAAGCTGCCGTGCATAGCGGTGGGCACGCCGGCACCCGCGAGCACCTCTTTCATCCACGCCTTCGATCCCTCGAGCCGCGCGGCCGCGGCCGTCGGACCGAACGCGCAGCGCCCGCGCGCGGTGACCGCGTCGACGACCCCGCGCACGAGGGGCTCCTCGGGCCCGACCACCACGAGGTCGGCGTCGATCTCGTCGGCGAGCGCGGCGACGGCCTCGCCGTCGTTCGGGTCCACCGGCACGCAGCGCGCCACCGCCTCCATGCCGGGGTTCCCTGGGGCGACGACGACCGCATCCACCGACGGCGAGCGGTCGAGCGCCCACGCGAGCGCGTGCTCGCGCCCGCCGCCGCCGACGACGAGCGTGTTCACGCGGCGCGGGGGAGGACGATGGCCTGCTCGCGGCCGGGGCCGACCGACACGAAGCTGATCGGCACACCCGCGAGCGCTTCGACGAACCGCACGTAGTCCTGTGCGGCCGCCGGCAGGTCGTCCATGCGCTCGGCGCGGTCGATCTCGCACTCCCAGCCGGGCAGCGTCTCGTAGACCGGGCGCACTTTGTGCAGCACCGACTGGTGGTACGGCACGTGGTCGTAGCGGGTGCCGTCCTCGCCCTCGTACGCCACGCAGATCTTGATCTCACGCAGCGGGGCGAGGACGTCGAGCTTGGTGATGGCCACCTCGGTGCAGCTGTTGAGCCGCACCGCGTGGCGCAGCATCACCGCGTCGAGCCAGCCGGGCCGCCGCCGACGGCCGGTGTTGGTGCCGAACTCCCCGCCGCGCTCGACGAGGAGGTCGCCCACCGCGTCACCTTCGTGCAGCTCGGACGGGAACGGGCCTGCGCCGACGCGCGTCGTGTACGCCTTGGCCACCCCGATCACCCGGCTGATGGCCAAGGGCCCGACGCCGGCGCCGGTGCACACACCACCCGAGATGGGGTTCGACGAGGTGACGAACGGATAGGTGCCGTGGTCGAGGTCGAGGTAGGTGGCCTGCGCGCCCTCGAACAGCACGTGCTGGTCCGCCTCGAGCGCCTCGTGCACGAGGTGGACGGTGTCGGCGATCATCGGCTCGAGGCGCGGCACCATCGCGAGGTACTCCTCGGCGATCGCGTCGGCGTCGAGCGGCAGCCGGTTGTAGACCTTCGCCAGCACGCCGTTCTTCTCGCGCAGGGCGAGGTCGAGCTTCTCGCGGAAGATCTTGGGGTCGAGCAGGTCCTGCACCCGTAGCCCGACGCGCAGCGCCTTGTCGGCGTACGCCGGGCCGATGCCGCGCTTGGTCGTGCCGAGCTTGTTCTTGCCCAGGTACCGCTCGGTCACCCGATCGAGCTCCTGGTGGTACGGCATGATCAGGTGGGCGTTGCCCGACAGACGCATGTTGGCCGTCGAGATCCCCTTCGACTCGAGCATGTCGAGCTCCGCGAGCAGCACCGCCGGGTCCACCACCACGCCGTTGGCGATGACCGGGGTGACGTGGGGATAGAGGATGCCGCTCGGCACCAGCTGGAGCGCGAACACCTCGCCGTCCACGACGATGGTGTGGCCCGCGTTGTGGCCGCCCTGGTAGCGGACGACCAGCGCGCTCTCCTTGGCGAGGTAGTCGGTGAACCGACCCTTGCCCTCGTCACCCCACTGGGTGCCGACGATCACCGTGCCGGGCACGAAACGTTCCTCCGCTCGTGCCCCAGGCCGGGGCTCCCAAGGTGCGCGCACCACGCGACTGCCGTCACGTGAGAGGAAGGGTACTCGCGCATCGGCCCAGGGAGGAGGTGGCGCGGCGGCGCCGTCACCACCCGTGAACCGATGCTGACGGCCGCTGCCGGAACGGGACCATGCCGTCACTACGCTCGTGGTCGGATGCCCCCCGTCCTCGAGGTTCGCCACCTCACCAAGCGGTACTCGTCGACCGTCCTCGCGGTCGACGACCTCGACTTCTCGGTCGAGCGCGGCGACGTGTGCGGCATGCTCGGCCCCAACGGCGCCGGCAAGACCACGACGCTCCGCATGCTCGTCGGCCTCATCAGCCCGTCGTCGGGCGAGGCCCGCCTGTTCGACGAGCCGGTGCGGCCCAGCCTGCCGTCGCTCGCCCGGGTCGGCACCCTCATCGAGGGCGCGGCGTTCGTGCCCCACCTCAAGGGGATGACCAACCTCCGCCTGTGGTGGGAGTCGAGCGGCGCGAAGTGGGAAGACGCCGACGTCGAGGGCGCCCTCGCCGTGGCCGGGCTCGGCAGTGCGGTCGAGCGCAAGGTCAAGACCTACTCGCACGGGATGAAGCAGCGGCTCGGCATCGCCCGCGCGCTCCTCGCGCGCCCGGAGGTGCTGGTGCTCGACGAGCCGACCACGGGCCTCGATCCCCAGGAGATCCGCGAGGTGCGGCGGCTCGTGGCCCGCCTGGCCGACGCCGGCACCACCATCCTCTTGTCCAGCCACCTGCTCTCGGAGGTCGAAGCCAGCTGCAGCCACCTCGTGGTCATGGACCGCGGTCGCCTGGTTGCCGCCGACGCGGTCTCGACGCTCGTCGGCGAGAGCGACCGCTCGGTGTACCTCGAGGTCGACGACGAGCCCGCGGCGCGGACGGTGCTCGCGGGCCTCGAGGGTGCGGGCACGATCGCCGCCGAGGGTGAAGGCCTGGCAGTCGAGCTCGACGGCATCGAGCGCACGGCGGTCGTGGCCGCGCTCGTGCACGCAGGAGTCGGCGTCCGCACGGTGACCTCGCGCCGCCGCCTGGAGGACGCGTTCCTCCAGCTCGTCGGCGAGGAGCACACGCGGTCGTGATCGCGCTGCTCCGGACCGAATGGTCCAAGACCATGCGCCGGCCGCGCACCTACGTGACGCTCGGCTTCGTCATGTTCATCCCGATCGTGATCGCGCTCGCGCTGTGGGCGAACCCACCGGAGCCGGGCGACGGTCCACCATTCTTCGCGGCGTCGGTGCAGTCGGGACTGCTGTTCCCCGCGGCAGTGCTCAACATCATGAGCCGGCTCGTGCTGATCGTCGTAGTCGCGCTGTTCGCCGGCGACGCGATCGCGGGCGAGGCCAGCACCGGCAACCTGCGCTACATGCTCCTGCGGCCGCTGGGGCGCTGGAAGCTGCTCACCGCGAAGCTGATCATCGCGGTCTCGCTCACGCTCCTCACGACGGTCGTCATCGCCGCGACGGCCACCATCGCCGGCGGCTTCGCCTTCGGCTTCGAGCCGATCCAGTTCCAGTTCTTCATCGACGACCAGAGCGTCGGCAACCTCTTCATCCACATCGGGATGGGGACCGGCTACATCACCTGGACGCTGCTCAGCGTGGTGGCGTTCGGGTTCATGATCTCGACCATGACCGACTCACCCGCGGCCGCCGCGGGCTCGGCGGTAGGTCTCGGCATCGCGTCGCAGATCCTCAACGAGATCGAGGCGCTCGGGTCGATCCGCAACATCATGCCGACGCGATACCTCGACGCCTGGACCGGGCTCTTCTGGTCCGATCGGGTGCCCGACGACATGTGGACCGGCTTGATCATGCCGATCCCGTTCATCATCGTCTTCTGCGGCATCGGGTACTGGTGGTTCCGCCGCAAGGACGTCCTCGCCTGACGCTCAGGGCGTGCGCCTCGCCGGCTTCGCGTTGCGCCGGCGGATCATCACCACGAGGTACACCGCCCGGGCCGCGAGCGAGCGGCGCAGCTCACCGTGCAGCTCGTCCAGGAACTCGTCCTGGTAGGCCGAGTCCGAGAGCAACGAGACCGTGAACTGGAGCGCCGCGAACGCGGCGAGGAACGCCGACGCCTTCAGCAGCTCGTTGGAGACGATCAGCTCCTTCCCGAACAGCCAGAACGAGAGCAGGACGTCGGGTTGCTCACCCAGCCAGTCGCGCTGCAGGTCGAGGGGGACGGTGAGGATCCCGAGCGCGACGAGGAAGCCGAACATCGCGAAGCCGACGAGCAGCACGAGGATGGCCTCGCTCGCCATCACGACCATGCCGACGTTCGCCCACTCCCGCTTCGACAGGCCGGGAGGCTCCGGTGGCCGGGCCGGCAGCTCGTCACACAGCCCGGACGCGGGCGTGTCGCCCACGCGGCTGCGCCGCGTCGCCCACGTGTCGCCGTCGGAGAGCGCGCCCACCTGGCGCGGCACGCGGATGGCGGCGAAGAGCGTCGCGCCGAGCAGGAAGAACGCGATCGCCACCATGATCAGCGGCCACGTCAGCTCGTGGCCGATCTGGAACGGCTCGGTCGTGTAGAAGACGACGATCACGACCAGCAGCAGCAGCGGCAGGGCACGCACGAGCACGCCCGACACCGAACGGAGCTGCCGGGTCCCGTGCACCAGCGCCCAGCGGGTCATCGGGATCACCCCGTAGCTGGTGGTCACGTAGATCAGGGCGAGCAAGAGGGTGTTCGCGATCGCGGTGACGATCCCCGAGCGCCACTGCCCACCCGACGCCACGGGCACCAACGCGGGGATGATCACGAACATCGCCACCTCGACCGGGCCCACGTCGGTCGGGCGGGCGAACGTGGGGCGTCCGCGGAGCCGGTTGGCGACGCCCCAGACCGCGAGGACCAGGGCGAACGCGGCGACGGTGACGACGACGCTGACCCAGAGCGCGAAGTCGGCGTTCGGGGCGTTGCCGACGACCTCGGCGAGGGCGATCAGGGCCAGCACCGGGGCGGCCCGGGTCCAGACGTCCCGGGTAGCGCTGTAGTCGAAGATGAAGTGGGGCAGGCCCCGCCCCACGAACCAGCGCTCGGTCTCGCGCACCGCGTCGTCGCCTGAGGTCGAAGCAGCGCGCGGCACGGCGGGAGGCTAGGCCAGCCGTCCCGGCCCCGGTTGGTGCGACTGCACTACGTTGCCCGGGAACGGAGTGGGGAGAACCATGTCGAGGCGCGCGCGGGGCCAGATCAGACGGGTGGTCGTGCTCGTCGCGACCGTTGCGGTCGCGACGGTCGGGTTGGCCGCCACCGCCTCGGCCGACCTCGAGTGGCAGCCGACACCTACGGATCTCTCGGACAGCGAGCAGGCGGGCCAGAGCCCGCAGGTGTCGGCGCTCGGCACCGGTGACGCGGTCGCGGTCTGGGCCGAGACCGTCGATTGCGAGTGCCCCTTCTTCGGGGTCAACGCGGCGACGTGGGACGGGGCGACGAACTCGTGGTCGGCGCCCGTCGCCATCCCGGGGCAGAGCGGCCCGGTGCTCGCGATCCCGACGCTGCTCGCCGACCTCTCGGTCGCAGGGTCGACGAACGGCACCGCAGTGGCGGCGTGGTCGACGATCGACCTCAACGAGACGCCCGAAGACGACTCCGACGACTTCATCGCGGTCCAGGCCTCGGTCTACGACGGCTCCTCGTGGGGCAGCGCGACGACCATCGGCGACAGCGGTCTCGACATCCTGGGCTTCCCGAACGTCGACGTCTCGATCGACGACGCCGGACGCGCCGCGGCGGTCTGGACCTCCGTGGACCTGGTCGGCGACAGCACCATCGAGGCCGCGACGTACGCGTCGGGGACGTGGTCGGCCTCCAGCACGATCTCCGACACGGGCGACGACGTCGACTACGCGCGGGTGGCGAGCCTGGGCGGCGGCAGCGCGGTCGCGATCTGGGCGGGGTGCGGGTGCAGCGACCCGGTCCTCCAGTCGAGCGCGTTCGACGGCAGCACGTGGTCCGCTCCCGCCGACGTGGACCCGGTGGGCGCCGACGACCCGATCGCGCCCGCGATCACGGCAACCGGCTCCGGCACCGCGGCCGCGACGTGGATCGACTTCGACGGCGACACCGGCAACGACAGTGTGCGCACCGCGACGTACACGGGCGGTGCGTGGTCGAACCACACCACGGTGTCCGACACCGATCGCAACACTGCGTCCCCGTCCATCGGCAGCAACGGTGGCGGGACCGCCGTCCTCGCCTGGGTCATCGAGCCGCCGCTCGACACCGACTCCTTCCGCACGGAGTCGATCCCCGACTTCGCCTGCTCGTGCCCGGGCATCGTGCAGGGTGCGACGTCGCCCGGCGGCGGCTCCTGGTCGATCCCGCTCGACCTCTCGGACACGACCGAAGCGTTCACGCCGGACGTGAGCGGGATCGGCGACGGCGCCGCGGTGGCGGTCTGGTCCGACCTCGGCGAGACCGTCGGCGCGGCCACGTTCGACGCGACGACCGCCAACGCGCCGCGGACGCTGACGCCTCCCGGCACGAACGGCTTCTTCCCGCAGACCGCCGGCACCGGTGCGGGGACCGCGCAGACCGTCTGGACCGGCGACGGCGGTGTGCTCGGTCTGTCGTCGACCGCGTCGCTCGGCGCACCCGAGGTGCTCAAGGTCGCGTCGCCCGGTGGCACGGTGACCTTCGCCACGAGCTCGGGCGGGTTCCTGCACATGAAGAACCTCCCGCTCCCGGCCACGCCGCCCCCGCCGCCGGGCGCGTCGTTCCCGTACGGCATGTTCTCGTTCGACATCGTGAACCTCACGCCCGGGTTCAGCACGCTCGTCACCGTGGCGCTCCCCGCGCCGGCGACTGAGTACTGGAAGCTCCAGCACGACCTCTGGACGAAGGTGCCGGGCGTGGTCGTGAACGGCAACACGCTCACGCTCACGCTCACTGACGGCGGGTTCGGTGACGCCGACGGCACGGCCAACGGCACGATCGTGGACCCCGGCGCTCCCGGGGTCGCGCGCGCCGTGCCGCCCCTGACCTTCACCGGCTGATCGTCGCCGGCTCGGCCGCCGCGGTCAGCCGGTGCTGACCGCCTGCGTCCGGCCGAAGGTGAGTGCGCCGTCCGGCGCTGCGTCGATCCGTACGACGTCGCCGTCGGCGTACTCGCCCTTCAGCAGCGCGAGCGCGATCGGGTCGGCGATCTCTCGCTGGATCACCCGCTTGAGCGGGCGCGCCCCGAAGTCGGGGTCGTAGCCCACCTTCGCGATGTGCTCGAGCGCCGCGTCCGTGAGCTCCAGGCCGAGGTTGCGCTCGGCCAGCCGCTCCCGCAGCTGCTCCACCTGGATCGCCACGATCGCCTCGATGTGGCGCTCGTCGAGCCGGTGGAACACCACGATCTCGTCGATGCGGTTCAGGAACTCCGGCTTGAAGTGGTTGCGCACCGCGGCCATCACCGTGGCCTCGTCGCCCGCACCGCCGGTCAGGGCACCGGAGCCGAGGTTGCTCGTCATGATCAGCACGACGTTGGTGAAGTCGACCGTCCGTCCCTGGCCGTCGGTCAGTCGACCGTCGTCCATGAGCTGGAGCAGCACGTTGAACACGTCGGGGTGCGCCTTCTCGACCTCGTCGAGGAGGACCACCGCGTACGGCCGGCGGCGCACCGCCTCCGTGAGCTGTCCGCCCTCGTCGTAGCCGACGTACCCCGGGGGCGCGCCCACGAGGCGCGACACCGAGTGCTTCTCCATGTACTCCGACATGTCGATGCGCACCATCGCCCGCTCGTCGTCGAAGAGGAAGTCGGCGAGCGAGCGCGCGAGCTCGGTCTTGCCGACGCCCGTGGGGCCGAGGAACAGGAACGAGCCGATGGGCCGGTTCGGGTCGGACAGACCCGCACGCGACCGGCGGATGGCGTTCGCGACCGCGGTGACCGCGCTGTCCTGCCCGATCACGCGAGCGTGCAGGACCTCCTCCATCCGCACCAGCTTCGACATCTCGCCTTCCATCAGGCGCGAGACGGGGATGCCCGTCCACTTGGCGACGATCTCGGCGACGTCCTCCTCGTCGACCTCTTCCTTCAGCATCTGCTGATCGGACTGGAGCTCGTTCAGGCGCTGCGTCTTCGCCTCGATCTCGGTCTCGAGGTCGCGCATCGTGCCGTACCGCAGCTGCGCGGCCTGCTCGAGGTTGCCCTCGCGCTCGGCCCGCTCCGCGTCGGTACGCGCGTTCTCGAGCTGCTCCTTGAGGGCGCGGATCTCGGTGATCGCGTCCTTCTCGTTCTGCCAGTGGGCGACCATCGCGTCGCGCTCCTCGGCGAGCGACGCGAGCTCCTCGTCGAGCGCGTCGAGCCGCGCCTTGGAGACGTCGTCGGTCTCCTTGGCCAACGCGGCCTTCTCGATCTCGAGCTGACGGATGCGACGCTCCACGACGTCGATCTCGAACGGCATGGAGTCGATCTCGATGCGCAGCCGAGAGGCCGCCTCGTCGACCAGGTCGATGGCCTTGTCGGGCAGCTGGCGCCCCGGGATGTAGCGGTGCGACAGCACCGCCGCGCCGACGAGTGCGGCGTCCTGGATGCGGACACCGTGGTGCACCTCGTAGCGCTCCTTGAGCCCGCGCAGGATCGCGATGGTGTCTTCGACCGAGGGCTCACCCACGTAGACCTGCTGGAACCGGCGCTCGAGCGCCGGGTCCTTCTCGATGTACTTGCGGTACTCGTCGAGCGTCGTCGCCCCGATCATGCGCAGCTCGCCGCGCGCCAGCATCGGCTTGATCATGTTGCCGGCGTCGACGGCGCCCTCGGCACCGCCCGCACCGACGATCGTGTGCAGCTCGTCGACGAACGTGATGACCTCGCCGTCGGAGTCGGTGATCTCCTTGAGCACCGACTTCAGCCGGTCCTCGAACTCACCGCGGTACTTCGCGCCCGCGACCATGCCGCCGATGTCGAGCGAGATCAGCCGCTTGTCGCGCGGACCCTCGGGCACGTCGCCCTCGACGATGCGGCGGGCGAGGCCCTCGGCGATCGCGGTCTTGCCGACGCCGGGCTCACCGATGAGCACCGGGTTGTTCTTGGTGCGGCGCGAGAGCACCTGGATCACCCGTCGGATCTCTTCGTCGCGCCCGATGACCGGGTCGAGCTTCCCCTTGCGCGCCTCTTCGGTGAGGTCACGGCCGAACCGCTCGAGGGCCTGGTACTGCTCCTCGGGGTTCTCGCTGGTGACCCGGTGGCTGCCACGGACCGTCTTGAGCGCGTCGAGGACCGCGCTGTGCTCGACGCCGAGGCCGCGGAGGACGTCACCGACCCCACCCGCGACCTGGCTCATCGCGAGCAGGACGTGCTCGGTGGAGAGGTAGTCGTCGCCCAGCTCGCCGCGCTGGCCGTCGGCCGACTCGAGGATCGAGTACGTGTCCGGCGCGAGCTGCGGCTGCTGGGTCTGCCCGTAGACCTGCGGCAGGCGGCCGAGGGCCTCGTCGACCTGGTCGACGACGGCCTTCGGCGCCACGCCGAGGCGCTCGAGCACCGGCAGGACCACGCTCTCGGGCTGGCCGAGCAGCGCGCCGAGCAGGTGCTCCGGCGCAACCTGGGAGTGGTTGCGCTCGCGCGCCAGCGAGGCAGCTGCCTGGAGCGCCTCACCGGTCTTCCGGGTGAACTTGTTGGGATCGAGCGGCATGGGTCGGATCACCTCAGGTCGCGGACGTCGAACTCGTGAAGTTGACAACGCCGTTATCAACTTCGTATTCCCGCCCCAGGATGTCAAGGCCCAGCGGGGTCGAGAAATCACCTCTGGACCCCCGGCCCCGGGTCTGCCATCCTCGTCGGTCCTGTGACTGGTGAGGCTGATGTGACTGGCGCCGATCTTCCGGGCGCAGACCTTCCGGGCGACGTTCCGGGCGGTGGGGCACCGG
Source organism: uncultured Bifidobacteriaceae bacterium (assembly GCA_964555735.1). Taxonomy (GTDB): domain Bacteria; phylum Actinomycetota; class Acidimicrobiia; order IMCC26256; family PALSA-555; genus CAZKTS01. The sequence continues at coordinate 13,331 of CAZKTS010000081.1, forward strand.
GGCCCGGGCCGGGTTGGTTCTCCGACCCGCTCGGGCCCTCGGGCACCCTCCGCTGGTGGGACGGCGCGGCCTGGTCGTCGCGCACGGTCCTCGACGGCGCCGCCGGGGAGACCGTCTCGTGGCGCCCCGACCTCGCCGCCCTGGGTGCACCCGAAGCCGGTCCGAACACCGAAGCGCCGATCGTCGACCCGCCGGCCGTCACCCCGCCCGTCCTCGACGCCCCGATCGTCGACGCCCCGATCATCGACCGGGCCGGCGACGGGGCCGTCGTCGAGGCCCGGCCCATCTCGTTCCATGCGATCGGCGCACCCGACACCGAGCTGCCCGCGATCGAGCTGGATCCCGTCGAGTTCCACGCGGTCGACGTCGTGCCACCCGAGCTCCCGCCGGTCCAGGAGCCCGCGGTCGGGGGCCGCGTCGAGCCCGCGACCGACGACGAGCCGCCCGGCGACGGCGACGCCGTCGGCGCCCTGGATCCGCTGCGCGCCGCGTTCGGTGAGGACGCCGACTGGCGCGACGACGACACGATCACCCCGACCCCCGGCCGTCGCCGTCGGCTCGTGCCGGCGATCGTGGCGGTCGCGCTGGTCGCGGTCGCGGCCGGCGCGGGCGCCGGGGTCGTCGGGCAGACCGATCGGCCCGAGGTGGAGCCGGCGCTCGCGTATCGCGACGCCGAGGCCGGATTCGCGCTGCGCTACCCGGACACCTGGACCGTCGAGCGCGAGTCGTCCGGGACGTCCGTGCAGTTCAGCATCGCGGCACCCGGCGCGGCGAAGACGCAGACGAACCTGGTGACAGTCGCGGTCGGCGAGGAGCCGGCCGCCGGCGACGACACCGGCCTCCCGTCGCTCGACGCGCTCTCGGAGAAGGTGACGGCCGGGCTCCGGGAGGAGTTCCCGGGGATCGAGCTCGAGGCTGCGGAGCGCACCGAGCTCGCGAAGGCCCCGGCCTACCGGCTCCAGCTCGTCGACGCCGACGAGACGCCGCCGATCGAGATCCAGCAGTACGTCGGTCGCACGACGACCGGGCGACCGCTCACCGTCAACGTCACCATCCGGGAGCCGCGCACCGCGCCGACGCCGGCCCAGCTGCGCGCCTTCCTCGCCTCGATCGAGCCCGCCTGACGCTCAGGCGCTCCCGCGGTACCGGATGACCCGGGACTCCTTCACGGGCACCAGGTCCCGGCGGTGCTCCCGCCGCACCTGCTCGACCGCCTCCACGAGATCCTCGTTGGCCCGGTCGAGGGCGCGGCGCAGCTCGGCGATGAGCGCCCGTGCTCGGTCGAGCTCCTCTTCGAGCTCGAGCACCTTGCGCACCCCGACGAGGCTGACGCCCTCGTTGGTGAGCTCCTGGATCCGACGGAGCAGCGTGATGTCCCGATCGGAGTACCGCCGACTCCCGCCCTGGGTGCGCGCCGGCTCGATCAGACCCTTGCGCTCGTAGATGCGCAGGGTCTGCGCGTGCACGCCGGCGAGCTCGGCGGCGACCGAGATGATGTAGAGCGCCCGCTCCTGTTCGCTCCGCTCAGGCATGGATCACACCCCCAGCTGTGCTCGTGGGTTCTCGGGCAGCTGCGCGGCAAGCGCCTCGACCGCCGCGCGCTCGTCGTCGGAGAGCTCGGTCGGCACGGCCACCTCGAAGGTGACGAGGAGGTCGCCGGGATCGCCCTTGGCCGGCGTGATGCCGCGGCCGCGCACGCGCACGGTGGTGCCGCTCTGCGTTCCCGGCGCGACCTTGACCGTGACCGGCGCCTCGAGGGTCGGCACCTTCACCTGCGCGCCGAGGACGGCCTCCGGATACGTCACCGGGACCCGCACCGTGAGGTGCTTGGCGCCGGAGCGACCGAAGATCTCGTGGGTGCCGACGTGGACCACCACGTAGAGGTCGCCGGCGGGGCCGCCGTTGCGCCCCGCGCCACCGCGGGCCTTCACCTTGATGCGCTGGCCGTCCTTCACACCGGGCGGGATGCGCACCTTGACGTCGCGCCGCCGGCGCTCGACGCCGCTCCCCTTGCACTTCTTGCACTTCTTCTCGACCACCTGCCCGCGCCCACCGCAGGTCGGGCACACCTGGGAGAACGAGAACGGACCCTGGTCGACCGCGACCGAACCGTTGCCGCCGCACGTCGGGCACGTCGTGGGGAAGGTGCCCGGCTCGGCACCGGTGCCGTGACACTTCGAGCAGGTGGCGTCCGACGTGAGCGCGACCGACGTCTCGACGCCGCGCACCGCGTCGAGGAAGTCGAGGTGCAGCTCGGTCTCGAGGTCCTGGCCGCGCTGGGGACCGGCCGGCTGGCGACCCCGCCCGCGCCCGCGGCCGAAGCCGCCGCCGCCCGCGTTGCCGAACAGCCCGCCGAAGAGGTCGCCGAGGCCACCCCCGTCGTCGAAGTGGAACGTCGCGTTCTCGAAGCCAGGGCCGAACCCGCCGAACCCGCCGCCGGGACCGTTCGGACCGACGCCGCTGGCGACCATCTCGCGGACCTGGTCGTACTCCTTGCGCTTCTCGGCGTCCCCGAGCACCTCGTGCGCGGCTGAGATCTCCTTGAACCGCGCCTCGGCGGCGGCGTCACCGGCGTTCGCGTCGGGGTGGAACTCCTTCGCGAGCTTCCGATACGCCTTCTGGATGTCGCGATCGGACGCGCCGGGCTCGACGCCGAGCTCGGCGTAGTAGTCCTTCTCGAACCACTCGCGCTGTGGCGCCATCTATCCCGCTCTCGGCCCTGCGGGCCAGGCCGCTCGGGCCCCGCTCGCTGCGGCGGGCGATACGCCCGCCACGGACGCTCGCTTCGGTCTCATCACTCAGTCCTTGCGCTCGACCTTGACCATGGCCGGGCGGAGAAGTCGGCCCTTCAGGAGGTAGCCGGTGCGCATCGCGTCGGCGACGACGGCGTGCTCACCGTCGCCTTCTTGCATGACGGCTTCGTGGACGTTGGGATCGAAGTCGGCGCCGTCGGTGGGCACCCGCTCGAGACCGGCGCGCTCGAGCACGTTCAGCAGCTCGGCGTAGACGAGCTCGACGCCCTTGCGGGTCTGCTCGTCGGCGTCGGCCACCGTGCCGAGGGCGAGCTCGAACGAGTCGAGCACGGGCAGCAGCTGCTGGAGCAGCTGCTCGTTCGCCCGCTCGACCACCTCGGTCTGCTCGCGCAACATGCGCTTGCGGTAGTTCTCGAAGTCGGCCTGCACGCGCTGCGCGACCTCGCGCAGCTTCTCCCGCTCCACGATCAGCTGCTCGACGTCGAGCTCGAGGGCGGCCTCCGCATCCTGCGCGGAGGCCTCACCCTCGTCCCGGACGTCCTCCGGCTCTTCGGTGGACATCAGGCGCTGCGCTCTTCGCCCTCGTCGTCGACGATCTCGGCGTCGGCGACCTCGTCGTCGTCGGGTGCCGACTGCGCACCGGCGTCACCGCCGGGTGCACCGCCCGCAGCTCCCGCCGCCTGCTCGGCCTGCGCGGCCTGGTACAGCCGCTGCGCGAACTCCTGGCTCGCCTGGAGCAGCGCCTCGTGCTTGGCCTTCACCGCCTCGATGTCCTCGCCGGCGAGCGCGGTCTTGAGCTCGCCGAGCGCAGCTTCGATCTTGGTGCGCTCGTCGTCGGAGACCTTCTCACCCTGCTCCTTGAGGAGCTTCTCGGTCTGGAAGACCAGGGCGTCGGCCGTGTTGCGCGTCTCGGCCTCCTCCTTGCGCTGACGGTCCTCCTCGGCGTGGGCCTCCGCCTCCTTCATCATCCGGTCGATCTCGTCCTTGTCGAGGGCGGTACCGCCGGTGATGGTCATCTGCTGCTCCTGACCCGTGCCGAGATCCTTCGCGCTCACGTGCACGATGCCGTTGGCATCGATGTCGAACGTGACCTCGACCTGGGGCACGCCGCGCGGTGCCGGCGGGATGCCGACGAGCTGGAACGTGCCGAGCAGCTTGTTGCGGTAGGCCATGTCGCTCTCGCCCTGGAGCACCTTGATCTCGACGCTGGGCTGGTTGTCGTCGGCGGTCGTGAAGACCTCCGACCGCTTGGTCGGGATCGTGGTGTTGCGCTCGATGAGCTTGGTCATGATCTGACCCTTGGTCTCGATGCCGAGCGACAGCGGCGTGACGTCGAGCAGGAGGACGTCCTTGACGTCGCCCTTCAGGACGCCGGCCTGCACCGCAGCACCGACCGCGACCGCCTCGTCGGGGTTGACCCCCTTGTCACCCTCCTTGCCGGTGAGGTCCTTCACCAGGTCGGCGACGGCGGGCATGCGCGTGGAGCCGCCCACGAGGATGATCCGGTCGATGCCGTCCTTGGTGAGGCCCGCGTCGCGGATCGCCTGCTCCACGGGGCCCTTGCAGGACTCGAGGAGGTCGGCGGTCAGCTCCTGGAACTTCGCGCGGGTGAGCGTGAGCTCGAGGTGGAGCGGGCCGTCGGCGGTGGCGGTGATGAACGGGAGGTTGATCGACGTCTCCTGGAGGGACGACAGCTCGATCTTCGCCTTCTCGCCCGCCTCCTTGAGGCGCTGCGCGGCCATCTTGTCGGCCGCGAGGTCGACGCCGTGGGCGTTCTTGAACTCGCTCACCATCCAGTCGATGACGCGCTGGTCCCAGTCGTCACCACCGAGGTGCGTGTTGCCGGCCGTCGACTTCACCTCGAACACGCCGTCGCCCAGCTCGAGCACCGACACGTCGAACGTGCCGCCGCCGAGGTCGAAGACGAGGATCGTGAGGTCATTGTCCTTGTCGAGCCCGTAGGCGAGCGCAGCCGCGGTGGGCTCGTTGATGATGCGGAGCACCTCGAGCCCGGCGATCTCGCCGGCCTCCTTGGTGGCCTGGCGCTGGGCGTCGTCGAAGTACGCCGGCACCGTGATGACCGCCTGGTTGACGGTGTCGCCGAGGTAGGCCTCCGCGTCCCGCTTCAGCTTCTGGAGGATGCGGGCCGAGATCTCCTGCGACGTGTAGGCCTTGCCGTCGATGTCGACCGACCAGGTCGTGCCCATGTGGCGCTTCACCGAACGGATCGTGCGATCCGGGTTCGTGATCGCCTGGCGCTTGGCGACCTCGCCCACCAGGACCTCCCCGGCCTTCGAGAAGGCGACGACCGACGGGGTCGTGCGCGATCCCTCGGCGTTGGGGATGACGGTGGGCTCACCCGCCTCGAGGGTCGAGACGACGGAGTTGGTGGTCCCGAGGTCGATGCCGACGGCCTTGGCCATGGTGGTGTCCCTTCGAACGGAGAACAGGTTGGGGTCCTGACCCGGTCGGGCAGCTCGGGTGCCGGGAGATCGGGCGCAGGAATCTTGAGTGTGAACGTATCAACTTTGCTGCGGCGACGACTATTCCCCGCCTCGCGGGAATTCGGCCGGGCCCGGAGCGGCCGGGAGCGCCGCGTGCCCGGGCGCAGCGTTGACAACGTCGCTAGATTCCTGGGCATGGCCAAGGGCGACTCGTTCGTGGACCTCCTCGCGCAGGTTCCCCTCTTCTCCGCATGCTCGAAGAAGGATCTCCAGCTCGTGGCCAAGCGGGCGGAGGACGTCAAGGTCGAGGCGGGCAAGGTGCTGGTCAGCGAGGGGGCGGCCGGCGCCGAGTTCTTCGTCATCCTCGACGGCGAGGCGTCCGTCACCCGGCACGGCAACGAGGTAGCCCGCATCGGCTCGGGCGACTTCTTCGGCGATCTCGCGCTCCTCGACCGCGCCCCTCGCAACGCGACGATCACCGCGGTGACGCCGATGGAGCTGGTCGTGCTCGGTCAGCGCGAGTTCTCGGCCCTCATCGACGAGGTCCCCGGCTTCGCGCACAAGCTCCTCGCCGGCCTCGCCCGGCGCCTGCGCGCCTACGACGCCCAGACCACCCAGTAATCGCTCCGGCGAACAACGTGACGGACACGAGCCGCTAGTAGGTTGCGGGCCGTGCTGCAACGCCTGCGCATCAAGCCGCACCAGCTGATCCTCGTCCTCGGGGTCCTGATCGCACTGGGCGCGCTCGCGTCCGGGATCATCCCCCGCCTCACCGAGTGGCACGACGACTCGCCGATCAGCCGCGAGGTCTTCGGCGACATCCCGGACCCGATCTACTGGCTCTTCTACGGGACCGTCGCGGTGATGCTCCTCGCCTGCGCCGTCCTCATCTCGCTGCGCGTCCGCAACTACGAGCGCGGCGCGGCCGACGACCGGCGCACCACCAAGAAGAACGTGCACCGCCGCCTGCGCGACTTCCGCGCCGGCGTCTGGATGCGCACGCTGCTGCGCGACCCCGCGGCGGGCGTCATGCACTCGTTCATCTACTTCGGCTTCCTCGTGCTGTTCGTGGCGACGGTGATCCTCGAGATCGACCACCAGCTGCCCGAGGAGCTCAAGTTCCTCCACGGCAAGGTGTACCAGTCGTACGCCGCGATCGCCGACGTGTTCGGCGTCGTGTTCCTCGTCGGCATCGTGTGGGCGATCGGGCGTCGCTACATCCAGCGGCCGTACCGCATCCGCATCAAGACCAAGCCCGAGGACGCGGTGATCCTGGGCATGTTCCTCCTCATCGCACTCACCGGCTTCGCCACCGAGGCGTTCCGGATCGCGCTCGACGGCAGCCCGTCGTACGAGCGGTGGTCGCTGGTCGGCTACCCGCTCGGCACGCTGGTCGACGGCTGGTCGGCCGGCACGCTGTCCGACCTGCACCGAGCCATGTGGCTCACGCACTTCGCCGCCTTCATCGCGTTCCTGGTGATCCTGCCCACCACCAAGCTCCGCCACATGATCACCTCGCCGATGAACATGTACCTGCGCGACAAGGACCGGCCGAAGGGCGCGATGAAGCCCATGCCGAACCTGATGGAGACCGAGCTCGACACCTTCGGTGCCTCCACCGTCGAGGACTTCACCTGGAAGCAGCTCTTCGACACCGACGCATGCACCATCTGCGGCCGGTGCACGTCGGTCTGTCCGGCGCACGCCACCGGCAAGCCGCTCGACCCGCGCGAGATCGTGCTCAAGGTCGGCGAGGTCATGGCCGCCACCGGCGACCCGCAGGTGTCGCCGCCCGTCGGCACCGACCGTGACATCACCATCGACGCCGACTCGGTGTTCGAGCGCATCACCTCCACCGAGCTGTGGGCGTGCACCACGTGCAAGGCCTGCGACGAGATCTGCCCGGTGAACATCGAGATCCTCGACAAGATTCTCGACATGCGCCGGTACCTCTCCCTGATGGAGAGCGACTTCCCGGTCGAGCTCGGCAACACGTACCGCTCGATGGAAAACTCCTCGAACGTGTACGGCATGAACCAGGGCGAGCGCGCCGACTGGGCGAAGGACCTCGAGGACGTCGCGATCGTCGACGGCTCGGGTGCGCTCGACCACGAGTACCTCTACTGGGTCGGCTGCGCCGGCTCCTTCGACGACCGCAACAAGAAGACGACCCGCGCCGTCGCCAAGCTCCTCCAGCGGGCGGGCATCGACTTCGCCATCCTCGGCCCGAGCGAGCTCTGCACCGGCGACCCGGCCCGCCGCTCCGGCAACGAGTACATCTTCCAGATGCTGGCGATGCAGAACATCGAGACGCTGAACGCGATGGGCGTGAAGAAGATCATCACGCAGTGCCCGCAC
>CAZKTS010000082.1:0-5755 GCA_964555735.1 uncultured Bifidobacteriaceae bacterium
AACCTCCAGCAGGCGTTCCCGAACCTGCCGTGGGAGCGCTCGATGAACTTCCGCGGCGACAACCCGCTCTCGATGGGCCAGATGCCGGGGCTGCTCGACTCGCTCGGCGACATGGACGACCTCGAGCACCTGCTGCGCCAGGCCACCCAGCCCGGCGAGCTCGCCGAGGTGGACGTCGAGCGCGCCCGCGAGCTGCTCGGCGACGACGCGGCCCGGAGCCTCGAGCGCCTGGCCGAGCTGGCCCGCATGCTCGAGGAGGCCGGCCTCATCGAGCAACGCGAGGGCCGCCTCGAGCTGACGCCCCGGGGGATCCGGGCGATCGGCCAGAAGGCGCTCGGCGACCTGTTCCGGAAGCTCATGAAGGACCGTTCGGGCAAGCACGAGCAGGACCAGACCGGCGTCGGCCACGACCCTGCCTACGAGCACAAGCCCTACGAGTGGGGAGACCCGTTCCGCCTCAACGTCGAGCAGACGGTGAAGAACGCGATCTGGCGCCAGGGCAGCGGCACGCCGGTGCGCCTGACGCCCGACGACTTCGAGGTGGAGCGCACCGAGCAGGTGACGCGCAGCGCGACCGTCCTGCTGCTCGACGTCTCGCTCTCGATGCCGATGCGCGACAACTTCTTGTCGGCGAAGAAGGTGGCGATGGCGCTGCACGCGCTCATCACCAGCCAGTACCCGCGCGACTACTTCGGCCTCGTGAGCTTCGGGCGCGTCGCGCGCGAGGTGCCGCCGGAGAAGCTGCCCGAGATGAGCTGGGACTTCGAGTGGGGCACCAACATGCAGCACGCGCTCCTGATCGCGCGTCGCATGCTGTCGCGCCAGAGCGGCACGAAGCAGGTGATCATGGTCACCGACGGCGAGCCGACCGCCCACATCGAGGGCGGCGAGGCCTACTTCCAGTACCCGCCGTCGTCGATGACGATCGAGGAGACGCTGAAGGAGGTGATGCGGTGCACGCGCGACGGCATCCGCATCAACACCTTCATGCTCGACGAGAGCTACTACCTGCGGAACTTCGTCGAGCGCATGATGCAGCTCAACCGCGGCCGGGCGTTCTTCACCACACCCGACACCCTCGGCGACTACGTGCTCGTCGACTTCCTCGAGCAGCGCCGCCAGCAACGCCGCGCCAGCTAGGTCCCGCGCGCCTCACGGCGCGCATGCACACTTACGGCGTTCCGGCGAACGTGAAGAGCAGGTAGACGCACAGCACCACGAACGCCGACATCACGAGTACGAGGGCGAACACCGGCGGCGCGGTGCAGAGCAGCAACCACATGAACCATCGCACGGTGACCCCGACGTCACGCGTTGCGGCACTCGACACGCTGGGACTCGAGTGTGTAGGTGCAGACGAGGTCGGGTTCGCCGTCGAACACCCCGGTGAGGTGGAGGACGCCGATCGTGATCGAGGCGAGGAGCGCGACCGCACCGAGCCACAGGCCCGCGGTCGCGAGCCCGCTGCGCACGCGATTCGGGCCCCATCGGGTGACGCCGCCGAAGGCGAGGGCGAGGATCGCGAGAACGATGCCCGCCGGCCAGATGATGGCCAGGACGAGGGCGACGATGCCGCAGACGAGCGACGCGATCGCAAGCGTCGGCCGCGCGGGAACGGCGGGCGGGGGTAGCGCAGGTGCAGTCACGGGATCTCCTTGAGTCGAAGGACCGCAGCGGACCCGACCCGTCTGCGCCCGTGACGCGGCGGGCTACCCGAGCTCGGCCTCGTAGGCGGCGAGGGTGGTGGCGTCGAAGCAGACGAACTGCACCTCGTCGATCGCCGCGGGTGCGGAGCGACGGCAGGTGGCGACGGCGACGGCCGTCGCCGGCTCGAGCGGGTAGCTGAAGACGCCGGTGCTGAGGGCGGGGAAGGCGATCGACGTGGCGCCGGCGCCGGCCGCGGCCTCGAGGGCATGGCGGTAGGCCGAGGCCAGCAGCTCGGGCTCGCCCCGCTCGCCGCCGCGCCACACCGGGCCGACCGCGTGGACGATCCACCGGGCGGGCAGGGCGAAGCCGGGCGTGACCCGGGCTTCCCCGGTCGGGCACGGCGCGACCGCGTCACACGCTTCGGCCAGGCCGGGCCCGGCGGCGGCGAAGATGGCGCCGCAGACGCCACTCCCGCGGGCGAGGGCCTCGTTGGCGGCGTTCACGATGGCGTCGGTCGTGGCCGCGGTGATGTCGCCCTGGACCGCGACGAGGCGAGGAGGCATGCGCTCAGCGTGTCCGAACCGGGCCCAGAGTGCCGGAATCACGGGAAAATCCCGCGCCGAAATGCGCTGAAAACGGACAAATCTCCGCGCGACCGGCAACTTCCACTTGCCAATGCCTGGAAGGGCAGGTCAGAGTGACACCAATGTAATTCCATCGGCGTCACTCGCCGTGGACCATCAGGACCAGGGCGAGTGATCTGGTTGAGGGGAAGCCGATGCAAGCCAGCGTGACCGAGTTCATCACCATGATCCAGGCAGTGCCGGAGGCCGAGCAGCTCGACCCGGCCCAGCGGTGGCAGGAGCGGGCCAACTGCCTCGGGGTCGACCCCGACCTCTTCTTCCCGGAGCGGGGGGCGTCGACCCGGGAGGCCAAGGCGGTCTGCAAGGGCTGCGAGGTGCGGGGCGAGTGCCTCGAGTACGCCCTCGCGCACGGCGAGAAGTTCGGGATCTGGGGCGGCCTGTCCGAGCGGGAACGCCGCCGGGTGCGCCGCCAGCGGGCCCTCGAGCGTCGTCGCCTCGCCGCCGGCTGAACCCAGCCTTCATCGGGCGCTCTGCGCCCCGACGCCCGGGCGTCGGCCGACGTTCACGTCGGTGGTTCACCCTGGCCCCATGAGCCTCGTGCTGCTCGTGGGAGCCCCGATCCTGCTGACCGCCGCCTGGCTGGCCGACCGGGCCGTCGCCCCGCACCGGGCCCGGCTCCGAGCGATGGACCCGACGCCCAGGTGCCCGGTCTAGGTCAGCGTCTCGTCGTCGGGCTCGAGGTCGCCGGCGAAGGCGCCGGGGCCGGCCACGGCGTCGCCCCGGGCGGCCAGACGACCCTCGATGGTGAGGTCGTCGCCGAGCCCGGCCCAGGCGCGGAACTCGGCGCTGCACCGCTCGAGCTCGGCCGCCGGGAGCAGGCCGACCACCTCGACCTTGGTCACGTCGAAGCCGTCCCGATCGGCATCGCGTCGCACCGCCGCCACCGCGTCCTCGAGCCCGGTCACCGGCAGATCGATGAGGTTCATCGACACCTGTACGACGTCCTCCGACTCGAGCAGCAGCCCGAGCGCGCGCACGCCCGGCAGGCCGCCGTCGGTCTCGCGGACCGAGCGCGCGACCTCGCGCGCGACGAGCAGGTCGTTGGTGTCGAGCCAGCAGTTGACCGCGATCAGCGGGGGGCGCGCGCCGACGGCCGTCGCACCGAGTCGGGGGTGGGGCTCGGCGGGGCCGAGGTCGGGGCGGCGGGTCGAGAACGCGGACCGGCGCAGCTCGGGGAGCGAGCGGCGCAGCGGGTCGGCGTCGTCGTAGAGGAAGACCGGCACCTCGAGGTCGACGGCGATCCACTCGGCGAACGCGAGCGCGGCGTCGGCCGCGACCTCGTGGTCCTCGTCGAGCGCGCAGAACGGCACGACGTCGATGACGCCGAGGCGCGGGTGCACGCCGTCGTGGACCGAGAGGTCGACGTGCTCTGCCGCAGCGCGGGCGAGCGCGCTGGCGGCCGTCTCGGCGTCGCGCATCCCGGGCCCGGCCAGGGTGAAGACCGAGCGGTGGTGGTCCAGGTCGTCGTGCACGTCGAGGAGCGAGGGGCCGCACGCGGCGGCGAGCGCGTCGAGGACGTCCGGGCGCCGTCCCTCCGACACGTTCGGCACGCACTCCAACATCCATCTCTCCGGTCGCGCTCGCTCGGCGGCAGGGTACCTGCCGCCGCCCTCCGGGCCGCTCGGCTGCTCCTGCGAGCTCCTCCGCTGGCGCTCCGGAGCCGCGCGGTTTGTAGGTTGGTGCGCGATGAGGATCGGGTTGGCGCTGCCGCAGTACGACTACTCGGTCCCGGGGGAGTCGCCGCTCACGTTCCCGACCGTCGCCGAGCACGCCCGGGTCGCCGAGGCTGCGGGCTACGCCTCGCTCTGGGTCTCGGACCACCTCTTCCTCGACGTCGCCAAGTACGGCGGCAGCGACGAGCGCCACGGCGCGCTCGAGCCCATCGCCACCCTTGCCGCGCTCGCCGGCGTCACCAGCACCGCCCGGCTCGGCACGCTCGTGCTCTGCGAGGCGCTGCGCCCGCCGACCGTCGCCGCGAAGGCCCTCGCCACCCTCGACCGCATCACCGGCGGACGCCTCGACGTCGGGCTCGGCGCGGGCTGGTACGAGCCGGAGTACGCGGCGATCGGGATGGAGATGCCGTCGCCCGGCGTGCGCGTCGGGCGGCTGCGCGAGGCCACCCGGATCATCACCGGCGTCCTCGAGGCCAGCGGCGCCGGCGAGGAGTACGCGTTCGCGGGGGACTACTTCCGCGTCGACGGCGCGCTCGTCGATCCCCCCGCGCTCCAGACGCCACGCCCGCCGGTGATCATCGGCGGCAAGGGTGATCGCGTGATCGCCAGCGCGGTGGAGCTCGCCGACGGCTGGAACACCTGCTGGGTCTGGACCTTCGAGGCCTACCGCGAGCGCCTCGAGGTCGTGCACCGCGCCTGCGACAAGGTGGGCCGTGACCCGTCCACGTTCTGGCTCAGCATCGGGCTGTACGCGCTCGTCGGCGAGTCCGAGGCCGACCTCGCTGCCCGCTTCGAGCGCCTCAAGGCCGGCACCCCGGCGGGCATCCTCGACGGCGTGACCCTCGACGAGTGGCGCCAGGGGCGCCTGGTCGGGACGGTCGAGCAGGTGCGAGAGCAGGCGGCGGCCTGGGCCGAACTGGGCGTCGAGACCCTGATCGTCGGGCCCGGGGCGGTGCCGTTCCACGTGGTGTCCCTGGACGACGTGTCGGCCCTCGCCGAAGCCCTCGTTCTACACTGAGTCCCCACTCCGAAAGGGCTGGCTGCATGCACCTCCTCACGGACTGCGAGTCGCGATGAACCTCGGCCCCACCGAGCTGATCATCATCCTGATCATCGTCCTGCTGATCTTCGGCGGCGCCAAGCTGCCCAAGCTCGCTCGCTCGATGGGGCAGGCGCAGAAGGAGTTCAAGCAGGGCCTGTCCGAGGGTGCGCAGAAGGACGACGACGCCACCGACGACAAGGCCTGAGATCCGTCCGAGCGACGGGAAGTAGGGCCCGGGTCCGGGAACCAGCCACCGCCGCCGCGTCGTTCTGCTGATGGCCGACGGCATCCCCACCTGGGAAGAGGTCGCCCGTGACCACGGGCGCTTCATGTACAGCGTGGCGTACCGCCTGGCCGGCAACGACGGCGATGCACAGGATGTCGTGCAAGAAGCGCTCATCAGGGTCCGCAAGGGCCTCGAGCGCTACGAGCCGGGATCCCTGGAAGGTTGGCTGGCCCGGATCGTGACGAACGTCTTCCTCGACGAGATGCGGCGGCGCAAGCGCCGGCCGGCTGACGCGCTCCCGGACGATCCGGACTGGGTGCTGCCCCCGACCGTCGGCGCCGACGAGGCGAGCACCGAGCTCTCCGCCGAGATCCAGGCCGCCCTCGCGTCACTGCCCGAGGAGTTCCGGGTGCCGGTCGTGCTCTGCGACGTCGCCGACCAGTCGTACGAGCAGATCGCCACCGCGCTGGCCATCCCCGTGGGGACGGTCCGCTCGCGCATCCATCGCGGCCGCCGCCTCCTG
>CAZKTS010000083.1:0-11918 GCA_964555735.1 uncultured Bifidobacteriaceae bacterium
GTGGTCGCCGGGGCCGAACTGGACGTAGCACGACGGCCCGCCGTTGGTGGCCGGCATCCACCGGATCTTGTCGAGGCCGTCGCGCACGTGGCGCGGGGTCGGGATCGCGGCGTTGGCGATGCCGTGGATCGCGGCCCGCGCCGTGTCGTACGCGAGCGCGACGACGACGTTCTTCGTCTTGCGACCGAAGCGGGCCTCGAACCGCTTCACCATCGCGTTGTAGTTCGGGTTCATCCCGTCTTCGCCGAGCTGGTCCACGCCGTGCCAGCCCTCGAGGCCCTGCGCCCACGCGTTCGAGTTCGAATAGAACATGAACGCCGTGCCCATCACGCGTGGCGGGTCCCAGTCGAGCGCCTGGAGCGCGTCGGCGAAGTGGAACGTCGCGTAGCCGTAGCCGCCGTAGTAGAGCCCCTCCGTGCCCATGTCGCGCATGTCGGCGAGGTTCTCCTTCATGTTGCGCGGGTTGGGCTCGAGCTTCACCTCCCGGGTGATCGTGAGCCCGAGGCGCAGTGCCTCGTCCCGGAAGAAGTCGGCGTAGTCGCGACCCGACGACCCGACCTCCCAGAACATGCCCACCTTCTTCAGGCCGCGCTGGTACAGCCAGTTCGCGCACATCACGCCCTCGGTGGGGATGTCGCCGTTGGCGACCGTGTAGCAGTAGTCGCTGGCGAACTTGTGCGCGCCCGTCCACCCGATCACCGGCACGCCCACCTCGTCGGCGTGGGGCTGGAGCGTGAGGCAGTTGTCGGAGATCATCGGGCCGAGGATGACCACGCAGCCCTGCTCGACGAGCCAGTCGTAGCCGGCGATGAGCTTGCGGTAGCTCTCGCGCGGCAGCCCGCGCGCGTCGGCCGTCACCAGCGCGACCGGGCTGCGGCCCCACACGCCCTCGTTGAGCGCGTCCTCGATCGCGAGGATCGTCGGGTCGATCCAGTCGGCCAGGAGCTGGCCGAGGTCCATGTCGACGAGTATCCCGATCTTCACCGGCTCGAAGGGATCGCCCTGGGTCTGCAGGCCGCGCGTCGGCGGGTAGATGGTGATGTTCTGGACGGCCCGCTCGCCGAGGGCTCCGCCGCCCTCGTACCACTCCTTGCCCGCGCCGCCGTCGCCCTCGAGGTTCGAGCTGGTGCCGAAGCGGACGTTGCAGACGGCGCGGTCGGCCTGGGCGATCCCGAGGTCGACCGGCGCCTCGAACATCCGCTCGGCGTACTGGTACTCGGGGTGCTGCTGCTCCTCGGCCACCGTCTCCCCTTCGCGCCGCTGAACCCGGACTCGCCTTCCGTGAATCCTGGTTCAGAAACCTAGGTCAGCCGAGGACGATCGGCACCTGCTGGTAGCCGCGCACCGTGCTCGTGTGGAGCCGCACGGACCGGTCGCGGTCGACGGTCCAGGTGGGGAAGCGCCGGAGCGTCTCCTCGAGGGCGACGCGGCCTTCGAGGCGCGCGAGCGCGGCCCCGAGACAGAAGTGGATGCCGTACCCGAACGACACGTGGTGGTCGATCGGGCGGTGGACGTCGAAGCGGTCGGCGTCGGGGAACTTGCGCTCGTCGCGGCCGGCCGCCCCGGTGAGCAGCAGCACCTTCGAGCCCTGGGGGATGACCGTGTCGTGCAGCTCCACGTCGCGGGTCGTCCAGCGACCCTGCACGGGCGACGGCGCCTCGTAGCGAAGCAGCTCCTCGATCGCGCCGGGCAGGAGGTTCGAGTCGGCCGCGAGCTCGGCGCGCGCCTCGGGGTTGTCGTCGAGCACGACCGCCGCCCAACCGAGCATGCGCGCCACCGTCTCGGTGCCCGCGCTCACCAGGAGGTTGGCGAACGCGACGGCCTGCTCGTCGGTGAGCCGGCGCGTCGAGCCGTCGTCGTCGGTGATCTCTGCGTGCGCGAGGTCGCTCATCATGTCGTCGACGGGATGCGCGCGCCGCCGTTCGAGCTGACGGGCCAGGTACTCGTGCAACCAGATCTGCGCCGCGAACGAGCGGTCGTTGATCATGCCGACGCCGGGCTCGATGTAGAAGACCTCATCGATGTAGTGCCGGACTTCCTCGCGCTCGGCGTCGGGCACGCCGAGCAGCGCGGAGATCACCATCGACGGCAGCTGCGCGCCGAAGTCCTGCACGTAGTCGAAGCCGTCGCCGCCCACCTGCCGGTCGAGCAGCTCGCCACAGATCTCGCGGACGCGTGCCTCGAGCTGCGAGACCCGCCGCGGGGTGAACGCGCGCGACGCGAGTGAGCGAAGTCGCGTGTGCAGCGGCGGGTCGGTGAAGATCATCATCTCGGCGTTGATGATCGGCTCGGGCCCCATGAGCTCGAGCACCGTGCCGTGCGCGGAGCTGAAGGTGGCCGGGTCGCGGTGCGCGGCCTCGACGTCGGCGAAGCGGGTGAGCGCGTAGAAGTCGTACGTCTCGTTGCGGTACACCGGCGCCTCGTCGCGCATGCGCCGCCAGATCTCGTACGGGTCGGTGTCGATGTCGGTGTCGAACGGGTCCCAGGTGAGCTCCACCGCGGTCATCGCGTCATGGTGGCGCGCCCGCGAAGGCGCTGTCCATCAGCCGTCGGCGTGCCGTCGGCGCAGCGCGATCGCGACCAGCCAGAGTCCCGCCGCCGCCCAGACCACGCCGGTCGCGGTGGCGAGAGCGGTCGGGTAGTCGAGCGGCTGGACGGTGGTGTTGTGCGGGGTGGAGTCGTGGGCCGTGCCGAGCAACGGCGGGACCGCGATGATCAGCAGCACCGCGGACGTTGCCAGCGCGGCCCGGATCGGCGCCCGCCACGGGAGCGGTACCAATCGGGCCAGCAGCACGGAGACGCCGACCGCGATCGGCGCGAGCACGATGTCGTGCACGAGGTCGGCGCCCACGACCCAGGTGCCGACACGGAACCCGTTGCCCAGGTCGGTGGTGCTCAGCAAGCCGGCGATGCCGAACACGACCACTGCACCGCCGACCGCGAGTCCGAGCCAGAACGCGAGGCCGCCGGGCGGCTCCTCGCGCTCGGTGGCCCGGGCCGGCGCGCTCATCGGACCTCGAGTCGGGTGACCCACTTGGTCTGGAGCACGCCGGGCCGGTTGGGGCCGATGAGCCGCAGCGGGTAGCCGTGGTCGAGGTGCAGCGGCTCGCCCTCGACCTCCAGCGCCAGCAACGTGTCGCGGTCGCGGGCCTGACCAGCGTCGAGCTCGGACGTCCGGTACGACCGCCGCTGTTGCAGCGAGTGCACGCGCACCTCCGCGTCCGACGGCGCGCCGGCGCGCTCGAGCAGGTCGGCGACGCGCACCCCGCGCCAGCGACGCGACGCGCTCCACCCCTCGACGCACGCGATCGGCAGTGTTGCCTCGTGCTGGGGCAACGCGGCGACCTCGGCGAGCGAGAGCGCGAGCGGCCGCGCGACCTTGCCGTCGACGACCAGCTCGAAGTCATCGGCCTGCGCGCTCGCCACGACGCCGGCGTCGACGGCCGTCCGATTGACCGGAAACCCCTGCGGGCCGACGTCGGGGCGACGGGGTGCGAGGAGCGCGAGCTTGCGCAGCGGCGAGACGGTCTGTCCGACGGTGAAGAGCGTGACGGCAGCCCCTGCCCCGAAGACGCCGACGAGGAACCGTCGTCGGTCGAGTGCATCGGCGCGCGGCTCTGCATCCGGCCCTCGTCGGTGGAGGGCGCGCCGCGTGGTGCGCCACTTCGCGCCGATGTGCACGACGAGCGCCCCGATCGTGATCCACGCCACCCAGTAGTGCGCGCGGCGGAAGTTGAACGGCCACGGGTACCAGAGGTTGATGTTGGCGAGCCCGGTGAACAGCATGAACACCGCGCCCCCGACGAGCGGCAGGATCATGAGCCGCTCGATCGCCTCCGCCGACGTCCGGAACGGGGGCCAGACGAACAGCTTCGGGAAGACCGTCCACAGCTTCGCCAGCAGCAGCGGGATCGACGCCAGACCGGTGGCGACGTGCACGCCCTGGGTCACGCGGTAGAGCCCGGCGGGGCGGGTCGGCCACGACAACCACGACGGCGGGTCCTGCGCGAGGTGCGACGACAGCCCGGTGAGGAAGCACGTGGTGAACGTGACCGCGAGCGCGATGCCAAGGATCGCGGCGACGCGCTCGTCGTGCAGGGGGGACGTCGGCGTGAGCGCGCTCGGGCGAGTGCTCATCGCGTCCGCTCGAGCGCGGCGAACCAGCGCCCGTCCGCGCACCACCGCTCGTCCACGACGAGGCCGGCGGGGGGCGCCAGCGCCACGATGTGGTCGGCGGCGACGGGTAAGAGCTCGAACCACGGACCCGGGCGGTCACCGATGTCGAGGCGGACGACCCGCGGGACCGCGGGTGTTCCCGGCGCGTCGAGCTCGACGAGCACCCGCCCGCCGATC
Organism: uncultured Bifidobacteriaceae bacterium; assembly: GCA_964555735.1. Classification (GTDB taxonomy): domain Bacteria; phylum Actinomycetota; class Acidimicrobiia; order IMCC26256; family PALSA-555; genus CAZKTS01. Next base: position 4,354 of record CAZKTS010000083.1, read on the forward strand.
CGCACGAGCGAGCCCACCCGCGCGAGGAGGGCCACAGGATCGCCCCCGATCCCGACGTTGCCGTCGAGGAGCAGCGCGGTCGCCCACCGACCGGTACCGGGGACGCGCTCGAACACCGAGCGCTCGAGCACCGGCGCGCCGTGTGCGCGGGCGTGCTCCACCGCGTGCGGCGTGACGTCGATGCCCATGGCGCGGATGCCGCGCTCGGCGAGGGCGAGCACGATCCGCCCCGGGCCGCACCCGACGTCGATCGCGGGACCCGCGGTGCGGTCGAGCGCGGTGTCGTCGGCCGGCGTGATGTGCCCCATCCAGCGGTCGCTCGGGGCATCGAGGTGGCCGTCGTGCGCGCACACCAACGACGCGAGCGCGGTCACGCCGGCACCGCTCGGCGGGGCAGCCGCCGGAACGCGTCGGCGAAGCCGGTGGTCGGTGCGTCGCCCGCGACGATCGCCGCATCGGCGAAGCGGTCGACGTCGCGCAGAGGCGTGAGCAGCGACACGCGGAGCCCGAGCTCTACGAGCCGCTGATGCTGCGCGACGCCGGTGGTCGCGGTGCTCATCGGTACGCCGCTGAACGCGCCGGGCTGGTCCCCGTCGAAGCCGATCGCCCAGTAGCCGCCGTCGGGTGCCGGACCGAGCACCGCGTCGAACCGGTCGTCGGCGAGCCGCGCGAGCGCGTCGGTGAGGTGAGCGGGCGTGACCTGGGGCGTGTCCATGCCGACGAGCACGGCACGGTCGTCGGCCGCGGCGAACGCGCCGGCGAGTCGATCGCCGAGGCCGCCCGGACGCTGGGGCACGACGTCGAAGCCGGTGGGCACCCAGGGGCCCGGCGCTCCCTCGAGCACGAGGAGCCGCCGGTCGCACGGCGTGGCCGCCACCGCGGCGAGCGTGTCGCAGAGGGCGGCCCGCGCCAGACCCGCAGCCTCGGTGGCGAGGAGCGGCGGGCACAGCCGGGTCTTCACGCGGCCCGGGACCGGGCTCTTGGCCAGCACCATCAGCGTGGTCACCGGACGGCCGCCATGTCGCGCACCGTGCGGACCGTGCCCTTGACGGTGCCGGTGACCTTCGACCGCCCGATCCTGGGTGCGTACGCCACCGGCACCTCGCCGATCCGCCATCCGGCGCGCGCGGCGCGCAGCACCATCTCGAGCGGCCACCCGAACCGCCGGTCCTGCAGGCCGAGGGCGAGCAGGCGCTCGCGCGGCGCGGCTCGCATCGGCCCGAGGTCGCCGATCGGCGCGCCCCGCCGGGTCGCGTACGCGGCGAGCGCGCGATTCGCGAGTCGCGCGTGCCACGGCCACGCGGCGCGGGTCGTCGCGACCCGCCGGCCGAGCACGAGATCGTGCTCGCCTGCGACGACCGGTTCGGCGACGGCAGGGACCTCACGCGGATCGAGGCTGCCGTCGCAGTCCATGAACGCGACCACCTCGCTCTCGGCCGCGAGCAGGCCCGCGAAGCACGCGGCCCCGAAGCCGCGCTGCGGCTCGTGCACGACGAGGGCGCCGAGCGAGTGTGCGACGTCCGCCGAGCCGTCGGTGGAACCGTTGTCGACGACGATGGCTCGACATCGCGAGGGCATCGCGCCGAGCACGACGGGCAGCGCAGCTGCTTCGTCGAGCACGGGCAGCACGACGTCGACGCGCGCGGTCTCGTTCACGGGTTCGAACGTACCGACGTCGTGTGCGAACGCACACCCGGATCTGCTTACAAGACGCGAAACTCTCGCGCTGCGGCACCGCTGCAGGAGAGGTGCGTCGGTAGCGTCTCCGACGTGGCCGCTCCCGCGCTCCTCGACGCGTCGACGCCGGATCCGGCGAGCCGCCGCGTCGAGTCGACCATCGGGCGCACGCTCGGCGCGCTCGGCGCGTGGGGCGCGGTGGTGCTTGCGGGCGTGGCGGTCGCGTCCCTGCTGGACGCGGACGCGATCTCGATCCAGGCGCCGCCGTTCCACGCGCGTGTCGAGCCGCTCCTCGACGGCTCGGTGCTCGTGGTGGCGATCGTCGGCCTCTTGGCGGTCGTCGGACTGCCCGCGCTCGCGGCCCGCGCGCGCTGGTGGGTGCTCGTGCCCGCGAGCGGCGCGGCGTCGGTAGTCGTGGGCGCCGCGCTCGCGGGCGTGCGCGGCTGGGACCGCCTCGTCGATCCGGTGCGGTCGCCCCGCGAGTACCTGGCGGTCGTTCCCGGGGTGCACGATCTGGGCCGGTTCCTCGAGACCTTCACCGACGATCGGATCGTCACGTACCCCGTGCACGTCCAGGGCCACCCGCCCGGTCCCGTGGCTCTGGCCGTGGGCCTGCGCGAGCTCGGCCTCGGCGGAGCAGGGTGGTTCGCCGCGGTCCTCATCGCCGGTGGCGCGGTCGCGGTCGCGGCCGTCCTCGTCGCGGTGCGCGAGGTCGCGGGGGAGCACTGGGCGCGCCGCGCCGCACCCTTCGTGGTCGTCGCTCCCGCGCTCGTCTGGACGGTGACGAGCGCGGACGCGCTGTTCGCCGGGATCGGTGCGGTCGGGGTGACGCTGGTGGTGATCGCCACCGGCCGCGTGGGTACCCGTTCCGACCTGCCGGCGGTGGCGGGCGGCGTGGTGCTGGCCGTGGCCATCTTCTGCTCGTACGGCCTCGTGCTCCTCGGCGCGATCCCGGTCGTGGTCGCGTGGCAGCGCCGCCGGTTGCAGCCGGTGGTGGTCGCGGCGATCGTCGCTGCGGCAAGCGTCGCGGTCGTCGCCGTCGGCACCGGGTTCTGGTGGCTCGACGGCCTCGCGACGACGCACGAGCGCTACACCGCCGGCATCGCGTCGCGGCGCCCGTACCTGGCGTTCCTCCTGATCGACCTGGCGGCGTTCGCGCTCGTGCTCGGGCCGGCGACCGCGGTCGGTCTCGCCCGCCTACGCGATCGACGGGTCTGGTGGTTGGTCGGCGGCGGGCTCGCGTGCGTCGCCCTCGCGCTCCTGAGTGGCATGGCCAAGGGAGAGGTCGAGCGGATCTGGCTGCCGTTCGCCCCGTGGGTGCTCGTGGCCGGCGCGGCGCTGGGCGCCCGAGCGGGGGCCGGTCGGGGGTCGACGGACCGGCACGGACGAGCGTGGTTGGGTCTCCAGCTGGGGAGTGCCATCCTGATCGAATCACTGATCCGGACACCGTGGTGAGCGACCAGCGCATCCTCGTGGTCGACGACGACCCGACCGTCGCCGAGGTCGTCGTGCGCTACCTCGAGCGCGACGGCTACGCGGTCGAGTCCGTCGGGGACGGCGCGGCCGCGGTCGCGTCGGCGCGGAACGTCCAGCCTCGCCTCGTGGTGCTCGACCTGATGTTGCCGGGACTGGATGGCCTCGAAGTCTGTCGGCAGCTGCGCGAGCTCGCGCCCGTCCCGATCGTCATGCTGACCGCGCGCGGTGAGGAGGAGGACCGGGTCGTCGGCCTCGAGCTCGGCGCCGACGACTACCTCACCAAGCCGTTCTCGCCGCGCGAGCTCATGGCCCGGGTCCGCGCCGTGCTGCGGCGCGCCGACGAGCCGACGGTGCCACGCGAGGAGCCCGAGCCGGTGCTCGATCTCGGCCGCATCGTGCTCGACCGTCGCTCGCGTCGAGTCGAGGTCGACGGTCAAGAGGTCGTCCTCACCGCCAAGGAGTTCGACCTGCTCGCGCACATGGCGAGCCACCCGGGACGCGTGTTCCGGCGCGAGGAGCTGCTCGAGGACGTCTGGGGCTTCACCGTCGGGGACACCGCGACCGTGACGGTCCACATCCGCCGCGTGCGCGAGAAGATCGAGCACGACCCTTCGAACCCGGAGCACCTGCTCACTGCGTGGGGCGTCGGGTATCGCTTCGAGGCGTCGGCGTCGGGTGACGTCGACCGTGACACGGAGGAGCGGCGATGACGCGCGAAGTGCGCGGTTCGGAGCGCCCACTGCGGCGTGCGCTCCTGGCAGTGATCGCGGGCGGCGTGGTGGCCACGGTCGTGACCGGCATGTCGTCGTCGATGCCGAGCACCGAGATCCTCGAGCTGGTCCTGCTCGCCGGCGGCACCGCGATCGCGGGTGGCTGCGTGGCCGTCGTCGTCGTGCGACTCGCGCGCGGGCGCTCGTTCGCGGCGCAGGTCGCGCTGGCGTCGGCGGCCGCGTTGCTGCCGGTGGTCGTCGGGGTCTGGGTGGCGACGCGGTCGATGCTCGTGTCCGACGAGACCTTTGGCGCGTTGCTCGTGGTCCTTTCGGTCGCGGGCACGGTCGGTCTCGTCACCGCGATGGTGCTCGGCCGACGCCTCGGTCGGGCGAGCGACGCGCTCGTGAGCGCGACCCGTCGTCTCGGCGACGGCGACGGCGACGGGGTGGCCGACGCCACCGTCGGCGGGGCCGAGGAGCTCGGACGGCTGCACGAGGAGCTGGCGGTGACGGCACGGCGGCTCGACGAGGCACGCCGGCGCGAGCGCACGCTCGAGCAGTCGCGACGCGAGCTCGTGGCCTGGGTGTCGCACGACCTCCGGACGCCGCTCGCCGGCATCAAGGCCCTGGCCGAGGCGCTCGAGGACGGCGTCGTCGACGACCCGACGACGATCGAGCGCTACCACCGCGCGCTCGGGGTGGAGGTGGACCGGCTCAGCGGACTCGTCGACGACCTGTTCGAGCTGAGCCGGGCCCAGGCCGGGGTGCTGCGCCTCGAGCTCGAGCGGGTGTCGCTCGGCGACCTGGTGTCGGACGCGCTGGCGTCAGCGACCCCGGTCGCGGCCGCGAAGGGTGTGCGCCTCGAGGGCCGCATCGCGGGCGAGCCCCCGCAGCTCGACGCGTCGTCGCCCGAGGTGCTGCGCGCCCTGCGCAACATCCTGGAGAACGCGATCCGGCACACGCCCGCCGACGGGACGGTGCTCGTCGAGGCGGGGGTGGAGGCCGGGCGCGCGTACGTGTCGGTCGTCGACGACGGCGGCGGGATCGCCGAAGCCGACCTCCCGCGCGTGTTCGACGTCGCCTTCCGCGGCGACTCGGCGCGCACGCCGGCCGACGGCGGTGGCGGCGCCGGGCTCGGGCTCGCGATCGCGCGGGGCCTCGTCGAGGCCCACCACGGCGAGATCACCGTGGAGAACCAGAACGGCGGCGCGTGCTTCACCGTTCGCCTCCCCGTCGACGCGGCCGCGAGCTGATGCGGGTCCTCGTCACCGGCGGCGCGGGGTTCGTCGGGTCGCACCTCGTCGACCGGCTCGTCGGCGACGGCCACTCGGTGCGCGTGCTCGACGTGCTCCACCCCCGTGCTCACGTTGCACCGCCGCCGTACCTCGCCGACGGGGTCGACTACCACTGGGCGGACCTCGCGGACGCCGACGCGGTGCGCGACGCGACGGACGGGATCGACGCGGTGAGTCACCAGGGCGGCATGGTCGGCCTCGGCCGGGATTTCGGGGACGTGACCGCCTTCGTGCGCGACAACGACGTCGGGACGGCCACGCTGCTGCGCGCGCTCCACGACCGCCGGTTCGACGGACCGTTCGTGCTCGCGAGCAGCATGGTCGTTTACGGCGAGGGTCGCTACCGATGCGCGACGCACGGGGTGGTCGCGCCGTCGGCGCGCACCCCCGACGCGATCGCCGCGGGCCGCTTCGAGCACGACTGCCCCCGGTGCGGCGCGCGACTGGTCCCCGACGCCGTCCCCGAGGATGCGCCACTCGATCCGCAGAGCGTCTACGCGGCGACCAAGCTGCACCAGGAGCACCTCGTGCGGGCGTTCGGTCACTCTCGTGGCACGGCGGTGACGATGCTGCGCTACCACAACGTGTACGGACCGCGGATGCCGCGCGACACCCCGTACGCCGGTGTGGCGAGCATCTTCCGCAGCGCGCTCGAAGCCGGTGACGATCCCCTGGTCCTCGAGGACGGCGCCCAGCTGCGCGACTTCGTCCACGTGGACGACGTGGTGCAGGCCAACGTGCTCGCGCTCACGACACCGCACGACGGGCCGCTCAACGTGGCGAGCGGCCGACCGATCTCCGTGCTCGAGGTGGCGCGGGTGCTGTGCGAGGCGTTCGGGTCGGGCCGTCGGCCGCGGGTCGTCGGCGGCGCGCGTCCCGGCGACGTTCGCCACGTCTTTGCGTCGACGGAGCGCGCTCGCGCGGCGATCGGCTTCACCGCCGCGGTCACGCCGGAGGACGGCATCGGTGCCTTCGCCGCGGCCGACCTGCGCGAGCCGGTGGCGGTGGGCGGCTGACGCTCAGCGAGGAGCCGGCGTCTCCACCTCGTCGGCCACGCCGTCGAGGATCGCGGCGAGGCGCTCGGGGTCGGTGACCGCGGGGATGTGACCGCAGTCGAGCTCCACGGTCCGGGCCGGTCGGCCGAGACGCTCGATGTTGGCATCCTGGAGCGCCGGCGGGGTCGGGCGGTCCTGGGTATGGCGGATGTAGGTGATGGGGACATCGGGCACGGCCGACCACGACACGGGCTGGAAGTAGAAGTTCATCGAGTCCCGCACGCAGCGGACCGGGTCGGTGACGAAGGCGATCTGGTCGTCGGTGAGGTCGTCGCCGCCGTACGCCCCCCGCACCTTGTCGGCGGGCTCGGGGCCCGGCGTGCGCAGCACCCAGCCGTCACGGCGGGCGGCGGTCATCGCCTCGAGCACGCGGTCGCGATGCGACGCCTTCATCGCGTCGAGCCCGGTGCCGCCGTCGGGGGTGACGTTGGCGGCGTCGAGCACGATGGCGCGCACCTGGTCACCGAGCGCAGTCGCGATGCCGGGGACGAAGAGGCCGCCCGAGGAGTGCCCGACGAGCACGATGTCGCCGAGCCCCGCGTCGCGCACGTCGGCGACGACGGACGCGACGCACTCGTCGACGGTCAGGCTCATCGGGTCGGCGGCCTTGCCGGCGCGCCCGGGGAGGTCGACCGCGAGCGCGGGCCGTCGAAGGTGCGGGACGAGCAGATCCCAGTAGCGCCCCGTGACCCCACCCCCGTGCACCAGCACGTACGTGATCACGAGGCGCTCCTCAGGGCAATAGGACTACACGTGCGGACGCACCGTGGTCGCGCCGGCGTCACGCGGGCCAGGCGACGGACTTGATCTCGAGGTACTCCTCGAAGCCCTCGCGGCCGGACTCGCGGCCGATGCCGCTCTGGCGGTAGCCGCCGAACGGGACGTCGGGGCCGTACCACATGCCGCCGTTGATCGAGACGGTCCCGGTGCGCAGCCGCTTCGCGACGTCGAGCGCGTGCTCGTTGCTCGCGCTGAACACCGCCCCGGACAGCCCGTACGGTGTGTCGTTGGCGATCGCGATCGCGTCGGCCTCGTCCCGGTACGGGAGGATCACCAGCACCGGGCCGAAGATCTCCTCGCGCGCGACGGCCGTCGAGTTGTCGACGCCGACGATCAGCGTCGGCTCGACGTAGTAGCCCGTGGGGAACGCCGCAGGCCGTCCGCCGCCGGTCACGACGGTGCCGCCCTCGTCGATCCCCTTCTGCACGTAGCCGAGCACGCGGTCACGCTGGCGGGCGTTGATGAGCGGTCCCATCATCGTCCCCTCGTCGAACGGGTCGCCGACCGGGATGCTCTCCAGCGTCGCTTTGGCGATCTCGATCGCCTCGTCGAGGCGGGCCTGCGGCACGAGC
>CAZKTS010000084.1:0-8660 GCA_964555735.1 uncultured Bifidobacteriaceae bacterium
ACCTCTCGATGTGGCTGGGAGAGGTCGCGTCGGCGCCGGCCGACACCGTGCTGTGGCTCTCGACGTGGGACACCGCGATCCGCGGCATCGACGGCATCGTGGCGAACCCCGCGACACCGGAGGGCCGCGCGATCATCGCCGACCTCACGCGTCAGACCGCCGACGTGATCGCGCCGCCTGGCTCCGGACGACGCGTCGTCTTCCTGCTCGCCGCGCCGCCTTCCGTGACCCCGCGCGGCGCGCCCAACCCCGACATCGTCACCGCGTTCACGCAGTACAAGGACGTGCTCGAGCTGGTCGTGCAGTCGGACCGGTCGCGGTTCTCGCTCCTGCCCCTCGCTCGCTTCGTGTGCCCGGCGGGGCCACCGTGCCCGGAGCTCGCCACCTTCGAGATGGCGCCGCGCGCCGACGACGGCGGTCACTTCACCCGCGCCGGCTCCGACTGGATCGCACCGCTGATCCTCGACGCCCTCGGCGTCTAGCGGCGGTCGCCTCAGGCGGCGGGCGCGGCTCGGTACAGCAGCGGGCCGTCGCCGTCCTGCCAGCGCTCGGCCTCGTTCGCGAGGACCATGTGCTCGAGGTGGGCGAACGTCTCGCTCTCGGCCATCACGCCCCAGTGCTTCTTGGGGAAGATCTCGTGCGAGATCTGCTGCACGGTCGCCGGGCCGATCGCGAGCGACGCCTCGCGGATCTGCTCCATCCGCTCCTCGTGGTGCTCCTTGATCGCAGTGACGCGCCCGGGCACGTCGTCGAACGGGTGGCCGTGCGCCGGCAGGCCCAGCTGCACGCCGTCGAGCGCCGCGACGAGGTCGAGCGTCTGGAGGTAGCTCTTGAGCGCGTCGGCGCCCTGGCCCACGCCGGAGATGTGCGGCGTGATCGACGGCAGCACGTGGTCGCCCGAGAGGAGGAGCCCGTACTCGGGGTCGTACAGACAGAGGTGGTCGACGGTGTGACCGGGCGTGTGGATCGACACCCACTCGCGACCCGCCAGGCTCATGCGCTCGCCGTGCACGACCCGCCGGCTCGGGTAGGGCGGACGGAACAGCATCCGCAGCGCGCGGATCTTCAGACGCTTGGTCAGCTTCGGCATCGGGTGCTTGCTGCCGCCCCACGGCGTCTCGCCGCCCCACGGCACCGAGTTCGCCTGCGTCTCGGCGGTCACGCCGTCGCGCAGCGGGTCACCCTCGTACTCGTCGACGTGGTCGGCGATGGTGGGGATCTCCTCGCCGCCGATGTCGAGCGCCTGCGCGGCCGCGGCCGCGATGCGCTCGGCCTCGGCCTCCTCCTGCGCGCTCGGGAGGTGGTTGCGGCGGTCGCTCTCTTCCATCGACCACGTGGTGAAGGCCTTGTGCGCGACGAGCTGCGCGCCGGCCTCCTTCTTGATGCGCCCCGCGCCACCGAAGTGGTCGGGGTGCGAGTGCGTGACGATGACGGTGTGGATGTCCTTGACGCGAAAGCCGGCGGTCTTCAGCCGCGCCTTGAGCGCCTTCCACGACTGCGGCCCGGGTAGCCCGGGGTCGACGACCGCGAGGCCGTGGTCGTCGAGCAGCCCGTAGGTGTTGACGTGGCCGAGCCCGGGCATCCAGATCGGCAGCTGCATCCGGATGACGTTGGGCGCGACCTCGACGACCTCGGACGACGCGGGGTCCTGCTCCTGCTTGTGCGGCCTGGGCCTCGGCGCCTCGGACGGGTCACCGGGCGGCCGCCGGGTGGCGGTCACGAGCGCAGGTTATCCGGCCTCGGACCGGTCCCATCACCCCACGTAGGCGAGGGGTGCGAGCTTGGGCCACGGGTGGTCCTGCTCGAGCACGGCCGCGGCGGCGAGGCAGGACACGTCGTCGAGCCGGCGCGCCACGACCTGCAGCGCGACCGGGAGGCCGTCGACGAAGCCGCACGGGATGCTGCACGCGGGCTGGCCGGTGAGGTTGAACGGCGCAGTGAACGCAGCCGAGAGACCCATCAGCGAGACGTCCTTGCCGTTGACCGCGCCGCTGAGCGTGCCCTCCGCCGCGAACGCGGGCACGGGCGTCGTCGGCGTGAGCAGGAGGTCGATGTCGGCGAACGCGCTCGCGGCCGCGGCGACGGTCGCCTGCTTGCCGCGGATGGCCTTCAGCACCACCTCGGGCTTGAGGTGCTCGTACGACTGGACGGCCAGGCGCGTCACGTCCGTGAGGTCCTGCACGTGGTCGCGCATGTCCTCGTAGTGGAGCGCCATGTCGCCGAGCGTCGACAGCACGGTCCACGAGGTGCCGGGCTTGGGCAGCACGACCTCGCGGTCGTCGAGCTCGAGGTCGCACGCCTCGATGAGGATCTCCGCGGCCTCGCGGGCGCAGCGCTCCACGGCAGGATCGGCACCCGCGTACCCGAGCGTCGACGACCACGCGACCCGCTTGCCGTGGAGCAGCGCGACCGCGGCGTCGGGATCGACCGCGGGCTCGAACGGTGCGGGTTTGGGCAGCGAGATCGGGTCCTCGAGCGTGGGGCCGGTGACGACGTCGAGGTAGCGCGCCGCGTCGCGCACCGAGCGCACGATCGGACCGCGCACCGACGTCTGCGAGAAGCCGAACGCGCCGGGCCCGGTGCCGGTGAGGCCCTGTGTCGTCTTCATCCCCGGCAGCCCGCAGTACGCCGACGGGATCCGGATCGAGCCGCCGCCGTCGCTACCGCTGCACGCCGGGAAGAGCCCCGCGGCGACCGCCGCGGCCGAGCCGCCGGACGAGCCACCCGGCGTGTGGTCGGGGTTCCACGGGTTGCGGGTGATCCCGTGCAGCGGCGTGTTGGTGAAGCTGACCGCGCCGTGCTCGGAGGCCGTGGTGAGGCCGACGAGCACCGCGCCGGCCGCGCGCAGGCGCGCGACCTCGGTGTCGTCGGAGGCGGCGACCGCGTCGCGGTAGACAACCGACGCGTGCGTCTCCGGCCAGCCCTCGACGCTCGCCAGCTCCTTGATGCCCATCGGCACCCCGGCGAGCGGGCCGGGATCGTCTCCCGCGGCCACGGCCTCGTCGATGGCCGCGGCGCGAGCGCGCGCGGCCTCGGCATCCTGGAAGCACACGGCGTTGAGCTCGGGATCGATGCGCTCGATCCGGTCGAGGTGGGCCTCGAGCACGTCGCGCGCCGACAGCGCACCGGCCCGCACCGCATCCGCGATGTCCCAGGCGTCGCGCTCCCACACTTCCTTGTCGCGCTCACTCGCTGCGGCCGGGGATACCCCGGCCGCGGGCGCTCCTTCGCTCGGCGAGCTCCCTCCACTCCCGGTCATCACGCACCGGCCTCGCGGGCCAGCTTGGTGAGCTCGCCGAAGGACTCGTCGATGCCGGTCTCGAGGACGTCGAGGTCGGGCCAGTGGTCACGGTCGGCGAGAAGGCCCACGTGCAGGTGGCCGCAGTACGAGAGGATCGCGATGCCGACGTTGGTGTTCCGCGAGAGCGGGACCATCGGATACGCCTCCAGCATGCGTGCGCCCATGCAGTAGAGCGGTGTCTGGGGGCCCGGCACGTTGGTGCAGATCAGGTTGAAGAACGGCTGGTGGTGCCCGGCGCGCGCCGCCAGACCGATGAGCGTCGGTGCGCTGTAGTGCGCGAGGTTCAACAGGGTGTCGGCGGCGACCGGCTGCTCGCGCTCCTTCAGGTCGGCGGTCGTGGCCTGGATGGCGCGCAGGCGCGCGAGCGGGTCCGGCTCGCCGACGGGCACCGGCACGAACATGGCCGAGATCCGGTTGCCGAGGGTCATGTGCTCGTCGTCGGACCGCACCGACACCGGGCAGAGGATCTTGAGCGTCAGGCCCGGCGTGAGCTCGGCACGCGACTCGAGCACCCGCGCGATCCCGCCGCTGACGCCCGCCAGCACGACGTCGTTGAGCGTGCCGCCGAACGCCTTGCGCACCGTCTTCACGTCGTCGACCGGGTACTGCACGAGTCCGAAGCGCCGGTTGCGCCCCACGGTGCGGTTGAGCGACGTGCGCGGCGCGACGAGGTTGCCTTCGGTGAGGGTCGCGAACGAACGCGCGACCTGGGTCACGCGGTCGGCGGCGCGCTTGGGCACCTCGACCGCGTTGCGGGCCGTCTGCGCGAGCGCCTTGGGCCCGGCGACGTACTCCTTCACCGTGTCGACGAGCAGGCGCGCCTGCGGCGGTGCGGGTGCCGGCCGCCACTCCGGCCCGGGCGTGCGCACGGGATCGGGCTCGAAGTCGAGCAGCACCGTCGCGACGTCGACGCCGGAGACGCCGTCGACCAGCGCGTGATGGGTCTTCTGCACCATCGCGACGTGGCCGCCCTCGAGACCTTCGACGAACCAGAGCTCCCACAGCGGTCGGCTGCGGTCGAGCACCTGCGCCTGGACGCGCTCGAATAGCGCGAGCAGCTGGCTGCGCGAGCCCGGCGCCGGCAGCGCGGTGAGTCGGACATGGTGGGCGATGTCGAACCGGTCGTCGTCGACCCAGATCGGGAGCCCGGCGTCGAGCGGCACCGGCATGATGCGCTTGCGGAACCGCGGGATGAGGTGGAGGCGTGACGACACCAGATCGCGCACGTCGCCGATGCGGAACCGACCGGTGTCGTCGACGAAGGCGTCGCCCTCGAAGACCGCCAACGCGCCCACGTGCATGGGCGTCTCGAGCCGCTCCAGGTGCAAGAAGCTGGCATCGAGTGCACCGAGGCGGTCGTACGTCACGAGGCGACAGGCTACGGCGCCTTCGGGGTGCCTGAAAGGGCGGCGGGCTCAAGCCGGCGCGCGGCGCGGCCGATCACGATGGTGAGGAGACGCCCACCATCCGTACGGGAAGAAGGTGGGGCGCCCCGGAGGCGGCTGGGCACGACCCGCCTCGACGGGGCGCCCCGTCACCCGGGTAGGTCCCCGCAGCGGTGGGGCTGGGCAGTTGACCGCTCGGTGCGGGAGCCGGGCCGGGCGAGGCTCGGCGACCGCACCGTGCGGTCCCCTCACTTCACGCGGACGCCGGTGGTCCATGGTGGCTGGGCGACTCGTCGGCACGATACCCGCGGCGGTGGCCCGCACCGCGCCGTTCAGCCTGCCGTCCGCGGGGCCGCGACGACGGGCGCGGCCGGGGGCTGGGTGACCGTGGTCCCGCCGACGTCCGGGGTGCGGTACCGGTAGCAGACCTGCACCGCCGCAGCCACGAACGTGTTGATCTCGGCCTGCACGTTGCCGCCACCTCCGGTGAAGTGCTCGGAGATCGACGACTGCACGTGGAACGGCAGCGAGCCCGCACCGGTGAAGGCCGCGAGCGTCGCCGCGTCGGTGGCGCTCACCGGCGCGGCCGCCGCGTCGCGCGTCGTCGACGGCTGGGTGACGGCACTCGTGCCGAGGTAGTCGAGCGTGCCGTCGAACGCGGTGAGCCCCTGCGCGGCGACGCGCGGGATCGTGCCGGTGACGGGCGCCGGTGACGCGAGCCCACCGGGGCTCGTGAACGTGACCTCGTAGGTCATGTCCTCGGAGAAGACGACCGCGGACTGGGCGGTGTTCTCGAACTTGGCGTCGGTGTCGAGGTGCACGGACTGCGTGGGCACGGTGACCTCGAGCAGGGTGCCGAGCGACGGGTCGAACTTCGGGACGGTCATGTCGGTGCTCACCTCGGTGCGCTGGCGCGCCACCGAGGCGTCGTGGCACCGGGTGGTCTCGGCCGCGCCGGCACTGCGGGTCGCGAGGACGATGGTGGCGGTCGCCGCGAGTGCGGCGAGGACGACGAGCGCGAGCGCGCGTGGGTGCAGGTGGAGTCGCACGGGACCTCCCTCGGGTCAACGTGCGGTTCAGGACGCACGCACCCGCGGGCTGTGACCGCGTTCGTCCCGGAGCTCAGACCTGCAGGGCGGCGAAGCGACAGGGCGTGATGTCGTGCTTGCGCGCGAGCTCGGCGCTGCGCTCCTCGAGCGCGCTCACTCGCAGTGCCGACTCGGTGGCCGCGGTCGGGTCGGCACCCTGGAGCTGCACCACGACGAGGTCCGCCTCGTCGAGCATCTGGTCGAGCAGCGCGAGCCAGCGGTTCAGCGCGGCGACGCGCTCCTTCTCCGGCTTGAGGTCGCGCAGCTCGGCGAGCGTCCCGCGTTGCTCCTCGACGAGCGCGTCGATCGCCGCCGCCGCGCGGGCGGGACGCGTGAAGGCCGGGATGTCGACGCCACGCGCGTGCCGAGTCGCGACCCGGCAGATCTTGCTCGCGTGCTCCGCGTACGCCTGCGGGCCGAGCCGCTCCCCACCGCCACACGCACCGAGGGCGACGCCGGCCAGCAGCAGCAGCACCACCACCGCGCGGGCCACCTCAGCCCTCCAGCATGCAGCCGGCGAGGCTGAGCTTCTCCACCACGTTGCTCGAACGCTGGGCGAGATCGTTGAGCTCGCTGACCAGGTCGCCGTTGTTGCTCAGCACGTCGCGGAAGGTCTGGTCCTTCCCGGCGCGCTCGCCGAGCGTCTCGAGGCCGTCGGCGTACTGGCGCAGCACGTCGAGGAGCTCGTCGACGTCGGACTCGATGCTCTCCGGCGGGGCGAGCTCGTCGAGGTGATCGACCAGGTCGTCGAGCTTCGCCGCCGCGGCCTTCAGGTGCTTGGTCACCGCCGGACCCACGGCCCCAGGCTCCTGGGCCTTGCGGAGCGACTCGCTCGCGACACCCAGCGTCGCGCACTCCTTGTTCGCACGTTCGTCGAAGCGGGCGCGGCTCAACCGCGTCTCGTCGCCCCCACCGCACGCCGCGACCACGAGGCCCCCGATCGTGATCGCGAGCAGCACGAGGACCGGTCGTCCGTGCTGTCCCCCCATCGGCGCGGGACGCTAGCGCGCGGACGCCGGATCGCCCCGGCGCGCATAAGGTCGCGACCGTGCTGCCCGACTACGCGACGTACGAGGGTGCGATCGGCCTCGACTGGTACGCCGTCGACCCGAACCTCCGCCTCCTGCTGGACCGCCTGCTGCCCGACGCCGACGACCGCGCCTTCGCCGAGGAGCACGTCGCCGAGTTCGGTCGGCTCTGCGGCGGACCGCTGGCGGAGCGGGCCGAGATCACCGACAAGCACGGGCCGGTGCTGCAGCGCTACGACGAGTGGGGCCGCGAGGTCGACCGCATCGAGCACCACCCGGCGTGGACCGCCAACAAGGCCGACCTCGTGCGCGCCGGCTTCACCGGCCTGCCCTGGCACGCCGGCCGCGCCGTCCCCGCGGTCGTCACCGCCGCCCGGGCCTATCTGGTGAGCCAGGCCGAGACCGCGATCTACTGCGGGCTCGGCATGACCTCGGGGGCGGCCGACATCGTCGAGCGCTACGCGCCACCGGACGTGCGCGACGAGGTGCTGCGCCGCCTCACCAGCACCGATCCCGACGACGCCTGGGAAGGCGGCATGTTCCTCACCGAGCGCCAGGGAGGCAGCGACGTCGGCGCGAACACCACGCGGGCAGTGCCCGACGGCGACGAGTGGCGCCTGAGCGGCGAGAAGCACTTCTGCTCGAACGTCGACGCCGAGGTGTTCATCGTGCTCGCCCGCCCCGACGGCGCGAAGGACGGTGCACGCGGCCTGGCGACATTCATCGTGCCGCGGCTCCTCCCCGACGGCTCGGCCAACGGCTTCCACATCAAGCGCCTGAAGCCCAAGCTCGGAACGGTCGGTGTGCCGACGGCCGAGGTGCAGCTCGACGGCGCCAAGGCGTGGCTCGCGGGCGACTACCAACGAGCCGGACACGCGAACGACGCAAGCAAGGGAGCGGAGCGACCGGAGCAGGCGGGACGCGGGATCAACAAGATGATGGAGATGGTGAACGGGAGCCGCTTCGGCGTCGCGCTGATGGGACTCGGGATCCACCGTCGCTCGTTCCTCGAGGCCGCGATCTACGCCGCCCACCGCGAGCAGTGGAACCAGCGCATCGACTCGTATCCCCTCGTGCGCGAGACGCTCGTCGATCTGCTCGTGGAGCTCGAGGCCGGGCTCGCGCTCACGTTCGAGTGCGCCGCGGCCACGCGCACCACCGCCACCGACGAAGAGGGCCGCCTCCTGCGGCGGATCCTCGTGCCGCTGGCGAAGCTGCGGTCGACGCGCGAGGCCGTCACCGCGGCCAGCCAGGCGCTCGAGGTGTTCGGTGGCAACGGCTACATGGAGGACTGGCCGATGGCGCGCCAGTACCGCGACGCGCAGTGCCACACCATCTGGGAGGGCACCGAGAACATCTGCTGCCTCGACGTGCGCCGCGCGATGCGTTCCGAGGGAGCGCACGAGGCCCTGCTGGCGCGGGTGGAGCGGGCCCTCGACGGCGCCGGAGACGGCGCCGCGCTCGCGCCGGTCGTGGACGCCGTCGCGGCGACGCTCACCGACGCCAAGGATGCGATCGCACACCTCGAGCGCTCGGACGCCGACGTGCAGCTGCTCCACGCCCGGCGCTTCGCCTACCTGCTCGCCGACCTCACCGAGGGCGCGCTGCTCCTCGACGAGGCGACGTGGCAGCTCGATCGCGACGGTGACGCGCGCAAGGTCGTCGTCGCGCAGCGCTTCGCTCGCCGTCACCTCACGACGCCGCGTGCGCGCGGCATCCTCGACGACGACCGCAGCGCGATCGACCACTTCGACGCCCTGGTCCGCTACGGGGCGATCGATCCCGCCGCGGCCGCCGCCTGACGCGTGGCCCAGCTCACCCCGACGACCGTCTGGCGCACGACGCCGGAGCTCGTGCG
>CAZKTS010000085.1:0-17716 GCA_964555735.1 uncultured Bifidobacteriaceae bacterium
GCCTCGGTGACGCGGTCCGGCTCTGTGACGTCGTCCTTGCTCTGTAACGGTGTTCCTGTAACATCGTTCCATGACCGTCGGCACCCGTCAACCCCGACCTCGCCAGGTCCGGGTCACCCGCGACGAGGTCGTCGACACCGCGCTCGAGCTGGTCGAGGCCGAGGGCGTCGACCGGCTCACCATGCGTCGCCTGGCCGCCAAGCTCGGCGTCGCGGTCACCGCCATCTACTGGCACGTGGGCGACAAGCAGGCGCTCCTCGACGCGGTGGCCGAGCGCATCGCGTCGCAGGTGGGCGACCTCCCGGTGCGCGGCGACGACGCCGTCGCCCGCATCGTCTCGATCGGCACCGCGCTGCGCCACAACCTCCTCGCGCAGCCCGAGCTCGTCGGGCTCGTGCACCGCCAGGGTCACACGAACGAGCTGTTCCAGCCGGTGCGCCAGGCGCTGCTCCGAGAGCTGCACGCCGCCGGCGTCGACGGCGAGGAGGCCGACCTCGCGAGCCTCGTGATCATCAGCCACACCTCGGGCTCGGTGCTCAACGACGTGCAGATCGCGCGAGCCCCCGCGCAGCACGACTCGCTGTCCGACACCGTCGATCGCGACGAGCTCTTCGACTACTCGCTCACGCTCCTCACGCGGGCCCTCGTCGATCGCTAGCGTCCCGCGCATGAAGCTGGACGCGATGTCGGGCGGGCTGACGCTGCGCCGCATGCAGGACCTCGCCCGCGAGGTGGAAGCCGCCGGGTTCGCCGGGCTCTGGGTCACCGAGGGCGGACGCTCGGGGATCAACGCGTGCGTCGCCGCCGCACTGGCCACGGAGCGGCTCGACCTCGGCACCGGGATCGCCGTCGCGTTCCCGCGCAGCCCGATGATCGCGGCGATCGACGCGTGGGAGCTGGCCGAGACCACGGGCGGTCGCTTCGCGCTCGGGCTCGGCACGCAGGTGAAGGCGCACGTGGAGCGCCGGTACTCCTCCGCGTTCGCGCCGCCGGGGCCGCGCCTGCGCGAGTACGTGCTGGCGATGAAGGCGATCTTCCGTGCGTTCCGCGGCGACGAGCCGTTGCTCTACGAGGGCGAGTACTACAACTTCTCGCTGCTGCCGGGCACGTGGTCGCCCGGCCCGATCGACGTGCCCGACCCGCCCATCTACCTCGCCGCGGTGAACCCGTGGATGTGCCGGATGACGGGCGAGGTGGCCGACGGCATCCACGTCCACCCGCTGCACTCCGTCCGCTACGTGCAAGAGGTCGTGCGACCGAACCTGGAGGCGGGGGCGACGGCGGCGGGGCGCGACCCGTCGGCGCTCACGGTCGTCGCACCGGTCCTCACGATCGTCGGCGACACCGACGCCGAGCTCGACGCGTGGCGCCAGCGGGCGCGCTTCCAGCTCGGCTTCTACGGTTCGACGCGCACCTACGCGCCGATCTTCGAGCTGCACGGGTGGGACGGCACGTCGGAGCGCCTGCACGAGCTCCAGAAGGCGGGCGACTACGCAGGCCTCGCGTCGACGATCACCGACGACATGCTCGACGTGTTCACGGTCACCGCGTCGTGGGACGGTCTCGCCGACGCGATCATCGAGCGTTGCGCCGGCGTCGCCGACCGCGTCGTCTGCTACTTCGCCACGACGTCGTGGCGCGACGACCCGTCGGTCATGGAGCGCTGGCGCTCGGTCGCCTCGTCGGTCGCGGCTCGGAGCTGACCCTAGAGTCCCTTCTTGGCACGTTCCGTCAGTCCATATGACACTCAACGTGCCAAGAACGGGCCCTAGCTCTTGATCTTCTTCTCGAGGACGACGGTGAGGGTCCAGTCCTCGAAGGCGTCGCGCTCGGGGTCGGCGGTGAAGCGGGCGCTGAGGCGGTCGAAGTACTCGTCGAGGCGCTGCTCGGGCGACGCGCCGACGGCACCGTCGGCGAACAGGTGGTCGCGCAGGCTCGACTCGGTGAAGCCGCGCACGAACGTGGCGTACGCCGCGCCGTACTTCGCCGCGTCCCCGTCGGCCTGCCAGGCCGTGAGGTAGGGGTTGGCGACCGGGTCGGTGCGCACCTCCACCGGCTCGAAGGCGTCGGCGACGGGCGTACCGGCGCGCTCGAGCGGTGCGGTGGCCTCGGCCACGGTCCGGGCGTACACCGGCAGCACGTAGCCGTCGACGGCTTTCGGGTCGAGCAGGCCTTCGTCGGCCATCTCGCGTGCCACCGCCGCCATCGCCCGGAGCAGCGCGCGGGCGGTGACCTTCGGGTCGCCGCCATCGCCCTCGTCCTCCGTGCCCACCATCTGCACGAGGAGGCGTCCGCCGCGGGCGAGGTCGGCCGCGCGCGACGCCAGGAACGCGGTCCAGTCGGCGTCGGCCGCCGCGGCGAGCTCGTCCCGCGCCTCGCCCGTGGCCTCGCAGAAGTAGAAGCCGTCGACGGCCACGGTCGGCTGCTCGCGCAGCCAGTGCGCGGCCGAGAACGACATCCCGAGATGGACGGACCCGGCGGGCGCGGCGGGCTCGAAGAACGAGATCGCCGACGCCAACGGCAGCACCGGTGGACCGTCCGCGCGCGTGTACGAACCAGCATCGGTGGTGACGTTCGCGAACAGGGTGTTCCAATCGTTCGTGGGCACGTCGTTGTGCAGGACCGCTATGGGACGCGTCGGTGAACCGAGTCTGACGGCGTCGACGGCGGTGCGGGCCGACGCGAGCGACGTCGCGCCCGTTGCGGCGCCGTAGTCGGCGATCACGAAGGTCTGGTCGGGGTCGGCGGCGGGCACGGCGGCCACACACGACCGGATGCGCTCCGCGCCGGTCTCGGCGACGGCCTGCTGATACTGGGAATGGTGGTCGTAGTACCCGCCACCCTTCATGCCCTCGGTCGTGCTCACGCACCCCCAGTGTGGCCTCTACGCTCGATCGGCGTGGAGGACGTTGCGGAGGTGCCGACCCGCACCCACCGCTGGTCCCTCGGTCGCGTTGCCTTCCTCCTCGCGACCGGCGTCTGCCTCTACGTGTTCGCACCGAGCATCGCCGAGGTCTTCGAGGCCTACGACCGGCTCGGTGAGGTGCACCCGGCCGCGCTGATCGCGGTCATCGCGCTCGAAGGGCTGAGCTTCGTGTGCATCTGGGTGCTCCAGCGGATCTGCTTGCGGACGACCGCGTGGTTCTCGGTCTCGATGTCGCAGCTCGCGGGCAACGCGTTCAACCGTGTCACACCGGGTGGCGGTGCCACCGGCACGGCGCTCCAGGCGCGCATGCTGGCCGACGCCGGCATCAGCGGTACGACTGCGGCGTCGGCCCTCGCACTGCAGTCGGTGCTGCTGAGCGCCGTCGTCGTCGCGATGCCGCTGCTCGCCCTCCCGGCCATCATCTTCGCCGGCACCAGCGTGCCCGGGAACCTCACCGACGGGCTGTGGATCGGTGCGGGCGTGTGCATCGTGCTCGTGGGGGTGCTCGCGATGCTCCTCGGCGCGCGCGCACCGGTGTGCTGGCTCGGCCGCAACATCGAGCGGCTGATCAACATCGCGCGCCTGCGTCGGGGTCAGCCGCCACTCACCGGGCTGGCCGAGCGCCTCATCGACGAGCGCGACGAGGTGCGCCAGACGCTCGGCGCGCACTGGTTCGCCGCGGTCGCGTCGGCCGTCGGGCGATGGGTCTTCGAGTACTTCGCGCTGCTCCTCACGCTCTACGCGATCGGCGCCTCGCCCGACATCTGGCTCGTCTTCCTCGCGTTCATCGTTGCGTCGGTGCTCGCGATGATCCCGCTGACGCCCGGCGGCCTCGGCTTCGTGGAGGCGGGCCTCGCCGGCACGCTGGTCATCGCGGGGATCGGTGGCAGCAAGGCGGTGCTCGCCACGCTGGTCTTCCGCCTCGTCTCGTTCTGGCTGCCGATGCCGGTGGGCGCGGCGGCCGGCGTCTGGTTCCGACGTCGCTACCCGCGTCGCAACCGGTTCCCGGGTGCCGACGAGACGAGCGACGACGACGAGGACGCCGACACCCTCGACGCCGAGATGGACCGCTTCGACGCCACTCGCCGGATCCCCTGAGGGCTTTTGGCGTCACCCACTCGACTGTGAGTGGGGTTGGTGACGCCAAAACCCCTCTAGGTGCCGAGGTAGAGGCGGCCGAACTCGGCTTTGACTGCGTCGTCCTCGAGGATGCGGGCGGTCCAGGTGTCGGCGACGGTCTTCCAGGTGGCGGGGTCGAGGCCCTGCGCGGCGACGAACTCGAGCACCGGGCCCTCCTCGCGGTGGCCCGACTCCACCAGCGCCTTGTTGACGCGCGTGTAGGTCTCGAGGTCGACGCCCTCGACGGGCGCGAAGCTGTCGTCTGCCATCGGTGTGCTCCTGTGCGTGCGGCCGTGCGGGAGGAGGACGGCGCGAGTGCGCTCGCGCTTACTGCGTGCGGAGCCGGGCCTCGGCGAAGGCGTTGGGGTCGCGCACCGCCTCGCCCTCGAGCTCGACGACCACCTGGTGGAGCGTGCCGGTGAACGGGTTCGGCGCCGAGTAGCGGGGCGTGATCGCCGAGCCCGCGTCGCGCCCGCACGTGAGGCCGGCGTCGGTGATCGAGAACCGCACCGGCGTGTACCGCTTGATCGAGCCCTCGGCCACGACGTCGCCGTCGACCCGCAGGCGCGTGGTGCCGCCCATGAAGCGCCCCTCGCTCTCGAACTCGAACGCGAGCGTGTGCGGCCCCGGCGTGAGCGGCGCGTTCGCGGCGAGGTGGTCCTCCGAGCGGCCGAGGTAGTTGTGCACGTACTGGAGCCGGCCGTCGGCGACGTACAGCGAGTAGCCGCCGAGGATCGACCCCTGCGCGAGCAGCACGCCGTCCGCGCCGCCGTCCGGCACGACGACGTCGGCGGTGATCGTGTGCGAGCGACCCTTCACGTCGGCCGCGTGCTCCTCGGGCACGCGCCCGCTGCCCGGCCGGTAGACGAAGCGGTCCAGTTCCGGGATGCCGGTGGGCGGCGGCTCCATGATCGCGACGGCAGGCCGGTTGTCGAGCGGCAGCACGTGGTTGCGCTCGGCTTCCTGCCACCAGAGGTCCTGCAGCTCCTGCAGCTTCTCCGGCATCTCGGCCGCGAGGTTGTTGCACTCCGAGAAGTCCTCGGCGACGTGGTACAGCTCCCACTCGTCGTCCTCGAACGGCATGTTCGGGTCGTCGTCGGGCGAGTACATCGGCCCGAGCGCCTTCCACGCGACGGCCTTCCAGCCGTCGTGGTAGATCGCGCGGCAGCCGAGCATCTCGAAGTACTGCGTGTCGCGGGTGGGCGCGCGGTCGTCGTCGAACGTCGCCGCGATGCTGCGGCCGTCGTGCGGGCGTTGCGGCACCCCGTCGATCACGTCGGGGTTCGCGACTTCGAGCAGGTCGAGGATGGTGGGCGCGACGTCGATGGCGTGCACGAACTGCCGTCGCAGCACGCCGCGTGCCTCGATGCCCTCGGGCCAGTGGACGATGCACGGGTCGGCGACGCCCCCCTCGTGCACCTCTCGCTTCCAGCGGCGCAGCGGCGTGACGCCGGCCATGGTCCAGCCCCACGGGTAGTTGTTGTGCATCGTGGGGCCGCCGAGCTCGTCGATGCGGTCGACCATCTCCTGGGCCTTCGCCGGGAACATGTTCCACTGCCGCATGTCGTTGATCGAGCCCGCCGCGCCACCCTCGGAGCTGGCGCCGTTGTCGGAGACCGCGACGATGATCGTGTTGTCGAGCTCGCCGAGGTCGCGCAGGTGCTCGACGACCCGGCCGATCTGGGCGTCGGCGTGCGAGAGGAACGCGGCGAAGCACTCCATGAAGCGCGCGCCCAACCGGCGCTCGTCGTCGGTCAGCGAGTCCCACGCCGGCACCCACGCCGGACGGTCGGAGAGCACGGTGCCCTCGGGGATGATCCCGGCCTCGAGCTGGCGGGCGAATGTGGCCTCGCGCCACGCATCCCAGCCCTGGTCGAAGTGACCCTGGTACTTCGCGATCCACTCCGGCGGCGCCTGGTGCGGCGAGTGGCACGCGCCGGTGGCGAAGTAGAGGAAGAACGGCTTCGTCGGGTCGACGGCGCGCAGGTCGTTGATGTTCTCGATCGCGCGGTCGGCGAGGTCCTCGGTGAGGTGGTAGCCGTCCTCGTAGGTGCCCGGCGCCTCACGGAAGTGGTTGTCGTGCACGAGGTTGGGCGCGAACTGGTGGGTCTCGCCGCCGAACCAGCCGTAGAAGCGCTCGAAGCCGCGGCCGAGCGGCCAACGCTTGCGCGACCCGGCGAGGTGCGCGTCGTCGTCGGGCGTGAGGTGCCACTTGCCGACGGCGTACGTCGCGTAGCCGCGCTCGAGCAGGATCTCGGACAGGAAGCCCGCGCTGCGGGGGATGCGACCCGAGTAGCCGGGGTAGCCGCGCGCCAGGTCGGTGATGCGGCCCATGCCGACCGAGTGGTGGTTGCGACCGGTGAGCAGGCACGCGCGGGTGGGCGAGCAGAGCGCGGTGGTGTGGAAGTTGGTGTACCGGACGCCGTTGGCGGCGAGGCCGTCGAGCGTCGGCGTGTCGATGTCGGAGCCGTAGCACCCGAGCTGCGCGAAGCCGACGTCGTCGAGCACGACGAGCACCACGTTGGGCGAGCCCTCGGGCGCGCGGTGCGGATCCGGCCACCAGGGCTCGGAGTCGCGCCAGTCGCGTCCGATCTTCCCTTGGAACTGATCGGGCTCGAGATCCGGATTCATCGCACCTCCCAGGCGCAGTGCAGGGCATCGGGGTGGCGGAGCACGGCGCCACGGGGCTCGCTCCCCGACGGGTCGGTCAGATGGAGGCCGGGCAGGCGCTCGAGCACGACGTCGAGTGCGGTGAGCAGCTCGCGTCGGGCGAGGTGCGAGCCCGGGCAGAACTTGGCGCCGAAGCCGAACGTGAGGATGTCGTGGGCCTCGCGGTCGGGATCGAAGGCGTCGGCGTCGTCGCCGAACACGGCCGCGTCGCGGTTGGCCGACACCAGGCCGAAGAGCATGAGGGAGCCGGCCGGGATCGGCACGTCCGCGAAGGTCGCGTCGTAGCGCGAGACACGCGGGAGCGATGCCACCGGACCCTCCCAGCGGAGCAGCTCGTGCACGATCCCGGCGCGCAGGGCCGGCTCGCGTCGGGCGCGCTCGAGCAGGGCAGGCCGGTGCAGCAGCGTCGAGAGCAGGTTGCCCATGGCGTGCGACGTCGTGGTGGAGCCGACGGTGAAGAGGAGGCGGACGGTCGCGCAGACCTCGTCGTCGTCGAGGCGCTCGCCGTCGTGCTCGACGGCCGCGAGCGCGGAGAGGATGTCGTCGTCGCCGGGGTGGGCGCGCCGCTCGGTGAGGAGCGGGCCGAGCTCGCCGGAGAACTCGCCCGCCGCCGCGATCGCGCCGTCGGGATCGCTCGGGAACGTGAGCATCGTCTCGGCCCAGCGGTGCATGTCGGCCTCGGCGCTCGGCGGCACCCCGAGCTTGCGCGTGATCGCGAGGTGGGGGAGGACCGTGCAGAGCTCGGCGAACAGGTCGCCCTCGCCGCGCTCGACGAAGCGGTCGAGCACCTCGTGGGCGAGCGGCACGAGGTCGCGCTCGTCGAACCGGGTGACGGCGCGCGACCGGAACGCAGGCGTCGCCATCTTCCGGTGCACGTCGTGCTCGCGCTCGTTCATGCTGATGAACGTGCGGCCGACCACCGGCTCGATCGCGCCCTGGTAGAAGTCGCCGCCGGGGAAGTGCTCGTCGTCGCGGAACATCTCGCGCACGTCGTCGAAGCGGGTGAAGAGCAGTGCGTCGGTGCCGTAGAAGCCGACGGGGGCGACGCGGTGCGCGAGTCGGAGCTCGCGCAGCGTTTCGTGCAGCTCGTCGCCGACGAACGGGTCCACCCCGAAGTCCGCCACCTTGACTCCCCCCGAAGAACGTCGATGCGTCCCTCAATCTGCTCTATCGGACTGAGGGACGCATCCAGTCAGTTGATGACGCCGGCGTCGCGGAGCTTGGTGAGCGCGGCGTCGTCGAGGCCGAGGTCGGCGCGCAGCACCTCCTCGGTGTGCTCACCCACGAGCGGCGGTGCGGTCTCGGGCCCCTCGGCCATCTTCGTCATCTTCACCGGGTTGCCGGGGATGAGGACAGGCTGCTCGACGCCGTCCGTGCGCGGCAGCTCCACGAGCATGTTGTGCGCCTGCACGTGCGGGTCGGCGATGAGGTCGGGCGTGCCGTACACGGGACCGCACGCGAGCCCCTCGGCGTTCATCGCGTGGCAGACCTCGAGCTTGGTCTTGCCCGCCGCCCAGGCGTCGATCGCCGGACGGATCTCCGGCTCGAGCTGCTCGCGCCAGCCCTGGCGGGTCGCGAACCGCTGGTCCTCGAGCCACTCGGGCTTGCCCACCAGCTTCGCCAGCTTCTCGAACTGGTGCTCGCGGCCCACCTGGATCACGAACCAGCCGTCGGACGCCTGGAAGCCGTCCATGATCAGCAGCGGCCCCGGCCCTTCACGCGGCGGCCCGAGCCCGAGCGACCAGAAGTTCACGACCATGTCGGACATGGCGACCATCGAGTCGAGCATCGAGACGTCGACGTACTGGCCTTCGCCGGTGCGGTCGCGGTGGCGCAGCGCGGCGAGGATCCCGATGGTGCCGAACAGCGCGGACGAGATGTCGCCCAGCGCGCCCGCCGGCGCGATGCGCGGTGCCTCGCCGTGGTCCTGCTTGTAGTCGTAGATGCCCGACATCGCCTCGGCGATCGGCGCGTACGCGGCCCACGAGTCGTACGGCGACTCGATCGTGTTGCCGAACCCCGATACGGACGCGTAGATGACGGTGGGGTGGACCGCCGCGCACGCCGCGTAGTCGAGGCCAAGCTTGGTCATGGTGCCGGCGCGGAAGTTCTCCGCGACGACGTCGAAGTGCGGCACGAGCTGGAGGAAGAGGTCGCGGCCCTCCGGTGCCTTGAGGTCGATGCCGACGCTGCGCTTGTCGAGGTTGTTGCGCAGGAACGTCGCGCCGGCGCTGCGGCCGTCGGTGGTGGTCATCGCGGGCTGCGCACCCCGCCCGGACTCGCCGTCGCGCGGGTGCTCGACCTTCACGACGTCGGCGCCGAGCCGGGCGAGCAGCTGCGTGCCGAACGGCAGCGCCTGCATCTGCTCCGCCGCGAGGATGCGTACCCCGTCGAGGGGCTTCCCGTACTTCGCCGCCTCAGCGTTCCCGACGTCTCCGAGCTTCACAACGCGGCATCGTAGGAGACGCGCGGTGATGCGGGCACGGTGCGCCGCCGCGAACGACGCACCGCACCCGTCACGGCACGGGTGGCTCCGTCAGCGAGACCACCCGACCTCTTCCGGGATCAGACCTCGCCGGTCTCCTCCCACTGCTTGGCCCGCTCTGCCATCTCGTCGGGCGCGACGTCCTCCACGTGCGTGCCGACACTCCACCGGTGACCCCACGGGTCGGTGAACTGCCCGGAGCGGTCGCCGTAGAACTGGTTCTCCGGCTCACGGGTCGACGTGGCGCCGGCGGCGATCGCGGCCTTGAACACCGCGTCGATGTCGTCGACGTAGACGTTGATCGCCACGGGCGAGCCGCCGAACTTCTTCGGCCCGTTGAACTCCATCTCCGGGTACTCGTCGTTGACCATGAGCAGACCACCGAGCGGCAGCTCGAGCTCTGCGTGTCCGACGCGCCCGTCCGGCCCGGTCATGCGCATGCGCTCGGTCGCGCCGAGCACCTTCGTGTACCAGTCGATGGCGTCGGCCGCGCCGTCGATCGACAGCGAGGGGATGACGGCGGGGTAGCCGTCGGGGATGGGGTTCACTGGCATGCGGGTCACCTCGTGAGTCTGGGGATCGAACGTGTGTTCGTGACCGTACCGATGCGCCCCGTTCGGCGTCAACCTGACCAGATCGTGCGGGCGCGCGCCAGCGGCGCCGATAGCGTCACCCGGATGCGCCGAATCTCCGCCGTTCTGGCCGTCGTCGCCGTCGCCGGCCTGCTCCCGACGACCGCCGCGTCGGCGGGGAGCGAGCCCACCGTCGACAGGCTCCGGACGGCGCTCGAGCGGTTCATGGACCGGCCCGACGCCCCGCCCGGCGCGATGGTCGCGGTGCAGCGCGAAGGTCGCATCACGATCCTCACCGAGGGCGTCGGCGACCTCGCGACCGGCGAGCTCGTGCATCCCGACGACCACATGCGCGCCGCGAGCGTCGCCAAGGCGATCCGGGGCGCGGGCGTCCTCGCGCTCGTCGGCCAGGGCGTCATGTCGCTCGACGACACCGTGGCCGAGCGCGCGCCGAAGTACGCGGCCAATTGGGGCGACGTCACCCTGCGCCAGCTGCTCCAGCACACGAGCGGCGTGCCCGACTTCATCAAGACGGAGGCCGCGCAGGAGGCCGTGCAGTCGTCGCCGACCAAGGCGCTCCCGCCCGATCAGCTGCTCGACTTCGTGGCCGACGAGCCGCTGAGCTTCGAGCCCGGCTCGGAGTACGAGTACTCCAACTCCGACAACGTGCTCGTCGGACTGATGGCCGAGCAGGCGACCGGCCGCTCCTACGACGAGATCCTCCAGACCGAGGTCGCCGACAAGCTCAGCCTCACGAACACGACGCTGCCGCCGGGCGTCGAGATGCCGACGCCGTACGCGCACGGCTACGACATCGAGGACGAACCGCCGCTCGACGTCAGCGAGGTGCTCGACCCCGCGTGGGCGTGGGGATCGGGCGGCATCGTCACGACGCCGTCGGACCTCACCCGCTTCATCCGCGGCTACGTGGGCGGCGACCTGTTCGGCGCCGACGTGCAGGCTGCCCAGCGCGACGTCGTGGCCGGCGGTTCCGAGCCGCCGGGACCGGGCAAGAACTCGGCCGGCCTCGCCGTCTTCCGTTACGAGACCAAGTGCGGGACGGTCTGGGGCCACACCGGCAACACGGTCGGGTACACGCAGTTCGCCGCAGCTTCGGCCGACGGCAAGCACTCGGCGACCGTGTCGATCACGCGCCAGGTCGGTGCGAAGCCCACCCCGATCCTCAAGGCGCTGCGCGCGCTCGAGCTCGAGGCCGTGTGCACGGCGTTGTCGGGCGCATGACCGTCCGCGTCGGCACCGTCGCCGATCGGCCGCGCGCGGTGCGCACCGCCGTGCGTGCGTTCGAGACCGACCCGCTCATCCGGTGGTTCTTCCCCGATGACGACACCTACGAGGGGCAGGCGACCGGGTTCTTCGGGACGCTCTTCGACCTCCGCGTCGACGGCGGTGAGGTGCGCGTGACCGACGACGTCGTGGCCGTCGCGATGTGGGACACGCCGGGGGATCACCCGAACGGCACCGAGTGGTCGGATCGCGTCTGGCGCGAGGGGACCGCGCACTTCACCCCGGCCGAGCAGCAGCGTTTCGAGCTCCTCGGCGCCGCGGTGGCGTCGCACAAGGTCGACACGCCGAGCTGGTACCTCGGCATCCTCGCGACGCATCCCGACTGGCAGGGCCTGGGCCACGGCAGCGAGGTGCTCCGCCCGGTGCTCGAGCTGGTCGACGCCGACGGCCTGCCGGCGTCGCTGCTCACCGCGACGCCCGAGAACGTGGCGTTCTACCGCCGCCACGGCTTCACCGTGCACATGGAGGCCGACGCCCCGCCCTCGCCCGGCATCCCCCAAGGCCCCCACGTCTGGACCTTGCGCCGGGACCCGTCCCCCGGTCCCTGACCCGGAGCCCCGGTCAAGACCGTGTTTGGTCACTTCGTGCCGCCCAGGCGGCACGAAGCGACCAAACCGTGATCTCAGAAGACGCCGTCGTGGAGCTCGTAGGCGACGACGCTGGCGAAGACGGCGAGCACGCACAGCGTGGGGAAGATCGCCTTCGCCCACCACGCGGGCTTCAGTGACTGGCGGATGACGAACGGCAGCGCGAGCGCGGTGCCGACGACGAGCAGCGGGTACGTGTCGCCGAGGTAGCGCCCGGCCATCGCGTAGTACATGACCGCCGGTGCGCACGCGGCGAGCGCGGCCAGGAGCAGCACGCCCGGCATCGTCGCCATGCCGTGCAGCGCGCGCCGGAACACCAAGCGCACCTGCTGCGCGATCGCGATGAACGTCAGCACGAGCGGCACCGGCATCACGTTGGTGAGGCTCGGGATGTGGTCGCCCCAGAGCTGCACGCGGCTGGCCGTCGGCAGCACGAGCAGATCCTGGGGCGTCACCGAGCTCAGCCGGATGAACGGTGCGCTCGAGGAGAAGTGGATGGAGTCGGGGCGCAGGTAGTTGGCGAGCGTGGTGAGGATGAACCGGAACCCGACGGTGCTCTTGTCGTTGGCGTCGATCGTCCGCTTGAAGTCGGGCCGCACGATGTACGGCGAGTAGTCGGGCCACGGGAACGAGAGCGAGCCGAACTTCCGCCAGAAGATGAAGGCGAAGAGGAACGACGGGACGACGGCGAGCGCGGCGCCGAGACCGCGCACCAGCCACCCGCCCCAACGCCACCCGAGCAAGATCACCGCGATGCCGAGCACGACGACGGCCGGGATCGCGCTCGGCCGCGAGAGCGTGGCCAGCGACGCGGTGGCGATCGCGCCGACCAGCATCCCGGTGCGCTTCGTGAGCGACCAGCGGTAGATGAGGTTGAGCGTCACCAACAAGAACGCCGCGCACCACGTGATGGCCTCTTCGTAGACCCGGCCTCGTGCGAGGAACACGAGCACGCTCCCCGGACCGAGCAGCACCGCAGCGAGCACGAACCACTTGCGGGCGACGGTGGCCGACAGGTCGGGCCGCGACACGAGGAAGCGGTCGATGAGCTGGCGCAGCAGGTCCAACGCGGCCCAGAACGCGAGCGCGAGCGCGAGCGCGGCGAACAGCGGGTTGAGCCCGACGAGCTGGGTGCCGCCGAAGAACGTGTACACCGGCACCCGCAGGATGCTCGGCGTGATGCCGAAGTACCCGCGGCACATGCCGTCGATCGTGAAGCACTCGAGCCACCAGCTGCGCGGCGTCACCACGTGCACCTGGCCGTGGATGATCGAGTCGGCCTGGCTCCAGTAGAAGAAGTCGCCGCCCAGGCTGAGCGGGCTGCGGCCGTCGGGGTTCCAGGTGCGGTTCGACGTGAGCCAGAAGGAGTAGATCGCGAACGCGAGCGTCAGGCCGAGGTTGATCTCGCGCAGCCGGTCGCGGCGCGTCGGGGTGGGATCAGGTTCCGGTTGGTCCGCCTCGACCTTGTCGGCAACGACCGTCATCCGATTCCCCACGAGCCCCCGAGAGCACGGCAGGCTACCTGGGTGTCCTCGCCCGGCGGGAGGCGTACGTTCTCTGGCCATGGACGAGACCGCACGCAAGGTCGAAGAGCACTACGGCGACGGCGGCTTGCGCGACCGCGTGCGCGGGCTGCTCGAGGCGGCCGGCCTCGACCCCGATCACCTCGACCCCGACGGTCAGACGGGACCCGACGAGTTCCACACGGGCGGCCGAGCGATGACCGACGCGCTCGCCGAGGTCGCGGGCATCGCCGCTGGGGAGCGGGTCATCGACGTCGGCTGCGGCCTCGGTGGTCCGGCGCGTGTGCTCGCCCACCACTTCGGCGCGCAGGTCACCGGCATCGACCTGACCCGCGAGTTCGTCGACCTCGGGCGCGAGCTCACGGCCGCGTGCGGCCTCGACGACAAGGTGGAGCTGCGCGTGGGCGACGCCGTCGCGCTGCCGTTCGACGACGGCACGTTCGACGTCGGCTGGACCCAGCACGCCACGATGAACATGCCGGACAAGGCGGGCGTCTACCGCGAGCTGCGACGGGTGGTGCGCGACGGCGGGCGGTTCGCGTTCTTCGACATCATCGGCGGACCCAACGTCGCCGACGCGGTCTACCCGATGCCGTGGGCGACCGACGTGACGACGAGCTTCCTCGAACCCGAAGACGCGCTCCGCACGATGCTCGACGACGCCGGCTGGCGCGTGCGCCACTGGAACGACCTGACCGAGAGCGCGCTCGCGTTCTACGACATCGGCGGCCAGCCCCTCCCGCCCGGCGTCGTCCACCCGCTCGCCGCCGACTTCCCCACCCGCATCGCCAACCTCGGCACCAGCACCCGCGCCGGCGCAACGAGAGTGATCCAAGCGGTGTGCGACACCACACCCACGTAGACCCGGGGACCCCGGTCAAGGTCTTGTTTGGTCGATCGATCTCGCCCTGACGGGCTCGATCGACCAAACAGTGGTTTCACTCGCGTCGCGCGATGCCTAGGACTCCGGGTCCTTGCCGACGGCCTCGTCGAAGCGGCTGAGGGCGCGGCGGCGGACCACCAGGGTCGCGCCCAGCCCGATGACGACGCCGGCGATCACGAGCGGTGGGGTCGAGAGCGCGAAGCCGAGCACCACGAGGACCGCGGCGACCCCGACCGCGATGCCCCAGAACATGACCCAGTGTCGGCTCAGCACGGGCCCGATCGTACGGGCGGCTCACTCCGAGCGCCTGACACGCGCGTCATAGACTGCGCCGCCTATGACCAGAGGGATTCTCAGCGCCGCCGCCTACGTGCCGTACTGGCGCCTCGACCGGGGCCAGATCAGGGACACGTTCGGCTCGGGTGGCGGCAAGGGCCAGCGGGCCGTCGCCAGCTACGACGAGGACACCACCACCATGGGGGTGGAGGCGGCACGCCTGTGCATGCGGGCGGCGGGCGACACGCAGCCCGTCGGCCTGTCGTTCGCGACGGCGAACCCGGCGTACCTCGACAAGACCAACGCCACGACGATCCACGCCGCGCTGCGCCTCGACACCGCGGTCGGCTCGTACGACTTCGGCGGTGCGATCCGCTCCGGCATCGGTGCGCTCGTGGCCGGGCTCTCGGCGCACGCGCCGATCCTCACGGTCGCGTCCGACGCGCGCGACGGCCAGCCCACCAGCGCCGACGAGTCGGCCGGCGGCGACGGCGCGGCGGCGATCCTCACCGGTGCGAGCGAGCACGGCACCGTCATCGCCGAGCACATCGGCTTCGCGACCGCCAACGAGGAGTTCATCGACCGCTGGCGCCTCCCGGGCGAGACCCGCTCGAAGCAGTGGGAGGAGCGCTTCGGTGAGGTCAAGTACGTGCCGCTCGGCATCGAGGCGTTCGAGAACGCACTGAAGGACGCAGGCGTGAGCGCCGACCAGGTGACCAAGCTGATCGTCACGGGCGCGCAGCCCCGCGCCGTCAAGGCGATCACGCCGCGCCTCGGCGTCGACAAGGAGAAGGTGGTCGACGACCTGGGCGCGACCGTGGGCTGGACCGGCACCGCGCACCCGCTCGTGCTCCTCACGAGCGCGCTCGAGACGGCGGCGCCCGGCGACGTGATCGCGGTGCTGTCGCTGGTCGACGGCGCCGACGCACTGATCTTCCGGGCCACCGACGCGATCAAGAGCTGGCAGCCCTACCGCACGGTCGCGACGCAGCTCGAGCACGCGGGCCCGGTCACGTACGGCAAGTTCCTCGCGTGGCGCGGCACCGTGAAGCTCGAAGGCCCGCGCCGCCCGGAGCCCAGCCGCATCTCGGCGTCGATCGCCGGGCGTCGTGAGGACTGGAAGTACGGGTTCGTCGGCTCGAAGGACCGTTCGAGCGGTGCGGTGCACCTGCCCCCGGCGCACGTGTCGATGAAGGGCGGGGCGATCGACGACATGGAGCCCGCCCCGACGGCCGACGAGCAGGGCACGGTCTCGACCTTCACCATCGACCGGATCGCGTACTCGCCGAGCCCGCCGATCGTGTTCGCCGTCGTCGACTTCGACAACGGCGGTCGGGTGCCGGTGGAGCTCTGCGACCTCGACGCCGACGCCCTCCAGATGGGCGACCGGGTGGAGATGACGTTCCGGAGGCTCTTCACCGCCGACGGCATCCACAACTACTTCTGGAAGGCCCGACCGCTCCGTGGCTGAGGGCCGGGAGCCTGCTTCAATGGTCGGACCGAACACGGGGCCCTTGGGAGGGATCGTGCAACGACGCGCGCGAAGGCTCGCTGCGATGATCGGGGCGTGCGCGCTCGTCGCGGGCGGACTGCTGGTGCTGACGCCGACGTCGGGTGGCGCTCTCACGCAGATCACCGTCTCGACCAACGGGGACAGTGGTGCCGGGTCGCTCCGCCAGGCGTTCCTCGACGCGAGCAGCGGCGGTACCGCGCAGAACGACGACGTCGAGATCATCATCCCGGCGAGCGTCGGCGACATCACGCTCACGACCATCTCGCTCAACTACGACGGCGGGAACGGCGGCGGGCACAGCCTGACCCTGACGGGCAGCGGCAACACGATCGACCAGACGGGCTTCACGAACGGTGTGATCAACCTCAGCGGTGGCGCGACGTTCACCGTGGACAACCTCATCCTCACCGGTGGCGGGTCCCTGTCGCAGGGCGGCGCGATCCGATCGCCGGGCGCGACCGACGTCGTGATCACGAACTCCACCCTGACCGGCAACACCTCCGTGGACTCCGGCGGCGCCATCCACATGTTCGGCGACCTGACCATCACGAACTCGACGATCAGCGAGAACAGCGCGATCAACGCGGCCGGCGGTGTCTTCGCGGCGGGGACGATGACCATCACCGGTTCGACGATCATCGACAACACGTCGAACGCGGGTGGTGGGCTGCTGACCAACGGCCTCGCCACGATCACAAACTCGACGATCACGGGGAACGAGGCGAACCAGGGCGGCGGCGTGTACTCCCAGGGTCCGCTCAGCCTGGTGTACGCCACCGTCGTCGGGAACGCGGCGGGCGAGGGCGCGAACCTCTTCGCCACCACCCAGACCCTGACGAGCTTCGGCTCGGTGGTGGCCGAGGCGCAGGGCGGCGACAGCTGCACGGGCCAGAGCGGCACGACGTCGCAGGGCTACAACTTCGAGGACACGGACACCTGTGGGTTCGGCTCGGGCACGGGCGACCAGGTGGACGCCGGGGCCCCGGGGCTGGCGGCGCTGGCCGACAACGGCGGCCCGACCCAGACCATGGCGCTCGAGGCCGGAAGCCCCCTCATCGACAAGATCCCGGCCGCCAGCCCGTGCGGCGGGGTGAACATCACCGTCGACCAGCGGGGCCTGCCCCGGCCGGTGACCGCCGGGCAGTTCTGCGACGTCGGGGCCTTCGAGATCCAGGTGGCCGCCCCGATCGAGATCGAGATCCGCTTCACGGGCTGACCGCGGCGCCGCCCGTCCCCGCCCGTCCCTACGGGCGCGAGAATGCACAGGAGAGCGCGACCCCCGGGCGCGCACAGAGAAGAGGACACGCAATGGGTTCGCACGGCATCAAGGACCAGGTCGCCATCGTCGGGATGGGCTGCACCAAGTTCGGTGAGCACTGGGAAATGGGCGTCGACGAGCTCGTGCTCGCGTCGACCTCCGAGGCGTTCGGCACCGTCGACCTCAAGAAGGAAGACATCGACGCCTTCTGGGTGGGCACCGCGATGGGTACCGGCGGCGGCCAGGTGCTCTCCCGCCCGCTCGGCATGCGCAAGCCCGTCACCCGGGTCGAGAACTTCTGCGCCACCGGCTCCGAGGCACTCCGCAACGCGAGCTACGCCGTCGCCAGCGGCGCGTACGACGTGGCGATGGCCGTCGGTGTCGAGAAGGTGAAGGACGCCGGCTACCAGGGCCTCATCAGCGGCGGCGGCCCGCCCACCGACGGCACCAACCGCACGCTCACCGCGGCGGCGATGTTCGCCATGTGCGCGCCGGCGTACGGCAAGAAGTACGGCGTGAGCGACGAGGAGATGCGCGAGGTGCTCGCCCGCATCTCGTGGAAGAACCACCAGAACGGCGCGCGCAACGAGCGGGCGCAG
>CAZKTS010000086.1:0-5833 GCA_964555735.1 uncultured Bifidobacteriaceae bacterium
CGGATCTACCTCGAGGTGAAGGGCGTGACCTTCGACATCTCGTGGCCGGCCACCGACGTCGCCGACGGCGATCTCGGCATCTGGACGTGCGAGTACGACGACACCGCGTGCGCGGCCGTCGTCGGCCGCGACTGAGCCGACACGCGTCGGCCGCTACCGGCGCTTGAAGTCGGGGGTCCGCTTCTCGGCGAAGGCGCGCGGCCCTTCCTTCGCGTCGTCGGAGCTCATGACCGTCATCGTGTAGGCGTTCTCGTACTCGAACGCCTCTTCCTCGCCCATGTGCTGGGTCTCGTGGAGCGTCTTCAGGATCGCCTCGACGGCGAGCGGGCCGTTCGCGGCGATCGTCTCGCCGATCTCGAGCGCGCGGTCGAGCGCGGTGCCGTCCGGCACGACGTGACCGATGAGCCCGATCTCCTTCGCCTCGGGCGCGTACACGTGCTTGCCGGTGAGGAGGATGTCGGCCGCGACGGTGTACGGGATCTGGCGCTGCAGGCGGACGGCCGACCCACCCATCGGGTACAGCGACCAGCGCGCCTCCGACACACCGAAGCGCGCGCTCTCGCCCGCGACGCGGATGTCGGTGCCCTGGAGGATCTCGGTACCGCCGGCGATGGAGACGCCCTCCACCGCGGCGATCACCGGCTTGGTCGGCCGGTACGTCTTGAGCAGCCCGCGGTAGATGAAGCCCGGGTCGTCACGCAGACGCGCCTGCTCGTCGATCGCGCCGTCGGGGTCGACGTCGCCGGCCATCGCCCGCAGGTCCATCCCGGACGAGAAGTTGCCGTCGGCACCGGTGAGCACCGCGCACCGAAGGTCCTCGTCATCGCTCAGCTCCTGCCACGCGTCGGCGAGCAGGGCGAACATGGTGAGCGTCATCGCGTTCTTGCGCTTGGGCCGGTTCATCGTGATGACCATCACGTGGCCGTCCCGCGTCACTTCGATCTGAGCCATCGAGGATCCCCACCTCCGTCGTCGGCCCGCAGCGTCGCAGTCGCGCGAGCGGCTCGTCCAGACGCCGCCGGCCCGGCGGGTCAGCCGTCGGCGCGACGGAGCGCGAGCCGCCGCCGGGCCTTGCGGGCGACGCCGTGCACGATGGCGTCGACGATGGCGGCCTTCCCGGCTTCGTCGAGCTTGCGGTTGCTGCGGTCCGTGAGCTCGAAGCGGTCCACCGCGGTGTCGCCGCTCGTCACCAGCCGGGCCGCGTGGACGTCGGCACCTGCGGCGGCCAGCCCGACGGTGATCGTGTGCAGCAGGCCCCGCCGGTCCGGACTGCGCACCTCGCAGACCGTGTACCAGGGCGATCCGATGTCGTCGAAGACGATCACCGCGTCAGGGTTGGCGGGAGCGGCGAGCGGCTGCGTGAGCGCCTCCGCGATCGCGAGCTCGAGCTCGGCCGGCGCCGGCGGTCCGAGCGTCTTGACCGCGGCGTCGTCGAGCCGGGGCGGGTCGAGCAGCGCCCGGCGCGCGTGGAAGCTCTGGAGCGCCGCGCCATCGGGCCAGGTGGCGACGACCGCGTCCAGGACATCGAGGCCGGCATCGGCGAGCACCCCCGACACGTGCGCGAGCAGCGCAGGCCGGTCGCGCAGGACCACCTCGAGCCGCCACTCGTTGGGATCGTCCATGGGCGAGACCGCGACGCGCGCCGCGCCCTTGGCGGGCAGCGGGTCGAGGAGGGCCGCCTGCCGAGCGATGTCGACGGCCTCCTGCGCGAGCAGATAGGCACGCGGCGCGGTGGCGATCCTCGCCGCCGCCGCCTCGTCACCCGTCGTGATCCGCGTCG
Organism: uncultured Bifidobacteriaceae bacterium; assembly: GCA_964555735.1. Lineage (GTDB taxonomy): Bacteria > Actinomycetota > Acidimicrobiia > IMCC26256 > PALSA-555 > CAZKTS01. The sequence goes on from CAZKTS010000086.1 coordinate 1,781, forward strand.
CCTCGGCACGCCGCCGCTCGACGAGGTTGCGCACCTCGCGTCCGGTGAGGTCGCCCTGCTGGAGGACCATCGCGAGCATGGCCTCGAGCTCGTCGAGCCGCTCGCGAGTCCACGGCTCGAGATCGCCGATCGCGAGCGTCAGCACGTAGAGCGCGCGCGCTCGCTCCGGGGTGTCGAGGTGGGTGGCGAGCTGGAGCACGCGCTCCTCCTCGAGGCCGTCGACACGGTCGGCCGCGCCCCGGAGCAACGATGCGTCGCCGACGAGCAGCGCGATCTCCTCTTCCGCGGCCGCGCCGAGGTCGAGTCGGCGGACCAGGCGGCGAGCGAGCGGCACGGGCTCGCCGTCCTCCCCGGCCGCATCGAGGATCAGGGCCGCGAGGAGCAGCCACTGCGGCTGTGCGAGCTGCTGCGCGACCCGGGCGGCACCGGGATCGTCGGTCTCGACGTCACGAACCCGCTCGACGAGATCGAAGCGCAGGACATGGGCCGGCTCGAGGACGAACGGGTCGACGCGACGCCGCTCCACCGCTTCGGCCAGCTCCGGGAGCGCGCGCTCGAGCAGACCCGTCGTCTCGAGGAACCGCCAGGTGCGCACGTTGCCGTCGACGAGCACCGCGAACAGCTGCCCCGTCGAGGGCGCATCCCATCGCAACGTCGTGTCGCCGAGGCTGCCGAGCCAGTCGAGCAGCCGGTTGCCCGGCGCACGGTCGCGCCCGACCGCGAGCGCGGCTTCGAGGCCGATGTGGAGCGCTTCGTGCGCGGGTGGGGTCGCGGCGAGCTCGACCGTGCGCTCGTCGAGGAGCAGCCATCCGCCGGCCGGCTTCGGTTCCGACGGCTGCGGCGCGTCCGCGGCCGCCTGTGAACGCTTGTAGCGCCACTTCAACAGCGGCGGCGACATGAGGGTGGTGGCGAGCACCACGAGGAGCAGCGCGGCGTACAGGTCCTTGCCGAGCACGCCCTGCTGGAGCCCGATGGTCGCGAAGATCAGGCCGACCTCGCCTCGCGGCAGCATCCCCAGGCCGACGATCCACCGATCGCCCGGCTGACCCCAGGTGCCGAGGCCCGCTACGAGCTTGCCGACGACCGCGCAGACCAGCAGAGCGCCGGCGATGCCGAGGACGTCGGGCGACGCGAACGAGCTGACGTCGATGTCGATGCCGATGCCGAGGAAGAAGACCGGGATGAAGAGATGCCCGACCGGGGCGAGCTCGCGCTCGATCCGCTCCTTCGAGGAGCTCTGCGACAGGGCGAGCCCGGCGACGAACGCACCGATGATCGGTGCGAGCTTGGCAGCCTCGGCGAGCTCGGCGAGCGCGAGCGTGAAGGCGAGCGCGACGGCGACGAGGGTGCCCGCCGACCGCGAGTTCTTCCGGAGCCAGTCGAACGCTGGCGGCGCGAATCGGGTGCCCAGCGCGGCGGCGACGACGAGGAAGCCGATGGCGACGACGAGGATCTCGAGCAGGGTGCCGATCGAGATCGTGCCTTCGGTGACGATGCGCACCACGACCGTGAGGATCAGCAGCCCGAGGACGTCGTCGGCGACCGCGGCACCGAGGACGGTGCGCGCCTCGATGGTCGCCAGCGCGCGGAGATCCGCGAACACGCGCGCGGTGATGCCGACGCTCGTCGCCGCGAGCGCGGCACCGAGGAACAGCGCGGTGTTGCCGTCGTAGGAGAAGACCTCGGCCACCCCGAACCCGGTCGCCATCGGCACCACGACCCCGATGACGGCGACGGTCATCGAAGCCCGCCCGACCGCGCCGAGCTCGCGCAGGTTCATCTCGAGCCCGACCTGGAGGAGCAACAGGATCACGCCGAGCTCCGCGAGCACGGCGAGCGTCTGGTTCCCTTCGACGAGGTCGAGCACCGACGAGCCGACGATGATCCCCGCAACGATCTCGGCGACGACGACCGGCACGTTGATCCGCTCGGCGATCTCCGCGGCGACCTTCGCCGCCACGAGCACGATGAGGATGTCGAGCAGGACCGCGCCGATGTCCACGCCTCAGTCTCCCCGCGCGCCCTGGACCGAGGCGAAGGCTTCCGCCCGATCCGTCAGGCGCCCCGCACGGGCCGCGACCTCGTCGGCCGGCGCAGGCCACCGCACCCAGTCCTCGAGGTCGTCGTCGACGCGCAACACCGGAGGGGTGACACCGCGCGGTACCGCGATGATCCGCGGTGCAGCCACGCGCCGCAGCCGCTCGAGCCGGGCCGCGTCGCGCGGCCACTCGACGATGGTCACGTTGGTGTCGGGCATTGTCGGTCCTCGAGGGGGGTCGGCGCGAGCCGGCCCCGGGCGGCCGTACGAGACGGACACCCGGGGCCGACCCACCGAACCGGGGCCTGGCGGACCAGGGCCCCGGCTCGGGAGTCCGTCAGATCGGTGACGGCGAGCGGTCCTTCGAGGCGTCGGGCTCGGGGGACTCGACACCGAAGTCGGGGTACGCGAGCGTCCCCATCTCGGCCTTGTCGAGACCGGCGAGCTCTTCGTCCTCGGGCACGCGGATGCCGCCCTTGGTGAGCTTGTCCTGGATCTTGAAGAAGGCGTACGCGATGCCGAACATCACCGTCCAGATCACCACGGCACCGATGAGCTGGGCGACGAGCTGCTTGCCGCCGAAGCTGGTGTCGTAGAAGAGGCCGGTGACGCCCTTGTCGCCGGTGCCGACCGTGCCGTTCCAGCCGGCGCCGTAGTCGCCGGTGGCGAACAGACCGACGGCGATCACGCCCCACGTCCCGTTCACCCCGTGGACCGCGACTGCACCCACCGGGTCATCGACGCCACGGTTCTCGATGAACTTGAACGCGACGACCACGAGCACACCGGCGATGATGCCGATGACCGCAGCCGCCCACGGCTCCACGAACGCACACGGTGCGGTGATGGCCACCAGACCGGCGAGCATGCCGTTGGCGAGCATGCCGGGGTCGGGCTTCTTGTCACCCGTGTACATGCACCAGAACATCGCCGCGATCGCACCGAACGCGGCCGCGATGGCGGTGTTCGTGGCGACGACGGCGAACTGCACGTCGGTGACCGCGAAGGTCGAGGCGGCGTTGAAGCCGAACCAACCGAACAGCAGGATGAACGTGCCGAGCATCGCCATGGGGACGTGGTGCCCCGCGATGGTCCGCGGCTTCTTGTCCGGCCCGTACTTCCCGATCCGGGCCCCCAGCACGATGGCGCCCGCGAGCGCCGCGGCACCACCGACCGCGTGGACCACACCGGAGCCGGCGAAGTCGACGTAGCCCAGCCCGAGGTCGGACGAGCTACCGAGCTTGGCGAGCCAGCCGCCGCCCCACGTCCACGCGCCGAACAGCGGGTAGAAGATCGCGCCGCAGAAGAGGCCCCAGACGATGAACGACTTCCACTTCCAGCGCTCCGCCATGGAGCCGGTCGGGATCGTGGCGGTCGTGTCCATGAACGCCACCATGTAGAGGAAGAACGCCATGCCGCCGGCGGTCTTGAACGAGTCCCCGGAACCGGCCCAACCGCCCTGCCAGAGGAACGTCCAGTCACCGGACCCGAGCAGGTGCGTGCCCACCGGCGTGTCGAACCCGATGAGCGGCAACGAGTAGCCGCCGAACATCAGGCCGTAGCCGACGAAGAAGAACCCGATGAACCCGAGGCCGAAGACCGCGAAGTTCATCGTCACCGTGTGCGCGGCGTTCTTCGCCTGCGTGAAGCCGGTCTCGACGAGCGCAAAGCCCGCTTGCATGAAGATCACGAGCACCGCACCGAGCACGACCCAGAGCAGGTTCACCTGGATCCCCAGCTGCTCGACCGGCTTCGGCGTGACGTCCTGCGCGAATCCGGGCGCGGCCAACCCGATCACGATCGGTGCCGAGAGGATCGGCGCGAGCGCGAACTTCCACCAGCGCCGCTTCACGTGATCACCTCCCCCACGAGGAGGAGATCGAGGGACTGCAGCATCGATGTGTCCTTTCCCGAGTGAGCGGACCCTGTCGGCTCCGCTGGTCTGAGATGACGGCGACCGAACCGGTCTGACCGCACTCGGGAACGTACGGACGGGCAATTTCGCGATGACGACG
>CAZKTS010000087.1:0-8037 GCA_964555735.1 uncultured Bifidobacteriaceae bacterium
TGGTCCTTGACCGCGGGCGAGAACAGCGCGGCGGTGCTCGAGAGTGAGAACCAGGACGAGACGTCGAGGTCGGCCACCCCGGGCTCGTCGAGCGCTTCGAGGATCGGCCGCGCCATCGCGTCGCCGGTGATCATGACCGCGTTGATCTTCTCCTCGGCGATCAGCTCGAAGACCCGCCGGCCCTCGAACTTGGCGGTGAGCACGACGGTGTTGCCGACGAAGCTCTGGCCCATCACGCCCCACTGCGTCGCGCCGTGCATGAGCGGCGCGATGGGCATCATCACCGTCGGGCCCGCGGCCTCCTTCGCGCGCTCGACGAAGCGGCCGGGGTGGGTCACCCGCTCACCGGTGACGACGTCGATGCCGCCGCCGAGCGCGAAGAGCACGTCCTCGTGACGCCACACGACGCCCTTGGGCATGCCGGTCGTGCCGCCCGTGTAGAGGATGTAGTGGTCGTCGCTCGAGCGCGGACCGAAGTCGCGCTCGGGCGAGCCGGACGCCATCGCGTCCTCGTACGGGGTGGAGTCCAGGTCGCCGAGGTCGGCGCCGCTGCCGTCCTCGATGACGATCGAGTGGGTGAGCAGGGGCAGGCGGTCGAGCACCTTGGCCACCCGGGGGGCGAACTCGCGCTGGTAGACGAGGGCCTTCAGGTCGGCGTTGTCGAAGAGGTAGGAGAGCTCGTCCTCGACGTAGCGGTAGTTGATGTTGACCCACACGGCCCGCAGCTTGAAGACCGCCCAGAGCGTCTCGACCCACTCGACCGAGTTGTAGGCGTAGATGCCGACGTGGTCCCCGGGGCCGACGCCGTGCGCCGCGAGGTGGTGGGCGAGGCGGTTGGCCCGCTCCTCCATCTCGGCGTACGTGCGGCGCTTGCCCTCGGCGACGAGGTACAGGCGGTCGGGGAACGCGTCGACCGCTCGCTCGAAGAGGTCGGCCAGGTTGTACTGGGGCGAGCTCGCGTCGGGGGTGTCGGTGCTGGAGGCGGTCACGGCGGCCGAATGTAGCCGCGGCACCTGACGCCTCGTCAGATCGCGCTTCGCGGAGAGCCCAGGGGGCAACCGATGCCCCCCACGCTCTCCGCCAACGGGGTCGATGAGCGTGGTGGAGAGCCGAGGGGGCAGCCAATGCCCCCCACGCTCTCCGCCAACGGGGGAGGTGGAGGGGTCAGCGGGTGAGGTCGGCCATGACGCGCATGGTGTCGGGGTCGTTGCCGCCGAGGAGGATGGTGGTGACGGGCGTGGCGCGCCATGCCTCGAGGCGCTCGGCGATGCGCTCCTTCGGGCCCACCAACGAGATCTCGTCGGCGAACGCGTCGGGTACGGCGAGGATGGCCTCCTCCCGCTTGCCCTCGAAGAACAGGTCCTGGATGCGGTGGGCCTCCTCCTCGTACCCCATCCGCGCCATGAGCTCGGTGTGGAAGTTCTTGGTCTTGGCGCCCATGCCGCCGATGTAGAAGCCGAGCGTCGCCTTCACGGGGAAGAGTGCGGTGGCGACGTCGTCGGCCACCTGCGTGAAGACGTTCACCGCGATCTCGAAGCCGGGCTTCGCGCCGCGGAGCTGCTCCTCGTAGACCTCGGGCCGGTACGGGGAGTAGTAGAGCGGGACCCAACCGTCGGCGATCTCGGCCGCGAGCGCGACGTTCTTGGGCCCCTCGGCGCCGAGCAGGATCGGGATGTCGCCCCGGAGCGGGTGGGTGATCATCTTGAGCGGCTTGCCCAGACCCACCGCGCCCTCGCCGGTGTAGGGGAGTGGATAGTGCGGGCCGGGTGCCGCGACCGGCTCCTCGCGCGCCAGCGCGTCGCGGATGATCTGGATGTACTCGCGGGTGCGCGCGAGGGGCTTGCCGAAAGGCCGGCCGTACCAGCCTTCGACCACCTGGGGCCCGCTCACCCCGATGCCGAGCATCGCCCGGCCGTCCGAGAGCCCGTCGAGGGTCATGGCGTGCATGGCCATCGCGGTCGGGGTGCGGGCCGCGACCTGCGCGATGCCGGTGGCGAGCCGCACACGGCTCGTGGCCGCCGCAACCGCGGCGAGCGGCGAGAACGCGTCGGAGCTCCACGACTCGCCCGTCCAGACCGAGTCGAACCCGAGGTCCTCGGCGTTGGTCGCCGCCGCGACCAGGTCACGCGCCGATCGCGGCGCCGCGGTCCAGTACCCGAACTGCAGTCCCAGCTTCATGGTCGATTCCCCTGCTCCATGGCACGACGGTAGTCACGCGAGCTCGCGGAAGGGGAGGTCGCGGTCGACGCGGGGCTCGGGCGGCAGACCCAGCGCGCGCTCACCGATCATCGTGCGGTGGATCTCGTCGGTGCCACCGCCGATGCTCGCCCAGAAGCGGTTGAGGGCGAACGTTCCCCAGAACCCGCCGCGCGGCGCGTCGGCGCCGGCGAGCATCGCGTCGGGCCCGAGCAGTCGCAGCGCGGTCTCGCCCTTGGCCGCGCGGTCCCGTGACCACAGCACCTTCAGCACCGAGCCGTCGAGGCGCGGCGCGCGCCCGGCGAGCAGGTCGGTCTGGACCCGGTCGCGCAGCCAGCCGAGGACGCGCTCGCGCGTGACGGCCCGCGCCAGGTCCTGGCGCACGTGCGAGTCGTGCGTGCGACTCACGGCGCGCGTGAGCTCGACGAGCGCGGCCGCGTCGGCCCCACCGCCGGTCGAGCCACCGATCAGCGCCGACTCGTTCGCGAGCGTCGTGCGCGCGGGTGCCCAGCCGCGGTCGACCTCGCCGACCACGTTGGCCAACGGAACGCGCACCTCGGACAGGAACACCTCGTTGAAGTGCGCGGCTCCGGTGATCTGCCGCAGAGGGCGGATGTCGATGCCAGGCGTGCGCATGTCGAGCAGCAGGTACGTGATGCCGCGGTGCTTCGGCGCGTCGACGTCGGTGCGCGCGAGCAGGATGGCGAAGTCGGCGTGGCGCGCGCCCGACGTCCAGACCTTCTGGCCGTCCACCACCAGCTCGTCGCCGTCGCGCACCGCGCGCGTGCGCAGGTTGGCGAGGTCCGACCCGGCCCCGGGCTCGCTGAAGAGCTGGCACCAGACCTCGTCGCCGCGGAGCAACGGCGGCAGGTAGCGCGCGCACTGCTCGGGGGTGCCGTGCGCGAGGAGCGTCGGTCCGACGAGCGCGATCGTCGACGCGAGGAATCCCGACGAGACGTCGAACGGCGCGAGCTCTTGCTGGAACGCGACGGCCTCTGCCGGCGTGCCGCCCCGACCCCCGACCTCGACGGGCCAGGTGATCCCGGCCCAGCCGCCGTCGGCCAGCGTGCGCTGCCACGCCCGGCAGCGCTCGAAGTACTCGCACTCCGCCTCCCACGAGGCGTCGCGCGGGCCGTTCGACCAGTCGTCGGCGCCGGTCCGGAGGGGGGCGTGCTCGGCGAGCCAGGCGCGCGCCGCGAGCCGGAAGTCGGCGAGCGAGTCGGGTGTGGGAGGAGAGTCTGGACAGATGTCCAGACTCTATCTAGGGTCGGACTCGTGCTCCTGCCCGCGACGATGGTCGGGTCGTATCCGCGCCCCCGCTGGTTCACCCAGCAGCTCGGCGGCCGCGACGTGCTCGAGGCGTTCAAGTGGGTCGAGCACGAGGAGGCGTACCGCGACGCCACGCGGGCCGTGCTCGCCGACCAGGAGCGCGCGGGTCTCGACCTCGTCACCGACGGCCAGATGTGGTTCGACGACCTCCACATGGGCATCGGCTCGTTCTTCTGGTACTGGTTCGAGCGCATCCCGGGCTTCGCGCCGGAGATGGTGCTCCACCGCAACCGTGACCGGGCGAGCAGCCGCGACGTCTTCGTCATGGACGAGGCGGGCTCGGCGATCCTGCGCGGCCCGGTCGAGCGGGGCCCGCTGCGGCTCGCGTACCTGTACTCGCTCGCGCAGGGCATGACCGATCGGCCGGTGAAGGCGTCGGTCGGCGCGGGTCCGTGCCAGCTCTCGGGGCTCGTGCACTTCGAGGCCGGGCCGATCCGCGACCGCTACGAGCTCTCCGCCGCGCTCGCCGAGATCTTCAACGCCGAGATGCTCGAGCTCCAGGACGCCGGGTGCACACACATCCAGTACGAGGACCTCGGTGCCTGGACGCCCAACCTCACCGGCGACGCCGACTTCGCGTGGGTGACCGACACGGTCAACCGGGTGCTCGACGGCGTGACCGCACGCACCGCATGGCACTTCTGTCTCGGGAACGCATGGGGCAATCGCCTCGACGCCCTCGTGCGTGGTGGGTACGGAGAGGTGCTGCCGCACTACTTCGACGTCCAGGTGCAGGAGCTCACCCTCGACTTCGCGTGCCGCGAGATGGCCGACGCCGCGCTGCTCGAGAAGATCCCCGAGCACTTCGACCTCGGCATCGGCGTGGTGGACGTGCGCAACCTCGAGATCGAGTCGCCCGAGCAGGTCGCGGCGCGGATCCGCACCGTGCTCGAGCACGTCGAACCGGAGCGCCTCACCGTCACGACCGACTGCGGGATGAAGCAGCTGCCGCGCCCGGTCGCGGCGGGCAAGCTCGCTTCGCTCGTCGCCGGCGCGGCGATCGTGCGCGCCGAGCTCGAGGGCACCTCGTGAGCAGCGACCCGGACCGCGTCGACTTCACCGCATCGATGAGCGCGCGCGTGCGCGAGTTCGACGGGCGGACCCCGTTGCAGACGCTGGCGACCCAGGGTCCGCTCCGGGAGTCGCCGCGAACGTCGATCGAGCGCTTCCCGTACTACACGGCGTTCCCGTACGCCTGGTACTTCGCGGCGTACTCCGAGGACGTGGGCGTCGGCGACGTCGTGACCGTGCGCTGGCTCGCCCGTGATCTCGTCATCTGGCGCGGTGAGGACGGCGCGGCCCACGTGATGGACGCGTACTGCCCGCACATGGGCGCGCACCTCGGGTACGGCGGCCGCGTCGAGGGCTGCAACCTCGTCTGTCCGTACCACTGGTGGGAGTACGACGGCGACGGCAACAACGTCAAGATCCCGTACGCCGAGCGTCCCAACCGCAAGGCGCGCGCCGGCTCGTACCCCACGATCGACCGCAACGGGCTGATCATGTTCTGGTACCACCCGGCCGGCGCACCGCCGCAGTGGGAGATCCCCGCGCTGGCGGACCTCACCGACCCGGCCTGGGAGGCCGAGTTCCGCACCGAGTGGGATGTGCGTGCCCCCTGGCAGGAGATGGCGGAGAACGGGCCGGACTACGTGCACCTGCGCACCGTGCACGGCGCCGCGTCGGTGCCCGAGGTCGAGAGCCTCACCTACGAGGGCGCGTGCAGCCGGCTGCGCTCGAAGGTCTCCTTCGCGACGCCTCGCGGGCCGCAGGAGGGCCGTATCGACACTGACTCCTGGGGCCCGGGCTTCGCGGTCGCGCGCTTCTCCGGGATCACGCCGGCGCTGTTCGTGAACCTGACCGTCCCGGTGGACTGGGAGACCACGCGCTCGATCAAGCTCTACCGGATCCGGTCGCTCGGCGACTCCGACGAAGCGCGGGCCGCGACCCGCCGCGTCGGCGAGGCGCTCGTGCGCGACCTGCGCAAGCAGATGGACGAGGACATCGTGATCTTCGACCACAAGATCTTCGTCGACCCGCCTGCGTTGGCGCCCGACGATGGCCCGATCGTGCGCTTCCGCAAGTGGGCGCGCCAGTTCTACGTGGACGGCGACCCGCTCGCGGCCGGCCGCGCCGCGGCAGTGAACGGGGGAGAGCGATGACTGCGCGTCCGGAAGACGAGGTGTACACGATCGCCGAAGACGCCGAGAGCGCCCGGCGGGAGTTCGAGCGGCTGCGCGTGCTGGCGCGCTGGCGCGATCCGTCGACGATCCGCGCCCTCGAGGAGACCGGCGTCGGGCCCGGGTGGTCGTGCCACGAGGTGGGGGCCGGCGCGGGCACCATCTCGGCGTGGCTCGCCGAGCAGGTCGGTCCCACGGGATCGGTGCTCTCGACCGACGTCGACCTGCGCTTCCACGCCGAGCCCGCGGCCAACACCGAGGTGCGGCGCCACGACATCACCACCGATCCGCTGCCGAGCGACTCGTTCGACCTCGTGCACGTCCGCGCCGTGCTCCAGCACGTGGCCGGACGCGAGCAGGCCATCGACCTGATGGTCGACTCGCTCAAGCCCGGCGGATGGCTGGTGGTCGAGGAAGCCGACATGCGTGCGTTCGAGGCGCAGCCGCTCCCCGAGCCGTTGGCGACGCTGCACCGAATCATGGTGATGGCGTCGGCGCAGCAGGAGTACCGCGAGCCCAACTTCGGCACGAGATGCCTCCGGCTCTTCCTCGACCGCGGCCTCGACGACGTCGCCGCAACCGGGCTGGTGCAGACGATGCGCGGCGGTCAGGACAGCGCGGAGTGGTGGTTCCTGGCGGTCGAGCACGTCCGTGACCGCATCGTCGACGCCGGCGTCATGTCCGCCGATGACTTCGATGCGGCCTTGCGTGTCGCGCGCGATCCGGCGTTCGCGATGCTCGGGCCCACGTCCATCCAGATCGTCGGCCGCAAGCCGTGACCGCCGAGCCCCGGGTCGCGACGCGCCGTCCCCGACGCGCTGACTCGGCGGCGACTCGACAGCGGGTGATCGACGGCGCGGTCGAGCTGGCGCGGGTCGAGCCGATCGCGTCGATCACGATGCGCGACATCGCTCGCACGGCCGGGGTCTCGCCCGCGACGGCCTACACGTACTTCGCATCCAAGGAGCACGTCTACGCGGAGGCGTACGTCGACGGCCTGGCGCGCCTCACCGACAGCCTCCGGTCGCGTCCGCCGCGCGGTGTGACTGCGGCCGACCGGGTCGCGGCAGTGTTCCGGCGAGCCGTGCGCGGTGCTGGTTCGATGGGCGACGTCGTGCAGGCGACCGCCATCGCCATGGCGTCCTCGGACCCGGCGGTCGCGCCGCTGCGTCCCGGTGCCGACGCGGCGTTCGCGGCCTGGGTCGAGGTCGCGCTCGACGGCGCCGAGATCGAGGACCCCGACGCGACCGTCCGCCTGCTGCAGCTCACGATGTTCGCCACGTTCGTCGCCGTCGCCCACGGCCGCGTGTCCCTCGACGAGGCGAGTGGCCTCCTCGAGGTCGCCGCCCACCGGCTCGTCGTGCCGTCTGGCGTCTGACGGCCGCGTGGTGTTTGACTGACGCTCCCGTCAGTCAGCGCCGAGGTGGAGACCGAGGCGAGGAAAAGTGGCGCAGGTAGCCTGCGCCGCCCGAGCCGGGGCCCGAACGGCCCGGCGCGTAGCGCCAGGAGTGGAGAAGTGGACAGGACGCCGGTGATCGTGGGGATCGGGCTCTCCGACTACCCGAAGGCGCCCCACCTCGACGGTGTGCAGCACCACGTGCTGGCCGCGCAGCGGGCCATCGCCGACGCGGGCATCGACAAGCAGTCGATCGACGGGTACGTCAACGCCGGCGGCGGCGGCGGGATGATGGTCGACGACGCGGTGACGATGGCCGAGTACCTCCGGATCGACCACCGCTACATCGACGGGACCATGACCGGCGGCTCGTCGTTCGAGTTCCACGTGCAGCACCTCGCGGCTGCGATCCGCGAAGGCCTGTGCGACACCGCACTCGTCACGTACGGGTCCGACCAGCTCACCCGAATGGGCCGCAAGCTCGGCACCGGAGGGTTCCAGCGGGCCGGCGCGCGCGTCGCGGGACCGCTCCAGCACGAGGTCGCCTACGGCAACTCGCTCGTGGGCTCGTACGCGATGCACGCGATGCGACACATGCACGAGTTCGGCACCACGTCGGAGCAGCTGGCCGAGATCGCCGTGGGCGTGCGCGAGTTCGCCACCATGAACCCGAACGCGATCTACCAGGACCCGATCACCGTCGACGATGTCGTCAACAGCCGCATGATCGCCGACCCGCTGCACAAGCTCGACTGCTGCGCGATCACCGACGGCGGCGGCGCCTTCATCATGACCACCGCCGAGCGCGCGAAGGACCTCCCGCAGACGCCGGCGATCGTGCTCGGCGCGGCCGGCGCCCAGACCCACTGGAACATCTCGCAACAGACCGACTTCACCACGTCCGCCGGGGCGCTCGCGGCGCCGGTGGCGTTCGCT
>CAZKTS010000088.1:0-24005 GCA_964555735.1 uncultured Bifidobacteriaceae bacterium
ACGACCCTCGTGCTGACGGTCGGGAAAGCGAAGGGCGGCCGGCCCGGGGGGAACCGGCCGACCGCCCTCCGCGGTGCTGGGGCGAGGTGCGTGCCCGATGGAGCTGTCCGTCAGCCGGAGCTGGCCGACTTCCAGGTGTCGATCGACTCCTGGATCTGGTCGGCGGAGAGCGGCGCGTAGCCGGCCTCCTCGACGGTCTTCGTGAGGTTCTTCTTCGTCATGTAGAAGTTCACGAAGTCCTTCACCGCCGAGCTCTCGCTGACCTTGTTGAGGCTCGGGTAGATGAAGAGGGTGCGGGAGAGCGGCACGTAGGTGCCGTTCTGGACCGTCTTCTCCGAGGGCTTCACGCACGTCCCGGTGTCGGGGTTCTCGATCGCGACCGCCTTCAGGTTGTCGCTGTTCTCCTTGTAGTACGCGTAGCCCAGGAATCCGATGCCGTTCTTCGACGACTCGACCCGCTTGACGATGTCGTTGTCGTTGGGGAACTGACCGTCGGAGATCACCGGCTCGGTGGCCTCGTTCTCGCCGTCATCGTTCGGGGTGACGTCGGTGACGTTGCCGCCCGAGACCCGCTCGTCGAGGATGTCCTGGTAGCCCAGCTCGATGAACGCGTCGTAGGTGCCCGACTCGGGGCCCGGCGTGAACTTCTTCACCGTGCCGCTCGACGGGAGGGTCTGGGTCGAGCCGAGCTCGCTCGCCAGCGCCGAGGCGTCGGCGAGGTCACCGGTGCTCTCGGGGCCGAAGATCGCGTAGAGGTCGGCCTGGCTCAGGCACTTGAGCTTGAGGCTGCTGTCCTTGTTGACGATCACGGTGAGCCCGTCGAGACCGACCGGGAGCTCCGTGTACTCGATGCCGGCGGACTCGCAGGCCGCAACTTCCTCGTCCTTGATCGGGCGCGAGGCGTCGGAGATGTCGGTGGTGCCCTCGCAGAACAGCTTGAAGCCGTCGCCGGTGCCGGGACCGTCGACGCGCACCTGCGTGTCGGGGCTCTTCTCGGCGAACAGCTCCGCGACGAGGGACGTGACCGGTTCGACCGTGGACGAACCGGACACGCTCACCTCATTGCTGCCCTGGGCGGCGGCCGTGCCGGCGAACGCGAGGCCGGAGACGGCCAGCGCACTCACTGCGGCGACGAGCACGCGCGCGCGTCGGTGGTTGCGGATCAATGGATTCCTCCCATGGCGTTGGTCATTGCCTCGGGAACGTAGAGAAGAGGGGTGGCGCGGAGCCGCCGACCGTCTGAACGCCAGGTGAACAGCGCTCCAAGAAAAGGGGAGGAGGAGCGTCCCGGAGGGCGACGCCGGGTATCCCGGCGGCGAGCGGATCCGACCTGGAGAGGGGAGTGCCCCTCAGGCCGCGCCGCCGTCTTGCTGGTCGACTCGCGACGGGAACTCGCCGGTGATCATGAACCGGACCCAGGCGCCGATGAGCACGGCGTGGTCCGCGATGCGCTCGAAGAAGCGCCCGATCAGCGCGAGCTGGACGGCCTGCTGAAGGCCGGCCTCGTCGTTGGAGCAGGTCTCGAAGATCGCCCGGAAGAGGTCCTTCTGGAGGTCGTCCATGACGTCGTCCATGTCGGGCAGCGCCGCGGCGATCGCCTCGTCGAGGTCGGCGAAGGCGTCGACCGCCAGGTTGAGCTGGATGCTCGCCTGGGCGCCCATCCGCTCGAGCAGGCCCCGGACCTTCGGCGGGAGCTGCGTCGGGTAGAGGCGGCGGGCCGACTTGGCGATGCTCACGGTGAGGTCGGCGGTGAGCTGCACCTCCTGGAGGATGCGGAGCACCGCGAGGAGGGTGCGCAGGTCGCCGGCCATCGGCTGCTGCGTGGCGAACATGCCGTAGACCCGGAGCTCGATGGCTTCCTTCAGCTCGTCGATGCGGTTGTCGTTGCCGATCACCCGCTCGACGGCGCCGAGGTCGGTGTCCAGGAGCGCCTGGGTGCTGGCGCCGATCGCCTCGGTCGTGAGGCCCGTGAGCTTCACGACGTCGTTGCGCACCTCGTCGAGGTGCTCGGCGAACGAGCGCCGGACCTCCTGGGGGCCTTCCGGGGTGGGGGCGGTTGCGTCCGTCATCAGGTGCATTGTGTCCCCCCGACCCGCGGTGTGCATTCCGCGGCCAGGTCCCGCGGGCACTGTTCACCTGCCGTTCAGGGGCGCTCCACCCCCCGTGCAACGTCCGTCCGGCGGGCGCACCTACCCTCTGCGAGCGATGCCCGCCTCGTCATGTGCGCGACCAGCCCCCTGTTTGCCCGGCGTTCGCGCAGCCGCGATGCTGGATCGGTCGGCGCAGCGCCGGCGACCGATGCCGCACGCACTGCGCCAGCCGATGCAGACGAGGGGTTCGTCACGCCGATGACGTCCGAAGCCGCAGGGAGCGACGACACGATGTCGCACGCCGTGATGAACCCGCCCGAGGTCGTGCACCACCCGGGCGACCCCACCCCCGAGCAGGAGAAGGCCGAAGAGGTCGTCTTCGAGATGCGCGACGTCGCGGTGAGCTACGGCACCAAGACCGCGATCGAAGGGATCACCTTCGACATCCGCGCCCGACAGATCACTGCGCTCATCGGGCCGTCGGGCTGCGGCAAGAGCACGTTCCTGCGCTCCCTCAATCGCATGAACGACCTGATCGACGGCGCCACCGTGCGCGGCACGATCAACTACCACGGCGTCGACCTCTACGGCCCGAAGGTCGATCCGGTCGAGGTCCGTCGCCGCATCGGCATGGTGTTCCAGAAGCCGAATCCCTTCCCGAAGTCGATCTTCGACAACATCGCGTTCGGTCCGCGCCTCATGGGTCAGAAGCGGGGTCTCGACGAGGTCGTGGAGCACGCCCTCACCCGCGCCGCGCTATGGGACGAGGTGAAGGACAAGCTCAAGGAGAGCGCGTTCGCGCTCTCGGGTGGCCAGCAGCAGCGGCTCTGCATCGCGCGCTGCCTGGCCGTCTCGCCCGACGTCATCCTCATGGACGAGCCCTGTTCGGCCCTCGACCCGATCGCCACCGCGAAGATCGAGGACCTCATGGAGGAGCTCAAGCGCGAGTACACGATCGTCATCGTCACGCACAACATGCAGCAAGCCGCTCGCGCGTCCGACATGACTGCGTTCATCACGACGGATGTGCGCGACGACGCGAGTCGAGTCGGTCGGCTCGTCGAGTTCGACGACACGAACACGATCTTCACGCAGCCGTCGGATCAGCGTACGGAGGGGTACATCACTGGTCGTTTCGGCTGATCCGCGCGCGAGGCGCCGCCTCGCGGAACACTTGAAGGCATCAACGTGGTTGTGATCGTCGTCGCTGTGGTCATCGCGATCTTCGGGGTCGTGTCGATGATCGCGGCGCGCCGCGTTCGCAGGGAAGCCGAACGCCAGCACGCCGGCATCCAGCGTCGTGCGCAAGCCCGGGTCACCGAGGTGGAGGACGAGCGCGACCGCTTCGCCCAGGCGCTCGAAGGGGTCGCCGACGGCGTCGTCCTCGTCGACGAGACCGGCCGGGTGCTCTACCGCAACGCCGCGGCCGACCGCTTCTACGAGGCCCGTCACTCGGACGCGGTGGCCGAGGAGCTCATGATGCGGCTGCTCGAGCGCGCGGTTGCCGGGGAGACCAGCGAACGGGAGCTGCCGCTCTTCGGTCCGCCGCGTGAGGTCCTGATGGTGCGGGCGCTTCCGCTCAACCTGGGTGATCGCCGGGTGGGCGCGGTGGCGTTCGTGCGTGACGTCACGGAGCTGCGCCGGGTCGAGAGCGTGCGCCGTGATTTCGTGGCCAACGTCAGCCACGAGCTCAAGACGCCGATCGGCGCGTTGGCGTTGCTCGCCGAGACCATCAGCTCGGCCGATGATCCCACCGTGGTGAAGAGCCTGTCCGAGCAGGTGCTCCGCGAGGCCGATCGGCTCGCCCGCATCGTCGACGACCTGCTCGACCTCAGCCTGGTCGAGGCCCAGGAGTCCCCCACTCGCGAGCGCGTGAGCGTGCGCCTGCTGCTGGCCGAGGCCGCGGATCGGGTCCGGCCTCTCGCCCTCGCAGGAGGCATCCCGCTGCTGGAGCACGAACCGGCGGAGCACCTCGCCATCGAGTGCGACCGGACCCAGGTGCTCAGCGCGATCACCAACCTGCTCGACAACGCGATCAAGTACTCGGACGAGGGTGCGGCGGTGGAGATCGGCGCGCGGGAGCTGGAGGGCCGAGTGGCCATCGAGGTGCGTGACCGGGGGATCGGGATCCCCACGAAGGACCTCGAGCGGATCTTCGAGCGCTTCTACCGCGTCGACAAGGCGCGCAGTCGAGCGACCGGTGGCACCGGCCTCGGCCTGTCGATCGTCCGCCACGTGGCTCAGGCGCACGGCGGGGAGGTCTCGGTCGAGTCGACCGAGGGCGTCGGCTCCACCTTCCGCTTCGTCATGCCGCTCGCCGGCGACCACGCCGACAAGATGGCGCAGGCATCCTGATGGCCGGCGACCCGCCCACGATCCTCGTGGTCGACGACGAGCAGTCGTACCGCGACGCGCTCTCCGTCGCCCTCCAGCGCGAGGGCTTCATCGTGGAGACCGCGGCCGATGGCGCGGAGGCGCTGGCGAAGTTCGACGCGGCGCGACCGTCGCTGGTCCTCCTCGACGTCATGCTCCCGCAGATGTCGGGGGTCGACGTGTGCCGTGAGCTCCGGACGCACTCGCAGGTGCCGATCATCATGGTCACCGCGCGCAACGCCGAGATCGACGCGGTCGTGGGGCTCGAGGTCGGCGCCGACGACTACGTCACGAAGCCGTTCCGGCTCCGAGAGCTGGTCGCGCGGGTGCGGGCGGCCTTGCGGCGGGCTCCCGTCACGAGCGGACCGTCGGTGGAGTCAGGGGTCGACGTCATCGACGTAGGCGACGTGCGCCTCGACGTCGCGCGCCACGAGGTGCACGTCCGCGGCGATCTCGTGCCCCTGCCGCTCAAGGAGTTCGAGCTGCTCGAGATCCTGCTGCTGAACGCGGGTCGAGTGCTCACGCGCGACGTCCTGATCGATCGCGTCTGGGGGCCCAACTACTACGGCGACACCAAGACGCTCGACGTGCACATCAAGCGCCTCCGGTCGAAGATCGAACCCGACCCCGCGCACCCGGCGTCGATCGTCACGGTGCGGGGCGTGGGCTACCGGTTCGAGAACCCGGAACGCGCACGCGCCGCGAGCGGATGATCAGGGGCCGCGGCCGATGGCCGCGGCCGCCTCGCGTCCGAGGGCCAGGTCGCCGCCTGGTCCGACGAGCACCGTGACCGCCGCGTAGCCCTGACGCACGAGCGCGAGGTCGGTGTCGGGTTCGGGCTCGTGGGCGTGTCCGACGAACTCGAGCAGCAGCTCGCCCGGGCTGGTGGTGGCCTTCCACTCTTCGTTGAAGCCGCCGAGGTTCGCCACCTTGGTGCCGGCGACGTCGGCGAGCGCGACGTTGGGGACGTTGAGGTTGAGCGTCGTGCCGCGTGGTGCTGCGGCGAGCCACCCGAGTGATCGGGCCGCGAGCGTGGCCGCCGTGGGCCACACCTCCTCCTCGCCCCAGCCGATGCTCACGGCGACGGCCGAGATCTCCAGGACCGACGCCGTGAGCGCTGCGCCCACGGTGCCTGAGTGAAGCACCAGGTGGCTGTGGTTGAGGCCGGGGTTGACCCCGGACGCGACCAGGTCCGGTCGGGGCCCGAACGCTCCGAGGCAGCCGGCGTACACGGCCGCGGCGGGCGGCAGGTCGACGGAGTGGACTGCCGTGCCCGGGAGGTCGTTCCACGTGACCGGCGTCCACGCGACCGGACCCGAGCGGTGGAGGCGGCCGATCGCCGCGCCACTTCCGGAGCGCTCGCCGCTCGGTGCCACCACCACGACTTCGTGGCCGGCGTCGACGATCGCGACGGCGAGTGCGTGCAACCCCGGCGCCTCGACCCCGTCGTCGTTGGTCACCAGGACTCGCATCACTGCGACCGTACCGCGAGGCGACGATGAGACCGTGACCGCGCGGTGAACGTCAGGCGAACCCTCGGCCGCGGTCGTTGCGTCCGGACGAGGGTGAGGGCACGCTCGGATCGTGCGAACGGTGCTGGCGCAGTCGCGAGATTCGACCTTGGGGGAGCCGCCACCGCGCTCGACGCTGCGCGGCATCGTGCTCGATACCGTCGGTACGACGGTTCGGCTGGAGGGTGCGTTCGAGACGGCCATCGTCGAGGCGCTGGACGAAGTCCAGATGGTGCCCGGCGGGCACGACGAACGAGCGCGTCGCTTCGCGCTCTATGCCTTGGCGGGTTGTCCGACCCTCGGGATGTTCGCACTCCTCCTCGGCGACGACGACCGGGCGCGCTGGGCCCATCGGATCTTCGAGGCTGCCTTCGTCTCGGCGCTCGACCAGGGAGACGTCGAGCCGGTCCCGGGCGCGGTGTTCGCCATCAGAGCACTCCGGTGCGCGGGCGTCCGCGTCGCCCTCTCGGCCGGGCTGGACCCCCCGCTGACGGAGCACCTGGTCAGTGCCTTGGGGTGGAACGGCGAGCTCGACGCGGTCGTACCAGAGCAGCGCGGCGCGCGACGTCGGCCGCATCCCGACAGCGTGGTCGCGGCGGCCCGCCTGCTCGGCTTGGAGGACCTCAGCGTTGTGGGCGTCGTCGGGGACACGGTGAGCGATCTGGTTGCCGGTACCCGCGCCGGCGCGGGCTTCGTGGTCGGCGTTCTCGGTGGCGCGCATGGTCTCGACGAGCTGGTGGTGGCGCCACACACCCACGTGCTTCCCGACGTCCGCGCGCTCCCGGCGACGTTCGTCGTCTGACGCGACTCAGCGGGTCAGACGCTCGATCGTGTCGCGCCAGTCGTCGAGGCTGCGGGTCGGCGCACCCGCGACCTTCGCGTCGTCGTCGGCCCGGCGCAGCGTGACGAGCGCGTCGGCGTCCACTCCATGCTCGAACGCGGTCACCTCGGCGGGCGTGAGCACGCCTCCCTGCGCGTCCAGGGTCGCGATGCTGACGTCGCTCAGCCGGGATCGGTACGCGTCGTCCGTCGCGACGAGGTAGCGCTTCGCGGTGTCGTGGCCGCGCACCAGCCGCGCGACCCGCACACCGAGGAGTGCCTCCACCGCGTGCGCTCCCGTCGCCGCATGCGTCGCCGGCCGGTCGGGCTCCAGGATCGTGCCGACGTCGTGGACGAGTCCCGCGACCTGGAGCTCGACGTCGTCGGGGGCCCGGGTCGCCAGGAGGTCGGCGCACTGGAGCGCATGGGCGAGGAGATCGACATCTTCGCCGTCGTCGACCCGTGCCCCGCGAGCGAGCACGGCGAGGAGATCGTCGAGGTCGCGGACGATCACCGAGGGGCAGGGAGGTAGCGCGCCGCGATCACCGCACCGGCCTCGAGCTCCAGCGCCCAGGTGCAGCCCTTCTCGATGCCGCCGTCGTCGACGTCGGCACCGTGGCGCCGGGCGTGATCGAGCACGTCGCCCATGACGTCACCGTGGGTGCACAGGACACCGTGCTCGTCGTCGACCTTCTCGATGAGGCGCAGCGCCTCCTGGAGTGGCGCCCCCTCGGCGAGGGCGTCCGAGAGGTCGACCGGGAGCCGGAGCTGCTGCGCGAGGGGCTCGACGGTCTGGCGACACCGCACGTAGGGGCTCGACACCACTCGAGCGATGGGCTCGCGGAGCAGCAGCTCGCACAGCGCGTCGGCCTGCGCGCGTCCGGGCTTGGTCAGCGGACGCTGGTCGTCAGGACCGTCCCACCGTTGACGACTTCCGGCCTTGGCGTGGCGCACCAGGTAGACGGTCACGAAGCCCCCGGGGAAGACGGTCCAAGAGCACGAGGTCGTGCTCGTAGGTCAGGAGTCTGCCCGCGGCGGCGGGGCTGCACCAGCGCACCTCGTCGACCTCCCGGTTGGGGACGAAGGCGTGGTCGAGCTGTCCCTCGAGCGGCACCATCGACCAGTACCGCACGACCTTGGGGCGACCCCGCCCGTCTCGGTAGCGGACCTCGCCGAGGTCGGTGTCGAGGGTGCAGCGCAGGCCAGTCTCCTCCTCTACCTCCCGGAGGGCGGTCTGCTCGTCGGTCTCGCTGCCGTCGCGCTTGCCCTTCGGGAACGTCCAGTCGTGGTACCGGGGCCGATGGACCAGCGCGACCTCGAGCCGACGCCGCAGGTGATGTGCGCCGACCCGACAGACGATGCCGCCGGCCGCGCGCACCTCTGCCTTGCTGCTCATCTCCACCAGCCAATCACAGCAGCCAGCCCACGACGCGCTTCTTGCGCGCCGCCTTCCACGGCGCCGTCCACGTGTCGCGCGCATCGATCGCAGCCGCATGCTCGAGCGCGGCGAGCTGCCCGGCCGCGAAGCCGACGCTCTCGTCGCGCGTGCGCGCTGCAGTCCGTCGCAGCCACTCTGCCGCCACCACCGCGTCCTGGTGCTCGCCGAGCGCGTCCTGGACCGCGGTCACCGCCTTGGCCACGCCCCGTGCCCGCTTGCCGAAGGCCGGCTCCACCGCCTCCGCGGCGTAGCGGGCCCGCTTGGCGACGATTCGCACGTGGTGGAGCTCGTCGTCGGACGGGTGCTCGGGCAGCGCGTCGATCGCATCCTCGAGCTTGGTCCACGGCCGGCGAACCACCGCGCGCAGGATCTCGGCATCGTCCTCGTCGCCGATGCGAAGGGGAAGACGCGGTCGGTGCGCGGCCTCCACGAGTCGGTCGAGCAGCGTGACGTAGCGCGGGCTGCGCATGGCCTCGAGCAGGAGCACTCGGCGGTCCTCACGATCGCCGCGGAGCACGTCGAGCAGCCGCTCGGCCGGCTCGCGATCGGGCTCCGGGAGCCGCTCGATGTTCGCCGCGAGCCGCTCGAGGAGCACGTCGGCGTCGCGCACACCACCGAGGACGTCGGCGAGCCACGCCAGCTCGTCGCGCAGCTGTTCGGCCCACTGCTCGTCGACGAGCCGACGGAACGTGCGGAGGTGCGAGCGGAGCCGACGGGTCGCGACCCGCGCCTGATGGACGTCCTCGGCGTCGTCGCCGATGCGGACCCCGGGATCGTGCTGGACCAGCTTCGCCACAGACGCCGCGATCGCGTAGCGGACGACCTCGCCGGCCTGAGGCGGATGGCCCGCGGCGGGGACGACGACGTCGGCCGGCTCCCCGGCGCGCCACCCGAGGGCCCGGACCAGCTTCGGCGTGGGGTCGGGGTCGCCGGCACCCGCAGCGCGCAGGCGATCGACGACGAACGTCCGTTGGGCCTTGGTGGTGGCGTCGGTGAGCTCGACCTCGAGCTCGCGGAACGACGGCACGGCCACGGTCGCGCCGGCGACTTGCACGAGGTCATCGGTCACCACCGCCAGATCGCGACCCTGCGCGTCCTGCAGTCGCACCGTGGTGCGGGTCGTGTGCAGCTCGGCGACCGGACCGAGCTCGCGGTCACGCCGCAGGGCGTGCACGAGATCGGGCACCTCGGGGGGCATCGTGCCCGGCTTCCCGCCGAAGTGGTGCTCGTCACGCGCCAGGACGGCGCCGTCGCCCGCGCCGTTGCGCAGGGCGGGGAGCTTCACGACCCAGCCCTCGTCGCTGCGGTGGCGCACGGTCGCGCCGGCGCGGGCGAGGCGGAGGTCGTCGGTGTCGTAGTAGGTGGCGTCGAGCTCGACCCGCTCGGGCGGCCCGGCGAAGACGTCGGCGTCGGCGTCGGCGAGCGGTGGGAGCTCGAAGTCCTGGGGCGCGAGCAGCTTGACCTCGCGCTCGCGCTGCTTCATCGCGTGGAGGGTGCCAGGTGCGGGGTCAGCGGGCGCGGGCGCGCTCGGTGGCGAGCTCGCGGAGGCGCTCGTGCGTCTCGATGCCGACGGTGGTGTCGACCTGGTGCCACGTGCCGTCGGCGGCGAGCTCCCACGCGAGGACGTCGTCGACCAGATCGACGGCGAGGATCTCGGCGAGGCGCGCCTTGAGCCGGGGCTCCTCGACCGAGATGAGCGCCTCGACGCGGCGGTCGAGGTTGCGCGGCATCCAGTCGGCCGAACCGATGAGGTACTCGGCGGTGTCGGGGTCGGCGCCGAAGCGGTACACGCGGGAGTGCTCGAGGTAGCGCCCGACGATCGAGCGCACCCGGATGCGCTCCGACAGCCCGGGTTGCCCCGGCCGCAGGCAGCAGATCCCGCGCACGATGAGGTCGATCTCGGCGCCCGCGGCGGACGCCGCGTACAGCTCGTCGATGAGCTCGGGGTCGACGAGGCTGTTCATCTTCAGGATGATGCGCCCCTGCTCGCCGAGCGCGGCCTGCGCGCGGATGCGGTCGCGCAGGCCCGGCCGCACGTCTTCGGGCGCGACGAGCAGCTTGCGGTAGCGCGTCGGCCGGCTGTAGCCGGTGAGGTGGTTGAAGAGCTCGGTGAGGTCGTCGCCGACCGCGGGGTCGGCGGTCAGGAGGCCGAGGTCCTCGTAGAGCGTGGCGGTCTTGGGGTTGTAGTTGCCTGTGCCCACGTGGCAGTAGCGCCGGATGCCGTCGGCCTCCTGGCGCACCACGAGCAGGATCTTGGCGTGCGTCTTCAAACCGACGAGGCCGTACACGACGTGCACGCCCGCCTCTTCCAGCAGGCGCGCCCGCTCGATGTTGGCCTGCTCGTCGAAGCGCGCCTTGAGCTCGACGAGGGCGACGACCTGCTTGCCGTCGCGTGCGGCGTCGACGAGTGAGCGGACGATCGAGCTCTCGGCGCCGGCGGTGCGGTAGATCGTCTGCTTGATCGCGAGCACGTTGGGATCCGCGGCCGCCTGGCGGACGAACGCCTCGACCGACGTCGTGAACGAGTCGTACGGGTGGTGGACGAGGACGTCGCCGCCGCGCAGGACGCGGAAGATGTCGGCCGGGAGCTCGTCGGTCCCCGCCAGGGCCGGCTGGGTCTGGGGCAGCCACGGCTCGTCGAGGAGGTCCGGACGGTCGAGCGCGACGACCTGCCACAGACCGCTGAGGTCGAGCGGGCCGTCGACGGTCACGACGCCGCTCTCGGGCAGCTCCAGCTCGCGACAGAGCACCTGGAGCACCTCGTCGGACATCGACGCGTCGACCTCGAGGCGCACCATCTGCCCGAACTTCGTGCGCTGGTGCAGGACCGTCTCGATGGCCTCGAGCAGGTCCTCGTCCTCGTCCTCGAGCTCGAAGTCGGCGTCGCGGGTCACCCGGAACGGGTGGTGCGCGAGCACCTCCATCCCGGGGAAGAGCCGGTCGAGGTGCGCGGCGATGAGCTGCTCGAGCGGCACGAACCGCTCGCCGTCGGCGAGGGCGACGAACCGGGGGAGCGCGGGCGGCACCTTGACGCGGGCGAACCGCTCTTCCTTCGAGCCGGGGTCGCGCACCACGACCGCGAGGTTGAGCGAGAGGTTGGAGATGTACGGGAACGGGTGCGACGGGTCGACCGCCAGCGGCGTGAGCACCGGGTAGACGCGGTCCTCGAAGACCTTGGCGAGCTCGGCCCGATCGGCGGCGTCGAGCTCCACCCAGTCGGGGAAGCGGATGCCGGCCTCGTCGAGCGCCGGGGCGACGTCCTTGGTGAACGCGGTGGTCTGGCGGTCCATGAGCTCGCGGACCTGCGCGCGGATGAGCCGGATGGCCTCGGCCGGGTCGAGGCCGTCGGGGGAGCGGGTGCGCACGCCCGCATCGAGCTGCTCCTGAAGGCCGGCGACGCGCACCTCGAAGAACTCATCGAGGTTGCTCGCAAAGATCGCGAGGAACTTTGCCCGCTCGAGCAGCGGCCGGCGCTGGTCCTCGGCGAGGGCGAGCACGCGCGCGTTGAACTCGAGCCACGAGAGCTCACGATTGAGGTAGCGCGCCGCAGGCAGAGAAGCCGTGGCGCCGGGCCCGGCCATCACCCGATCCTACCGGCCGGGCCGTCGGACGGCCCATGGCGCCCGGGTGACGGGACGGTGAACGTTGGCGCACCCGGTGTGAGCGCGCGCGGCGCCGGGTATGGGGGCGGGTCCATGGCGAGGGACCAGCGCCGGCGACGGGCCGGAGTACCTTCGACCGGGATGACCGAAGATCCCCGCTTCCTGCCACCGACGCCGTTCGCGCGTCTCGTGGCGACGCACGCGGCGAGCGTGTGCGGGGATGCGTGCGTGGCGGCGTCGCTCGCCGGCTCCCTCTTCTTCGCCCAGCCCAGCGACAGCGCGCGGGGCGACATCCTCCTCTATCTGCTGCTGACGCTCGCGCCGTTCGCCGTGGTCGCGCCGATCATGGGCCCGGCACTCGACCGCATCAAGGGCGGTCGGCGCCTCATGGTGTTCGTCTCGGCGATCGTCCGGTCGCTGCTGTGCCTCGCCATGGCGCAGTTCATCATCGAGCCTTCGCCCGAGGGCCTGCTGATGTACCCGCTCGCGTTCGGGATCCTCGTGTTCCAGAAGACCTACGCCGTCGCGCGGAGCGCGCTCGTGCCGGCGCTGGTCGACAACGACGAGGAGCTCGTCCGCGCGAACTCGCGCCTCGCCGTCATCAGCTTCATCGCCAGCATGGTGGGCGGTGCGCCGGCGTTCGCGCTCCAGGCGATCTTCGACGCCCGGATCTCGTTGATCCTCGCCATGTTGGTGTTCGCCGGCGCGGCGGTGCTGTCGCTGAAGATCCCCCGCACCAACATCGTGCAGGACGAGGAGCAGAAGGAGCTCGAGGACGAGGAGATCCACCAGCCGAGCATCCTGCTCGCCGGGAGCGCGATGGCCGTCGGTCGCGGCGCGGTCGGCTTCATCGTCTTGTTCTCTGCGTTCCAGTTCAAGGACGACACGTTCGGTCTCGGCGTCTTCGCCGTCTTCTACGGCATCGGCGCGCTTGGGGGGAACCTGGTCGCGCCGCTGCTCCGAGAGCGCGTGCGCGAGGAGACGATCCTCGCGGCGTCGATGCTCACCACCGCGGTGATGGTCCTCCTCGGGGCGATGATGGGCGGCATCATCGGCAACGCGGTGGCCGGACTCGCCGTCGCTGTGGGCGCGGCGGCCGGACGACTCGGGTTCGACAGCCTGCTGCAGCGCGACGGTCCGGACGCCGCGCGCGGCCGCGCGTTCGCCCGGTTCGAGACGCGCTTCCAGGTGGCGTGGGTGGTCGGCGCGCTGCTGGCGCTCATCCCGGCCACCGAGCAGGCTGGGCTGTTCGTCCTCGCGGCCGTGCTCATCTTCGCTGCGGTCTCGTACTACGCCGCGCTCCGCGCCGCCCGGGGGCGGGTCTATCGCACCACCATCCGGCCCCAGGTCGTGGACAAGGCGTTCGGCGCGGCGCGGCGCGAGCTCCGGACTCGACGCGACAAGTCACGCGCCGGGCGGCGGAAGGCGGCGTCGAAACGTCGCCGCGAACGCACGCGCACCCGTCCGGACCCGCCCGACCGACCCGGCGACCGCACCGATCCCGACCGCACGCAGCCTGATCGAACCCAACCCGACCGCACCCAACCCGACCGCACCCAGCCCGAGGCGTTCCCCGGCGGCAGCTGAGCCCGCCAAACCGGTGCGCGCGGGACGATGCGGCGTGCGAGCATCGACGCATGGCCGAGACCTCCGATGTCGTGGTGCGCGCGGTGCGCGAGGACGAGCTCGCCGCGATGGTGCGCACGGACGCGGCGGGCTTCGGTGAGGACGGCTCCACGTGGCTCGAGGAGGCGGCGCGCTGGCGGCGCCTCGACCTCGACCGCACGGCGTGTGCGTTCGAGGGCGACGACCTCGTGGGCACGAGCCGGAACTACTCGCTGCGGTTGACCGTCCCGGGTGGCGCCTCCCTCGATGCGGCCGGCGTGAGCGCGGTGGCCGTCCTGCCGACGCACCGTCGTCGCGGGGTCCTCACCGCGATGATGGACCGCCTCCTCGACGATGCCGTCGAGCGTGGCGAGCCCGTCGCGATGCTCACCGCGAGCGAGGGCGGCATCTACGGGCGGTACGGGTTCGGGGTCACCACGCGCGTCGGACGCGTCTCGATGGACACTCGCGACGTCGAGTTCACGCGCGCGCGCCCCGAGGGCAGGTTGCGGCTGGTGGAGCCCGACGACGGCCGCCCGATCGAGATCGACATCTTCGACCGGGTGCACGCGGCGCGTCCGGGTTCGGTCTCACGGCCCGCCGCGTGGTGGACCGACGTGCAGTGGGACAAGCAGTTCGGCACGCGGTTCGACGTCGTGTTCGAGTCGCCGGCCGGCACCGCCGACGGGTACGTGCTCTACGGCGTCAAGGATCGCTGGGATCCCGAGCCTTCCCACACGGTCAACGTCGTCGACCTCGTCGCGACCACGCCGGACGCCGAGCACGCGCTCTGGCAGTACCTGACCGAGATCGACCTCGTGCGCACGGTGAAGGCCTTCCACACCCCGCTCGATTCGGCGCTGCCGTGGCTGCTGCGATCACCGCGCCCGGCGTGGCCGACCGAGGTGCACGACTGGGTCTGGCACCGCCTCCTCGACGTTCCCAACGCGCTCGGCGCGCGCACGTACGCGGCCGACGGGCGTGTCGTGCTCGAGGTGCGCGACCCGGCGCGCCCCGGCAGTGCCGCCGACGGCACCTTTCTGCTGGAGGGCGGACCGGCGGGTGCGTCGTGCGCGCGGGCGGACGCGGCCGCGGACCTCGCGGCCGACGTCGCCGCGCTGTCGGCGGTGTGGCTCGGCGGCGCCCGGTGGTCGGAGCTGGCGGCGGCCGGGCTCGCGGAGGAGCGGACCGACGGCGCCCTTGGGTGTGCCGACGCGATGTTCGCGTCCTCGCCGCTGCCCTACGCCTACACGTGGTTCTGAGCCCCGCTCCGGGCCCTCAGGACCAACCGGATCCGGCGCCGGCGACCATGCCGTAGGGGCCGGTGGGCCAGCGGAAGCAGTCGACCATGAGCTGGTCGACCTGCTCCTGGGTCGCGACACCTTCGGCGATCACGCGGGTGGCCTCGGCGAGCATCGCGCCGTAGATGCGGTTCGCGACGAAGCCCCACGACGTCGACACGTCGTTGATCACGATCGGGTTCTTGCCGCACGCGGTCGCCACCGCGACGACCGTCTCGACCGTCGTGTCGGCCGTCGAGCGCGTCCTGACGATCTCGGCGAACTTCATCACGACCGCGGGTGATGCCCAGTGCCATCCGATGACGAGGTCGGGCCGGTCGGTGGCCGCGGCCATCGCCGCGATCGGGAACCCCGACGTGTTCGACGCCAGGATCGTGGTGGGCGGCGCGGCGGCGTCGAGGTCGCGGAAGACCTTCACTTCAGGTCGAGGCGCTCGGGGATCGCCTCGATGACGAGGTCGGTGTTCGCGGCGTCGTCGAACGAGTCGCTGAACGTGAGCCGTTCGAGGGCGGCGTCGGCCTGGTCACGCGTGATCTTGCCGCGCTCCACACCGCCGTCGAGGCCGTAACGGCCCGTGGTGACGTGCTCGCGCCCACGCTCGAGCGCGGCGGGCTCGACGTCGAAGCACACCGTGGGGTAGCCCGCGGTCGCGGTGACCTGCGCGATCCCGCTGCCCATCACCCCCGCACCCAGCACCCCGATCCGCAACCGGCTCCCGCTCATCTCCCCACGCTCCCGCTCATCTCCCCACGCTCCCGCTCCGTCGTCCCGGCCGTCCGGCCACGACTCCGCTCCCGCTCATCTCCCGTCCCCTTCAGGCTCGTCCAGGTCGAGCTCGATGCGGGCGAGCCAGAGGCCCGGCGCGTCGAGCTCGTTCGGTGTCGGTGCCATCGACGCGCGCTCCCACAGTCGGTTGAGGCCGTCGGTGCCGGCGCGCTCGATCACGCCCGCGCAGAACGCCGCACCGCGCTCGTAGTCTTCGCGCCCGACCGCGAGCCCGAGCAGACCCTCGACGAACTTCTCGGCTTCCCCGCGCTCGATGCGGTGGCGCGCCATGGCCTCGTGGATCTGCGCGAACGACGGGATCAGCGGGCTCCCGACGCGCTCGAGGATCGAGTCGGCGTACCCCTCCAGCACCGCGTGGAAGACCCGGATTCGCTCGAGCACCGCGCGCTGGCGGTCGGACTGCATGGCGCCGAGGAGCTGCTCGGGACGCTCGGCGAGCTGCTGGATCGCGGCGGGATCCGACGGGTCGACGTCGCCGAGGCGCAGCTCGAGGATGGTCGGGTCGACCTCGTACCCCGACACGTACTCGATCGCGAGCTCCACGAGCCGCTCCCGCACCCAGGGCACCGATCGCTCCGCCGCGTGCACGACCTCGTGGATGGCGACGTAGAAGCGGAGGTCGGTGCGGTCGAGGGACCACGCCGACTCGAACTCGTCGAGGTTGCGCACCACGAACCCGAGCGACGGCGCGTCGGACGCGGGCAAGGGGAGGTCGTAGCGACCGAGCGCGTGCTGCGCGAGGTAGCCCACCATCGAGCCGGCCTGCATGCCGAGGAGCACCGGCGCGAGCATCGGCAGCAGGCCCATCGGGTTCGCCAGCGGGTTGGCAGGATCGAACGCGAGCGAAGGGTCGGGTTCCTCACCGAACCCGGCGTCTCCGAAGCCGGACGGGTCGAACGCGCCGCCGAGGGTGGTGGCGAGGGCTTCGAGCACAGGTCGCAGCGCGTCGAGATGGAGCGCGGCCCACTCCCGACGGTCCAGCGCGCGCACCGGTGCGCTGAAGGTCGCGGCGAGACCGGTGGCGGCCACGACGTAGGTCTCGGCCGCGTGCGCGAGCTCGTCGAGCTGCGCGCGCGCCGCTGCGTCGACCAGCGGCTCGTTCTGTCCCTCGGTTGCGACGGTGGACGCGAGCTGCATTGCGATGTCCCAGTTGACCGGACCGGGCGACTGGAGCATGCGCATGAGCTGGTTGACGTCGAGGTTCGAGAGGTCGAAGCCAGGGATCACCGGGAAGCCGGGGATGCCGCCGAACCCGGCCTCGTTCCCGAAGGGATCGTCGGGCTCGTCGGGGTTGTCGGCCCCGCCTTGAGGATCGTCGGCCACGCGGCAAGTGTATGAAGCATGACCACGGTCGCCGTCACCGGCGCGTCCGGCCTCGTCGGGGCTCGCCTGCTGTTGGCTCTCGCGGCGGACCCGTCCGTCGAGCGCATCGTGGGGATCGACGTTCGGGAGCCCGAGCGCCGGGTGCGCGCGCTGGAGTTCCATCGCGCCGACATCGCACGCGGTGAGCTGAAGCCGCTGCTCGAGGGCGTCGATGTGCTCGTGCACCTCGCGTCGGTCGTCGACCCGATCCCCGACGAGGCACTCATGGCCCGGGTGAACGTCGACGGCACGCGCCGCGTGCTCGATGCCGCGGCGGCGGTGGGCGTCACGAAGGTGGTGCGCGTGTCGAGCGCGGCGATCTACGGCGCGTGGGAGAACAACCCGGTGCCGCTCGACGAGCACGCCACCCTCCGCCCGAACCCGGGCTTCTCGCCCGCGGTCCAAGCGGCGGAGGTGGAGCGGCTGCTCGCCGAGTGGCGCGGCGACCACCCGGGCGTGGTCGTGACCACGCTCCGGACCGCACCGGTGCTCGGTCCGGGTGCCGAGCGGCTCCCGTCGCGCCTCGTGCTCGGCCGACCACCACTTCGGGTGCGCGGCGCGGCCCCGCCGGTGCAGGTGGCGCACGTCGACGACCTCGTGCGCGCCCTCGAGCTCGTCGTGCACGCCGACCACCCCGGCACGTTCAACGTCGCCTGCGCGGGATGGCTCGAGCACGACCACGTGCAACGGCTGCTCCCCGCGCCGGGCGTCCCGGCCGTGCCCCGCCAGCTGCTCGAGCGCGTGCTCACCCGTACCTGGTCCGCCGGCCTCGGTGACGTGCCGCCGGGCGTCGTGCCCTACCTGGTGCACCCCTGGGTGCTCAGCACCAGCGAGCTCGAGTCGCTGGGTTGGAATCCCGAGCACACCAACGAGTCAGCCATCCGAGAAGCCGTCGCCGACCTCCCGCCCGACCCGACGAAGACGATCGCTCGGGTGGTGCTGGTCGTGCTCGGCGCGTTGCTGGTGTCGGTCGTGTGGGGTCGACGCCGCCGTCGACGACGCCGAGCCTGATCAGGCCGGCGCGAGGTGCGCCGCGTTCCAGGCGTCCCACTCGTCGGTGAAGTACCGCACGCGCGTCTTCTTGTACTCCTTGACCGACCAGAGCAGCGCGTACTCGTCGATGCCGGTCTCGGCCTTGATGGCCTCGATGGTGTCCTCGCACTCGCGCGCGTTCATGCCGTGCACCATCGTGAACACCGAGTACGGCCAGTCGTCGTAGGTGGGCCGCTTGTAGCAGTGGCTGACGCGGGCGAAGCCGGCCATCTGCGGGCCGATCGCCTCGAGCTCGTCGTCTGGAACTGCCCACACGCCCATCGCGTTGGCCTTGTAACCCGCGCTGCGGTGGTTCATCACCGCGGCGAACCGGCGCATCAGCTTGCGCTCCTTGAACGACGCGAGCATCGCCAGCACCTCGTCCTCGGTGCAGCCGATCTGCTCGGCCTGCGCCGCGAACGGACGCTCCACGAGCGGGAGGTCCTCCTGGACGACACGGATGGTGGCGACCTCGAGATCGGTGAGGAGCGGCGCGTCCATGTGCTCGCGCCGTTCGGGCCGCTCGTGCTCGAGCACCTCGGTCTTGGCGTCGGCGGCGGTCTTGCCCGTCATGTCGAGCTTCACGCCGATCTTGTAGAGCTTCAGCGTGGGCAGGCGCCGGGTCACCAGCGCGCCCGAAGCCTCGTGGAGCACGTCGACGTGCGCCTCGAGCGACTCACCCGGAGGGACCGCGATCGTGTACCAGAGGTTGTAGGCGTGGTTGCGCTTGTAGTTGTGGCTGACACCCGGGTGCTCGCTGATCACCGCGGCGGCTTCGTCGACGCGGTCGGGATCGATCTTGGCCGCGACCAGGGCCGAGGAGTACCCGAGGGCGCGGGTGTCGAAGATCGCGGACAGCTGGCGCAGGACGCCCGCGTCTTTCACGTGCGCCACGCGCTCGCGCACCTCGGCCTCGGTGATGCCGAGCCGCTCGCCCAGCGCGGCGTAGGGCCGGGACACGAGCGGGAAGTCCCACTGGACGGCATTCAGCAGCTCACGATCGAGCTCGGTGAGGTCGCGATCGTCGGTCATCGGACCCTCATGGTCGCGGCCCG
The DNA here is from genome assembly GCA_964555735.1 of uncultured Bifidobacteriaceae bacterium. GTDB lineage: Bacteria > Actinomycetota > Acidimicrobiia > IMCC26256 > PALSA-555 > CAZKTS01. The sequence goes on from CAZKTS010000088.1 coordinate 18,975, forward strand.
GTCCGCAACCCACAAATCGTCGGTCACCCGCCCGGTCACCTCGCGAAGGCGGCGACAGGGGTGGAGACGAGCATTCGCTCGCCGAGCGTCACCTTGATCGTGCTGCGGCCGTCGCCCCGCCAGACGATGACGTCGACCGGGTCGCCGGGGTGGCGTCGCGCCACCGCGGCGAGGAGGTCGGCGACGTCGCTGACCCGATCGCCGGCGAGCGTGGTCACGACGTCTCCGGGCGCGAGCCCGGCGGCGCCGGCGGGGCCGTCGGGCGCGACCACGGTGATGCGAGCACCGCCCCCGGGCCGATCGCCGGCGTCGGTGGCGTCCACGCCGAGGTAGCCGTGGCGCACCTGGCCACTCGCGGCCAGCTCCTGGGCGAGGTCGCGTGCCCAGTCGATCGGCACCGCGCGCCCAGCGGCCGCGCCGGTGAGGACCCCGACGACGTGGCCCTCGGCGTCCACGATCGCACCGCCGGCCACGGGGGTGCCGGGCCGGAGGTCCGTCTCGACCAGGCCGGCCATGACGACGCCCGCGCCGGAGGTGACCAGCCGACCCAGCGAGCTGACCACGCCCTCGGCCGCCCAGCGGTGGTCGCCGCCTGCCATGCCGATCCCCACCACGGTCTGACCGACCTCGAGGTCGTCGGAGGTCCCGAACGTCCCGGGGGTGAGCTCCGCGTCTGGCACCCGCAGGAGCGCGAGGTCGGTGCTCGGGTCGACGCCCGCGATGGTGGCAGTGAGCACCCGGCCGTCGGCCGCCACGGTGACTGCTCGCGCGCCGGCCACCACCGTGGCGCTGGTGAGCACCTCGGTGCGGCTGAGCGCGACGCCGGACGCGGTGACCGGCGCGACCGCCGGATCGGTGCTCGTCGCCCGGACCGCGACGACGCTCCCGTGGTTCGCGCTGACGAGGTCGGTGACCGACGGTCCGTCGCCGAGGCCGAGCACCGAGGTGGCGATGGAGGCCTGCTCGCGGTTGCCGCCGTCGGAGGAGAAGGCACCGGTCGCCGCGACGACGGCGAGCGTGGCCACCATCGCGGCCACCGCGGTGATCGCCGCGAGCCCCCAGTCCCGTCCGGGGGGCCGGGGCGGTGCCGGCGCCGGCACCTCGGTGCCCAGACGGGCGCTCAGCTCGCTCGGGTGGAACCAGACCCGGTCGAGGGGGTGGGGTGGGAGACCGGACGCCTCGGGGTCGTCGAGGTCGTCGGGCGCGTCGGCACCTTCGGCGCCGTGAAGCCCCTGCTGCTCCTCGTCCCCCGAGGGCGGTTCGCCGGACACGCGCGAAAGGGTATCGACGGCCCTCGGCCGATCCGCCGCGGCCCACGGCCCACCCGGGACCCGGTTCAGTACCATTGCGCTCGTGCTGGCGCCCCCCACCACCGGCGACGACTGGATCGCGCTCACCGACGAGCCGTTGCCGGTCGACGCGGCCACGACGTGGGCTACCACCCCGTCGTCGGGCGCGGTCGTCGCGTTCAGCGGCGTGGTGCGCGACCACTCCGAGGGCCGCGACGGCGTCACCGGCCTCACCTACGAGGCCTACGAGGACGAAGCGCGGCGTCGCCTCGGCGAGGTGGCCGCCGAGACCCGACGCCGGGTGCCCGACACCGCCCGCATCGCCCTGCTGCACCGCACGGGCGACCTCGACCTCTCCGAGACCTCGGTCGTGGTCGTGGCGTCCTCGCCGCACCGGGCCGAGGCGTTCGAGGCCGCCCGCTTCGCGATCGACACCCTCAAGGAGACCGTGCCGATCTGGAAGCGCGAGCACTGGGCCGACGGCTCGGACTGGGCCGAGTGCTCCCATTCGGTGCGCCCCGTGGCGGCGAGCTGACGTGTCCCGCGACCTCGCCATCGACCTCGGCACCGCGAACACGCTCGTCTACGCGCGTGGGCAGGGGATCATCCTCAACGAGCCGACGGTCATCGCCCTGAACAGCCGCACCCAGGAGGTGCTGGCGATGGGCCACGAGGCGTGGCACATGATCGGGCGCACGCCGGGTCACATCGTCGCGGTGCGGCCGCTGCGCGGCGGGGCGATCACCGACTTCGAGATCACGCAGCGCCTGATCCGGCTCATCTTCGCCCGGGCGGGCATCACCCGCCTCCAGCGCGCCCGGGTGCTGGTGTGCGTGCCGTCGGCGATCACCCACGTCGAGCAGCGCGCGGTGCTCGAGGCCACGCGCCGAGCGGGGGCGCAGCAGACGTACCTCATCGAGCAGCCGATGGCCGCAGCCATCGGCGCGTCGCTGCCCATCCACGAGCCGCTCGGCAACATGGTCGTCGACATCGGTGGCGGCACGAGCGAGATGGCGGTGATCTCGCTCGGCGGCATCGTCGCCCTCCAGGCGGTGCGCGTCGGCGGTTTCGACATCGACGCGGCGATCTCGGCGTACCTGCGACGCGACCACGGCGTCGCGGTCGGCGAGCGCACCGCGGAGGAGATCAAGCTCGCGATCGGCTCGGCCTACCCGACGGCCGACGAGTTCAAGGCCGAGGTGCGCGGGCGCGACCTGATGAGCGGTCTGCCGCGCACGGTCGTGCTCGAGCCCGAAGAGGTGCGCGAGGCGTGCGAGGAGCCGATCCTGCGGGTGATGGGCGCGGTGAAGCAGGCGCTCGCCGAGACGCCCCCCGAGCTCGCGCAGGACCTGCTCGAGATGGGCATCCACCTCGTCGGCGGCGGCGCGATGCTGCGCGGCTTCGACAAGCGGATCGAGCACGAGACCGGCGTCCCGGTCCGGCTCGCCGACATGCCGCTCGAGACCGTCGTGCTCGGCGCCGGCCGGTGCCTCGAGAGCTTCGACCGCCTCCGCGACATGTTCATGGACCGGCCCCGCGGCTCCACCCAGCGCTACGGCGAGCAAGGCCCCTTCGCGCGCTAAGCCTCGGTCTCGAGGAGGTCCTCGGCGGCTTGGCGGACCTGCCAGTCGCGGTCGGTGAGGGCCCGACGGAGCGCGGCGTCCACCTCCGGGCCGTCGAACGGCGAGAGCGCAAGGACCGCCCGTCGGCGCACCGCCGGCTTGTCGCCACACGCGGTGAGGATCGCGGCGAGACCGCCGTCGTCACCGAGGGCGCCCAGCGCCGCGACCGCCGCTTCACGCGCGAGCGCGTCGGCGTGGTCGGTCGCCACCGCGGCGAGTGTCGTGACCCCGCCCGCCTGCACCGCCGCCTCGCCGAGCTCCCCGAGGGCCGCGGCGGCGGCGACGACCACGAGTGCGGAGCCGTCGGCGAGCGCGGCGACGGCCGCGCCCGCGACGTCGGCGACCGATGCACGGTCGCGCGCGGCGAGCAGGGGACCGAGGTCGAGGGTTCGGCGGCGCACGTCGGCGTCGAGGTCGGTGGCGCCGGTGCTCCACGCAGTGCGAGCCGCAGCCGCGTCGCCGGCGCGCACGAGCGCACCGATGGCGGCGGCCCGAACGCGACCGTCGGCGTCGTCGCGGGCTGCGATCACCGCGAGCTGCGCGGCGTCGGCGGTCAGGTCACCGTGGTGCCCGGCCGCGGCGAGGTCCGCGGCACGCGTGACGGCCGGGTCTTCGGACGGCAACCCGTCCATGGGGACGAACCGGTTCAGACGCTCGAGTCGATGAGGGTCACGAGGCCACCTGCCGCGAGGGCGATGATGGCCGCGACACCCGCACCGACGATGAGGATGAGCGCCACCCAGCGGATGAGCGCCCACGTGCGGCGGAGGAAGCGGAACCCGCCGTGGACGACGTACTCCTCCTCGTCGTCGAAGTCGTCGTCGAAGCCGACGTCGTCACCCAGGTCGGCGCCGACGTCGTCCCAGCCGCCGCCCCGCGTGCTGCCGCCCCCGGCTCGCATGGCAGGCTTGCGCCGACGGTCCATGCTCGGTTTGTACCAGACCGTGCCCTCCGACCGGAACCTCCAGCCGACCGGACCGACGACGAGCGCGCCCGCAGAGCGGGCCCATCACGAGCGGGGCAGATGAGCGAGCAGATCGGCACCGCACTCCCGCCCCCTCCGCCGGCGCTGCCGGAGCGTCGACCCCGACGGGTCTGGCGGTTCCTCGGCATCGCCCTGGTGGTGACGGTGGTGGTGCTCGTGGTCGCGGCCAACGTGATCCGGGTGCCGTACGTGATCATCTCGCCCGGGGAGGCCACCCCCCTCGACGACGACGTGGTCAGCATCTCGGGCGCCGAGACCTATCCCGACGCCGGCGATCTCCTCTTCCTCACGGTGCGGGTCAGCACCGACGAGCCGACGGTGTGGCGGTACCTGTTCTCCCAGCTCGACAGCGACGTGAGCATCGAGAAGAAGGAGCGGGTGCTCGGCTGCGCCAGCTTCGAGGAGAGCGCCCGGCTCAACGAGCTGCTCATGCAGCAGTCCCAGGACACCGCCACGGCGGTGGCGCTCGGGAAGCTCGGCTACGCGGTCGACCCCGGCACCACGAGCGTGGTGATCGTCAACGTGCTGTGCGACGGCCCGTCCGACGGCCGCCTCGAGCAGGGCGACACCATCACCGCGATCGACGGCCAGCCGGTGACCACCAACGAGCAGGTGCGCCCGCTCGTGCAGGCCCACCAGCCGGGCGACGACCTCACGGTGACCGTGGACCGGGACGGCACCAGCACGGACGTGACCGTTCGCCTCGGATCGGCCGACGGCACCGCGCTCCTCGGGATCGCGACCCAGGACTTCGTGGCGCAGGAGTTCCCGATCGACGTGAGCATCGACACCGCACGCGTGGGCGGGCCGTCGGCCGGCCTCGCGTTCACCCTGGCGATCATCGACGACCTCACGCCCGGCAGCCTCACCGGGGGCACGCGCGTGGCGGTGACCGGCTCGATCCAGCCGGACGGCTCGGTGGGGATCGTGGGCGGCGTCGCGCAGAAGGCGGTGACGGCCCGCACCAACGACGTGCAGCTGATGCTGGTCCCCAAGGGCGAGGCCAAGGAAGCACGGGAGCATGCCGACGGGATGAAGGTCGTGGCGGTGGCGTCGATCGACGACGCGCTCGCTGCGCTGCGTCGCGCGGGCGGTGACCCGATCACGCCGACCGGCACCTAGCATCCGCGGTATC